>NZ_LXQB01000065.1 GCF_004421185.1 Methylacidiphilum sp. Yel | reverse complement strand
TATTTTTATTGGATTTCAATTTCTTTTCTGTTCATACATAATTATACTACACATAGCTATAATTTATCGCCTTATATCCCCATGCCTGAAAGCAGGGGCATTACGGCGATGGATGGTAAAAAAAATGTATTAATCCAAAGAAAAACGATATTTTTTTTAAACATTTTTACTTTTTAAAGAGTAAAATCTTATGACCTGAATTCCAATCAAAACTTATTGACTTTTAAACGAAAAGCGAAAATAAATTGGCAACGATGCGGCTTGAAAGACTGGTTCTTTGGCTATTTTTACTGCTGTCATCCTATTTCTTCAGCCCAAGAAGCTTAGCTGTTGTTTCTCCTCAAGATGAGTTTTTGAACATCTATCTTGCCTTACAAGAAGCTGAGCAGATGGAAAAAAAAGGAGAGATAGCCGGAGCCTTCCAAAGGTATACCGAATGTTGTAAGCGGCTCGAATTGTTGAAAAAAAATTTTCCAGAATGGGAACCGGGGATTCTGAATTTCCGTATTAATTTTGTCAAAGACAAACTGAATCTTCTTGGCCAGAAACTAGGGAAAACGCCTGATGAAGTCCAAAAAAACGTTTTAACTGCTCTCAATGCTTCTAGAACCGAACCACCTTCTTTGGAATCAAATAACGATGTTATTAAAAGTCTTCTTTCCAAACACGACAAAAGTTCAAAGTCCGAGGAAGAGGTTACCAAACTCAAATACCGCATTAGTCAATTAGAAGCTGAATTATCCCAGACAAAAATGAAGCTTGAAGAAGCGGTATCCGAAGCTAATATGCTAAGGAATAGGCTTGCAGCCACACAAAAAGAGCTGGCGATGTTTAAATCAACCAACATCGAAAGCAAAATCACTGCCGTTCTCCAGGAAAACAATTCCTTGAAAGCCAAACTAGCTCAGGCTGAAGCCAAAATAAGGACGCTGCAAGCAGGCAATAGCGAGGCGGGCATTGCCGCCCTTCGAGATCAGCTGAAGGGAGTACAAGAGCAACTTTCTATTTTGGAAAGAGAAAACGAAGTTTTCAGAAACACAGCAAGCACTCTGAAGACACAGTTAGAGATTGCCCAACAGAAACTTGCTGAATCAGCCCGAGACTTAGCAAACGCTCCCAATACCGAGTCTTTAAGAAAAGAAAACGAAATTTTAAGAGGGATTATCAACAGGCAGCTTCAGGAACAAGCTCGAAGAGATTCGGCTAAGAGACTTGTTTTGGAAGAACTACAGAATCTCAAAATCGATTCAAAATTTCTGCAAAAACAGCTTGAATTTTTGTCTTCTCCAGTAGTCACCCTTTCTCCAGAAGAACAAGCTTTACTCAAAGGGCCTATAAATCCCAATCTAAATGAAATCCAACAATCTACTTTTGAAGCCCAGCTCACCAAACCTCCAGAAGAATCTACTCCCCCCGCCCAGTCAAACCCTATGGCTAAGACTGATTCTCCAGAAGGATCCTCAACCGATCATATTCAGAACACAGCTGCAATTGTTCCTCCGGGAACGCAACAAGTCGCCTATCAGCCTTCCCATGAAGGAACTGCGATTCAGTCTGATCCAAAACCACAGACCGATCCTCCTCATTCAGCTGGAAGCAATGAGCTGCAAGCTTCGCTGCCAGAAGACATTCAAAAGCTTGTTGACGAAGCTGCCACTCTTTTTTCTGAGCAACACTATCAAGAGGCAGCAGAAAAGTATCATCAAATCCTGGAAAAATTCCCCAACAGTGTAACTGCTTGGGCTAATTTAGGAGTAATTTATTATCAGCAAGGACAACTCAAAGAAGCTGAAAATGCCTTAGCACAGGCTCTAAAACTTAACCCCAATGATGCCTTTTCTCACTCCATCTTAGGAATTGTATATTACCAGGAAGGGCTTTTTGATAATGCTGTCACCGAACTGACTCGAGCAATAGTTATCAACCCAAACGATCCCAAGACCAGGAATTATCTTGGAATAGCCTGTTCAAAGAAAGGCTGGCAGGAGGCAGCAGAAAAAGAGCTAAGAAAAGCCCTTGAATTGGATCCTAACTATGGGGATGCTCATTTCAACCTTGCTGTCATCTATGCCACCCAACGGCCTCCAGCTAAGGAGCTTGCCAAAAGGCATTATCAGGATGCCCTTAGTCTTGGTATCCCCAAGGATCCTGGGTTGGAAAAATTCCTTGAATAAATTTCCCAAACTTTTATAGAGTGGTGCTGGCATGCCTATCTCTTTCTATGGGATGCAAGGGCCTCAACCGGCTCCATGTAGTTTTTTGGAGTCAACTACTCCGTCCTAAAGGAGGGAGCTTGCAACCAGGCTCCACCTCAGGCTTGCGCGTATCTCGAAAGGCGTGCGGCTTTGGCTTCATCACCCGATGCTTTAGGGACGGCTGACAATCTCCCCGTCCTCACCCAGTCTTGCCAGATGAAAAGCGTTCGCATGCTGATGTTTCTAGCAGCCACTAAATCGGCATGGAGCGTATACCAACAATGGGCGCATACAAACAACAGTCCCTTATTGGGCCGATTCTCCCGCCCAACATGCCAGCAAACCGGCCGTCTCTGGCTTGAGGAATCCGCATCCACCCAATCCGGCACACTCCGCCAGGCAGCCGGATTTTGTAAACCGTCTTGGCTTGCAGCTCCGCAAAACCCCAAGTGCTCCTTTTGCGGTTGGCCTTGCGGCGTTTGACGGAAACCTTCTCTGACTGTCTGCGCTCGGTTCGATAACGGATAGCCTTTAGCCCCTCCATGCCAACCATCGCGTGTGGCTCCGCAAGTGCCCTTCGCTTGCTGCGCACTTCGTCTACTGGCGGCACGCTTGGCCAGGTGCCTTCGGTGTCCACCAGGATAAAAACGACATTTGCCTAGGGTATTGGATTCCACTGCGATGTTCCGTCGGTTCATGTCCACCCCCTTGACCGTGGTGATGAAGGCCTGCAGGTTCCGGTCCAAAGCCTTTTCGATGGCCTTGTCGAGCCCCTTATAGCGCCGGGCTGGTCCAGCCTTTGGCTTTATGAGCCGCGCTCGTATTGGCGCGTTCCCAAAGGATTTTGTAGGCCGCAGCCACTTGCCTGGGCGCCTTGCATGCCATTTGAGCTGGCAGCCCGAACCTCTCGCCCAAATCCTGGGACACCAGCCTTTGCAGTTTCCTGCCTTGCGATATCTTCCCGCCCACAAAAGCGATAGTGGATGCGTGATTCAGGGCGTTACGGTAAGCCAACGCCGTGCACCGCACCGCCTCCTCCTGCTCTTTAGTGAGCATGAGCTTCAGTTTGCACCTCAGCGATTGGGTGGCTGGCAATTTCATTCAGATTGACGAGTATTATGTTTTACTTGTAAAGCATTGCCGCTGCGCGGCGGCGCTATCCCTCCCCGCCTTGAAAGGCGGGGACTCCCGCGCAAATTTGTTGAATATATTAGGCATAAAGCTAGAATTTCAGAAAGAGAGGGAGTACGCTTCCTCTCTCTTAATGGGATTGGCTGGGATCCATCATCCCAAAGAGGATGTTGGAAAAGGCTAGTAGTGTTTGGATCCAGTGCCGGCACATACAGCTTGGAGCCTGAGGGAAAAACCAACCTTGACCTAGGAAGCACAAGTTTTATAAAGCTGCTAGGGAAGACAAATCGACTGCACGCTTAAAGTGTTTATATAGTATTAGTGGCATTGGAGGCGACGGTACAGTCAGTCCGCATGCACCCGAGAATTGCTGGGATAGTGATAGCTTGGAAACAGGCCCAAGTTATCTGGCCAGATTACAGGTGATAAGCACCAGGCTAGAAATACTCTGGATGCCTTTCGGGTGGGAAAAACCAGAGAGAGAGGATAAGAGGTGGCTAGAAAAAAACCCATTGCTTTCTTGAAATAGGAAAATGTCACTATAGCAAAAGATGATTGCATTTAAAAAAAAGGGGAACAGTCGACAGATTCCAAAAGAAGCGGGACTTTTGGAAAGAATTTCTTGGTGTGCTTTTGATTTTTCTAACTCCGCTTTTAGCACGGTTGTTGTAGATCTAGTTTTCAGCCTTTATTTCATAAGGATCATTTGCGCCCATCGAACGGATGCAACCTTTCTGATCACTTTTACAACTTTCCTTAATCAACTCCTCGTTGGTTTGCTTTTGCCTCTTGTTGGCACCTTTTCGGATGTGACAGGAAAAAGAAAGGAGATCGTTCTTGTTTTCTTTACCCTTTGCACCCTGACTACGGCTTATTTAGGAACAACGGTTGAAGGGGAGGTATGGAAAGGATTAATCACTTATGCGATTGCGCATATCAGTTTTTCTTTTTCCGAAAGTCTGGTTGCCAGTTTTCTCCCAGAAATTGCTCCGGAGTCAATGCTTGGGAGAATATCCGGTTGGAGTAGGGCTGCAGGCAATCTAGGAGCCTTCATTAGTCTTATGACAATCTATCCGTTGCTCTCTGCTGGGTTCATCCAATCCAATGTGAATCATATCCGATTATGCTTTCCTTTGGTTGCTCTCATCTATGCGCTTGCAGGCCTTCCTTTTTTTCTTAACACCCACCAAAGAACACCAGGCTCCCAAGCAAACTTTTCCATCGCCTTAAAAAACTTTTATAGCCGTACGGCTCAAATGATCCCTTCTTTACTCAAACAGAAATACGTGCTCCTTTTTTTCTTAGCTTTTTTTCTCTACAGCAGTGGTGCCACAGTCATCATGGTGGTCATTGCTGTCTATTCTCAAATGCAGCTTGGAGTCAGCGGTGCTGAACAAATCTGGCTTTTCTTAACTCTTCAAATAGGTAGTGCTATAGGTGCCTTTATTTTCGGATTTTTAGAAGATACATTTGGTCCCAAAAGAACGCTTCAGCTTAATGTTGGCCTTTGGTTTGTATGTGTGGCCTTAACTCTCTTTTTAGGTCAAAAATGGCTTTTCTTTTTGGTCACTTTTCTTATTGGAACGGCTAACGGCTCCCTTTATTCGGTCAGCAGGGCTCTAATGGGCTTGATATCACCTCCCGAACAGGTGGGCGAATACTTCGGTCTTTGGGGGCTTGTTGGCCGATTGGCTTCAGGCATTGGTCCTTTGGTTTTCGGATTACTTTTTGAAATCAACAAATCATTCCAGACTCCGCTTTTTGCTCCCCTCATCTTTTTCGGGTTGGGGCTCTTTGGCCTGATATTTCTCCCTAACCAAAAACCCACAAAAATTGAAAGCAAAATGCCTGCTCGTGGTTCTTGAGAATAGGAATGATTTTTTATTTAAAGTTTGAAGTCTCAATGACAATCCGATGGCTTTGTCTTTAAGTGTATGTCTATGTTGTTGTCAGTAATCTACTCTAGCAAAAAGATCCCATGAATGAGGCCCCTACCAAAGAGATCATCTTAAAGCCAGCTACAACTGTTGGGCTTAGAGAAAAATTGTCTTGGGGAATATTTGATCTCGGAAATGTCTCTTTTAGTATCGTTCTTGTGGATCTAGTTTTCAGTCTTTATTTCGTCCAAATCGTCTGTGCCCGGAGAACCGATGGGACTTTTCTGTTGGGAATGGCTGCATTTTTCACTCAAATTTTTGTAGCGGTCTTCCTCCCTTTTATCGGCGCCTTATCCGATTGCCTAGCTAAAAGAAAATTTCTTCTTGGGTTCTTCTTTGTAATCTGTATCCTTGCAACAGCTCTTTTAGGAACGACTCACGAAGGGGATGTCTGGAAAAGCCTTTTGTGTTATTCTTTAGCGAATATCGCCTTTTCTTTTACCGAAAATATTTTTTCAAGTTTTCTACCCGAACTGATTTCTCCCTCTTCTGTTGGCAGATTTTCAGGCTGGACAAGAGCTTTTGGGAATATAGGGGGCATTTTTAGCTTATTACTTGTTTATCCTCTTTTAGCTCCAGGCTTTACGGTGTCGAATACGGAACTTCTTCGACTCTGTTTCCCTATCGTTGCAGCTATCTATATGATGTGTGGTTTTCCGCTTTTTTTTAATCTGGAACTTCAAAAAAAATCCACTCCTACCAGAAGTTTTGCTCAAGCACTTCTAAAAATCCTCACTGACCTTAAAGAAACAGCTCTTCTCATTGCCCATAATAAACCCCTACTTCTTTATTTTGCTGCTTCTTTCCTTTTCTTTTCTGCAGCCACCATTCTCATGATTATACTAGCGGTCTATGCGCAGATGGAATACGGCATAACGGGAGCCCAACAGGTAGGCATCTTCCTTTTGATTCAAGCAGGTGGTACTCTTGGTTCTTTTATTTTTGGGTTTTTCCAAGACAAATTGGGATCCCGAAAATCCCTCCAACTAGATCTTTTGCTTTGGATCGGTTGTGTTAGCAGCCTTGTTTTTGCTGAAACAAAAACCTCCTTCTACGTCGCTTCCTTTCTTATTGGTATTGGAAACGGTTCTCTTCTTTCCCTTGCCCGAGCCGTTATGAGTCTTTTATCAGACGAAGACAAAATCGGCAAGCATTTTGGTCTTTGGGGTCTAATTTGCCGGATCGCAACTGGCATTGGTCCTTTGTCTTTTAGCTATCTTTTTATTGCCACAAACTCCTTTAAAACTCCCATGCTCTTACCCCTATGCTACTTCATAGGCAGTTTCATTCTAGTTTCTTTTCTTCCGAAAAGAAAAGCTTAAAAAGCCTACAAGCTCCTTGGAAAAGAGTCCGATCCAATAGATAGAGATTACTTTTTTTTATTCACTCTTGGATTAAAAAGTGGCTTTTCTTTTGTCTTTCTTCTTTAGCTTTCGTTAATTTTCTACGGTAGAAGGGTTTGCTTCTTATACTGAAGATAGCCTTCTTTCTATTGCTCTCATTCTAAGGACTGCTCCTTATTTTGCTTTACAGAAGCTCCTGAGATTCCATTCCCTTTAGTAGGTGATTTTTGTTTCCACCGATCCCATAGACTTTCTACCCACAGATAAAATACAGGAAGAACTACAAGATCTAAAAGCGTTGAAGAAAGAACCCCTCCAATAACAACAATCGCTAAAGGCCTTTGTACTTCAGCTCCGGGACCTTGAGCAAAGGCCATGGGGAAGAACCCTAAACTTGCCACCAACGCAGTAGCTAATACTGGCCGCAGTCGGATAAGCGCTCCTTCTTCGATCGCTTGTTCTAGCGGATATCCACAAAGGCGGATGCGGTTAATGGCTCCTAACAATACAAGTCCTTCTAGAATAGCCACTCCGGATACAGCAATAAAGCCTATCCATGCTGAAATACTGAAAGGAAGAGCTGTCAACACAAGGGAAAAGATGCCTCCTGTAATCGCCAGCGGAATTGAAAAAAAGACAATAATGCAATGCCTGAAATTTTTGAAAAGAAAATAAAGGAGCATCATAATTGCCAAAGAGGCCATAGGAACAACCACTTTCAATGTTTCTTTGGCTTCGATAAAATTCCTGTAGAGTCCACCGACTTCATAAAAATAGCCTGGGGGAAAATGCACCCACCGATTGATCTTCTCTGTGGCTTCCTTAACAAAGCTTTCTAAATCCCTTCTTTCAAGGTCTACAAGCAAGGCGATCCGACGGATACCATTTTCCCTAGAAATGGATCGGAGTCGATTTTCGTAGCTTGCAGAAGCAACCTGTGATAAGGAGAGGATGCCACCAGTACCTGAACGTATTGGCAGAGAAAGCAAAGCATTGATATTGTTTCTTTCTAGATCTGAAAATCTGACAACAATATCATAGCGTCTGACTCCATCGATGAGTTGTCCAACTGTCTTTCCTCCTAAGGCTCCAGAGACAGCCTCATTAATTTCACTGGATTGGACGACATATTTTGCCATGGCAAGGCGATCAGGGATGATTTCCAGAGATGGGGCCACACCAGAGGTTTCAAAGGCTAGGCCTACCACGCCACGGACATTTTCTAGTAGCTTTTTAATTTGTTCCGTCAGCGAATAAATGGTCAAATAATCGGAACCAAAAACTTTAAAGGCCACATCCGCTTTAACGCCTTGGAGCATGTCATTGAACCGGTTTTCAATAGGTTGAGAGAAAATCATTGCTTGGCCTGGAACTTTGAGCTTTATTTCTTCTTCCATCAGATCTTCCAGATCCTCTTTAGAAATCGGTTTGCCATTAATCTTTCTCCATTCCGATTTGGGTTTTAAGATAACGTAAAGCTCAGGTTCATTTGGACTTGCTGGGTCGGTGGCTATATCCGCCATTCCGATACGCGAATAGACATAGCGGATTTCAGGGAAAGATTGGAGCAGCACTTCTTCGGTTTTCTTTTCCATTTCTACACAAGCTTCTATCCCAATAGTATTTTCCCTAAAAATATTGATGTCATAGGAGCCCTCATCAAGCTTAGGTACAAAATCTGCTCCCAAAGAACCAAACTTTAAAATCGCAATGAGAAAGAACAAGAGAGCCACCCCTACAAAAAACCAACCATGGTTCAGAGTAAACCTAAGAAAAGGCCGATAGATTTTTTTTAATAGGTTGAACTCTCTACCACGATTCTGAAAATCTTTTGTTCTTCCCAAGACAGTCGCTGAAATGACAGGGATAAAAGTGAAACTAACTAAAATGGAACCAATCAAGGCAAAGATAACGGTTATGGCCATGGGCCTAAAAGTCTTAGCTGCCACCCCGCTTAAACTAAGAATGGGGACGTACACAAAAGTAATGATTAAAACCCCTATGAGCACCGATTGGCCTACTTCAGAAATAGTTTCTTTGACTATTAACTCTTTGTCTTTTTTAGAAAGACAGCTGCCTAGCTTCGATTGGCTTTCAGCAAGTTTCCTAAGAATGTTTTCTACCATTATGACCGCTCCATCGACAATGAGACCAAAATCGATGGCTCCCAGACTCATCAAATTACCAGACAAATGAAAAAGCCTCATTCCGTAGAGAGCAAAAAGAAAGGAAAGAGGAATGGTGAAAGAAACAATTAAAGAAGCCTTCCAATCGGCCAAAATAAAAAAGAGGATTAGAGCCACAAGAGTGGCCCCTTCCAGAAGATTAGAAAAAGCGGTGTGAATCACCTGGTCAATAAATTCTGAGCGGTTATAGAGTACTTCTATTTTGACCCCTTCTGGTAACTGCCGCTCGATTTGCTGGATCTTTTGAAACACCTTCTGAGAAACCGTTCTTCCATTAGCTCCGACCCGCATGATCACAGTCCCAAGGACCATTTCCCTTCCGTTGACCAAAGCTGCGCCCACTCTAATTTTGGCTCCTACTGCCACCGCCGCTACATCTTTAACTAAGAGCGGCTTTGTCCAACCCGGATATTTTATAGGCAAGATTTCTATCTGAGGCAGATCTTCTACTCTACCTACGGCTCTAACTGTCATTTGCTCTCCAGCCCTTTTTATATAGGCTCCACCAACATTCTCCACATTCTTCCCAACGATCTGACTAAGTTCCTTGACCGTCAGCCCTAGGTTCATCAATTTTTCTGGATCAGGCATTACCAGAATTTCCTTATCATACCCACCAAGCGTATTCACCTCTGCCACTCCAGGGACCATCCGAAGCTGCGGCTTAATCTGATATTCCTGAATGAGCTTCAATTCCATCAGCTCTTCCAAACGGCTTTTGGGCTTATTGGGATGGTCCTTTTCCCAATCAAGGGCATACACAAAAACCTCTCCTAAACCTGTACTGATCGGGCCAAGTCTTGGTACAAGGCCTTGGGGAATTTTATCCAGCGCTGTAATGAGTCTTTCGCCCGTAAGCTGCCTAGCCCTGTAAATATCCGTACCATCTTTGAAGACTAAGGTGATCTGAGAAATGCCAAACTTGCTTACAGAACGCATTTCTTCAAGGCCAGGTATCCCTGAACATTCCCTTTCCAAAGGAAAAGTAATAAGCTTTTCGATTTCTTCTGGAGCAAAATCCCTTACAGGAGTAATAATCTGCACCTGCACATTGGAAATATCTGGAACGGCGTCGATAGACAGATGTGTTGCCGTATAAAGACCAGCAGAAAGATATAAAAACAACAGGAGGTAGACAAAAGGCTTATGAGAAAGCAACGTAGTAGCGAATTTTTCCAACATGCCTCCTAGCTACAAAATAGCTTTTCTAGCTTAAAAAAAGGGGGATAATGAAAAAAAACTCGCTATCAAATTGACATAGCCGATTTCCCTACAAAAGTAGATTTTCAAAAAATACCCTCTTTTCTATTAACTTTTAATCATCCTATAGCTGCCACCCTTAAAAAGGAATGCTTGATTTTTTGTATTAAAAAATCTATGCTTGTATATTCCTAGTCAGAAGATGAGAGCGAAAAGGCTGGAGGTAATGAAGGTAAAATTCTTTAAAAAACTGCTAGCACTTATTTGGTAATAGCATGCCATCTGTTTTTTAGTTTTTATCTTCCTATGAAACAAACAGAAAAAGATAAGCCTCTTGCTATCCGAGTCGTTCTACTGAAAAAACTTTTTTTTCTTTTTATCTCCTGGTTTTTGCCCTGTGAGCTTTTGACTGTCCGCAGACTAGGGAAAAACTATGCCCATCCCAAACGATTCTTAACTTCCCTGGGTATTCTTCTGGTGTTAGCCTGGCTAAATAAGCAAAGCAGCCATTCTGAAATCACAGTCGTTCTTCTCTTTTCTGGGTTCTTAACTCTAATCTACTTTTACCAAACCTTTCTTGTCTACTTTGAAGAAGAAAAGAAAAAGATCCAACGCAATCCCTTATTTTGGGGCGTGCCCCTTTTTGGGCTACCGCAAAACCAATGGTTCTGGTTTCTTATCCAGCCGGCTCTTATTTTAGGCTTTGCTTTTATTGCCTCGTTTTTTTCTAAGACCCTTTTCTACTATTTTTTGCTCTCAGCTCCTTTGCTTTGGATATTCCGAAGCCTCTCATTCTGGTTTTATAAGGACAAAAGCACCCAGCCTCCATGGACCGATATTTCTTGTGGGCAGGAAGAACCAACTGTTAGCCAGGATCGATCAGAGATTATCCGGTGGGCAGAGAAATTAGACTTAAGACTCAATGCTAGATCTCTTTCCTTAGTTGTTCTAGGCTTTTTGGCTCTTGGCCTGCTTATGTTCTATAAAAGAGATAGCTTCCTTTCTCTATTCCAATCGAGAGTAGAGATATCGAAGGTGCTAGAAAAAGAAGAAGCAAAACTTTCCAGTTCCATGCCTTATAGCTGGACACTAAAGACAGCTTTAAGCAAAGAAGAACTTTTCTTTGATTTTTCTCAGCTCTTAGAAAAATACAAAGCTCATCCCTCTTCCTTCATTCAGCAACTGTGGAATTATTGGAAAGATGAAACAGCGCAGATCGTTTGCGGACAGTTTAGGGCAAATCGCATAGAACCAGTATGGGCTCCATTCACTGGAATCATGATTGTATGGGTTCCAACAGAAGCATCGAAAGAAGGAGGACAACCAGCTGAGCTCTGGACTTACGTAGAAACTCCTGCATCTCTTTACAAAAAGCTTTCCCAAGCTTTTTCTAAGCAGCTTGCACCAACCGTTACCTTTGGAAAAGAACTTAAAGCCTATCTATTCGATGTCACCACTACAAATAATATGATGATTTTCCACTGCGTCATTCCATTTTCTTTTAGCTTAGAAATCGCTGGTTGTACTGTATCCCAATCTCCTCGACCTTATTACAGCCTGAACGAATATCAAAAGCAGGGACAAAAAATCAAAGAGTATATTATCAAAAGACAGAGGGAGCTATTGGCGGAATTAAAGAATGGCCCATTGACCAAAGAAAAACTTGAAGAAATTAAGAAAGAAGCTGCGCTTCTAAAAACAAAACTTGTTGAACTCAATAATAAATGATAAGGCCATTTTTTGTCATGAAACAATTTCCTTTACTCCTTTTCTGCATACTCCTGTTCATCTCGCCATTGGAAGCTGCTATCGGTTCTGAAACCGAAGAGCTCGATAAGGCCATTGAACAAGCCCAAAAGCAATTGGAAACACACCAGAATAAAAAAACAGATGGTCTTCAGCCAACAGAAAGAGCATCGACCGGTTCTACTTTACCCATTTATTCACCTAAAAAAAGTCATCTTGTCTCCACTCAAAACTTTTCTACCTACATCAAAGAACATAAAGTGAAAAATCTCTGGGTCTATGGGCATTTTAAAGTTGTTGGTTTTAATAAAAAAAATAAAGCACTGATAGCAAAAGCTGATATCAAAGGATTTTTACCTTTAATTCAAACCATCCTAACCCCTAAAACCCGATTTATTTTTATAAACCCACAGGAACAACGGACCTTAACAAGACTGGAACCTGGGGATAGTTTTTATATTTCCCCAAGACACCCAGCCTATGTTTTGAGAATCATCCCTAAGAGTGGTGAAAATGAAAACATAGTTAAAGCTGTGTTTTCTCCTCAACCCAAAAACCAGCTCTTTTCTTCTAAAAACAGTCGATAATTCTCTCTTAACGAACCCTTTGTTCCCTATCCTTTGTCTAAATTCCTTGGAATAGTGGCCTCAGCCTATGGATACAGAACGGATAGGATAAAACAAGAGGATTCTGTATTCCGATCTTTTACCCTAAAGAGCAACGGACAGGGCGGGATTCGAACCCGCGATGGGGTTTTGTCCCCATTCTCGATTTCGAGTCGAGCGCCTTCATCCGCTCAGCCACCTGTCCTAGCGGGTTAACTGATATAAGATCACTTTAACCAAAAAACAGCTAAACAAAAAGAAATTTTCTTTGAGCTAAAGACCTATTCCTAATCTGTTCGCGCCTACCTTATGCTACTTTTCATTACCAGCCCTTTTCATCCTACTTTTCTCACTGGCTTCCTCTAGCGGCCTTGTCTTTTTTGTAGCTATCTCTATTCAAATCAAGCTTTCTTTTCGTTTCTTATAGAAAATCCACTTAGTTTACTAAGGATAGCTAAAAGCTAGGCTAAAATTGGTTATTGAAGTTGTTTTTCAAGATTAGCAATGAGATTAATAAACTCTTCAGCACTTTTTGCTTTTAACAATTGCTGTCTATTGGTCGCTACAATCCTTGCCAATGACCCAACTACAATAATATCGTTGGTGTTAAGTTTCTTAGGAGCACCTATTACAAAAATCAGGCGCACTAAATGAGCAGCCTCTCTAAAAAACACCCCCGAAGGGAAAAGGCCAGCAGCTATGACTAACTCTTTAACTACTTCACTGCGGATATGCGGAAAAGCGACTTCTTGTTCAAACCAGGTCATCCCCAATTTTTCAGCTTCTAAGACTGCCTCTAAGAAAGTATCAAAAGATTGAAGCAGTGGACTATGTTCGAGGATTTTGGCAACCTTAGTTATTGCTTCAAATTTATCTCTGGCTGATAAATTTACTAGAACTCGATCCTGGGTCAATACATCAGAGAGATTCATCGTTCACTCATTCATAATCACCGCTTGTCCAATCAAGAGCAGAGCTCCTTCATACGTTACTCCTCCACTGTTGCTCCACTCCAACGCAGCTTTCTTCTTAAAATTTCAAAAAAATTCCGCTCCTCTAAAAACCCCAGAATAACTTTTTTAGGGCTCGCCTCAATTTCAAGCCAATCCCCAGGATGAAGATCTCCGTAGGCAATCCCATCATATTCAAGTCGTACTGGCCCTCCGCCCAGTGGGATAGAAAAACGCAAAGTGACCTCTTCAGGAAACACTAATGACCGATTTGTCAACGTATGAGGACAAATAGGATTAAGAGTAAAAACTTCAGACTCAGGCATAATAATTGGACCTCCCGTCGACAAAGCATAGGCTGTAGAACCGGTAGGAGTGGAAACAACAAGACCGTCGGATTGAAATTCGGTCACGAGGTTTCCCTGGGCAAAAACATCAATTGTCGCCATATGGGAAAAAGCTCCTCTAAAAAGGACAATATCGTTCAAAGAACAAGGAATTTCAAAATTATTTCCATAAGCAGAGCCGACGGCCCTAAGCACCATTCTAGGACTCTTTCTGAAACGCCCTTGCAATATATTGGGTAGCTGCGGCAGAATTTCTTCTCTGGAAACTGCCGTAAGGAATCCTAAACTACCAGTATTCACTCCTAGAATAGGAACAGGAGAGGGAAAGATTTCATGGGCTATTCTGATAATGGTTCCATCCCCCCCAGCAACCAAAATCAGGTCCACCTCCTCAGAGAATCGGCTTATAGAAATGCCTCTTTGCCCAATAAGCCTGGCGGTGGAATCCTCCAATAAAAAAGCTATCTTTTCTTTATTAAAATATTCCACAAGCTCCAAAAGAAGTTCAAAAGCCCCCCTTTTCTCTTTATTAACGAAAAGACCAACACGTAATAAAGACATAGATAATAGAAGATTTTCCCTCCATTATTAGCACAATAAGTTGTTCTCTTTTAACCGCAATCTTTTTATCCGAATCTTTAACCTAAAAAAAGATCGGTGAATATTCAGCTTTATCCATTGTTTTTTTTCTAAATTGAGCTTTCCCTTTAGAAAATCTTTCTTAAAAGATTTTCTTTTGATGAACCCAATTGAGGTGCTAACAGTTGGCCACAGTTGTTACGACCTTTCTTTTTATGTAGAAAAAGACCCCAAGAGCGATGAGAAAATCTATGCACTAGACCTAATTATTTGCGGAGGAGGACCAGGGGCAAACGCCGCCGTGGTTGTTAGAAGATTAGGCGGCACATCGGCATTCTGTGGGTATGTTGGTAGGGATGATTTCGGCGAAAAAATCCTTGAAGAATTCAAGCGGGAAGGAGTGGACACACGCTTAGTCCAACGCGGGAACGCACCTACTCCGGTTGCTTGTTGTTTAGTTAAACCCGATGGCCAAAGAGCGGTCATTAACTACAAAAAATCGACCCCTCAGCTCTCTGGAGAAGGCATCAATACAACATTGCTTAAGCCTAAAGTCATCCTTTTCGATGGACATGAGCTGGCCGCTTCTCAAGAATTTCTAAAATTAGCCAAGAAAGAAAAAATCCTAACCGTACTGGATGCTGGCTCATTTCATGAGGGCACAAGAGTCCTTGCCCCAGAAGTAGATTATGTCGTTGCCTCAGAAAAGTTTGTATTACAAAAAACATCTTCCAACAATTCCTATACTGCATTCGAACAGGTTTCAAAAGAATACAAAAATTTTGTACTGACGCTTGGCCCAAAAGGGTTATTGTGGAAATGCCAAGGACAAGAAGGTAAGATGAAAAGCTTGCCAATCAAAGCGGTGGACACCAATGGGGCAGGAGATGCTTTTCATGGAGCTTTTTCTTTGGGACTAGCTCGTGGATTCGACTGGAAAGAACTTCTTTTTTTTTCGACCATAACAGCTACTTTAAGTTGTACACGAAAAGGGGCAAGGACCTCTTTCCCAACAAAAGAAGAGGTTGAGAGCGAGCTAAAAAAGATAGAAGCTAGTACTCTCTTTGATGAAAATCATTAAAGAAACCCCAACAGAGAACCCTTGCTGTTCAGCCTTCAAGGAATAGGCACTAGATGCTCAGAGTTATTCGATATCCATTTTTTTTGATATCCTTCTATTTTTGCTTTTTAGAGACTCTCATTCTTTCTGCTCATCTTTTGACGACGAATGAACCTTGTTCCTATCCAACCTGTTCGTCACGGTGGATTCATGGGAAAATAATGCAATCTTCTTTCCTACTAAGTCAGTTGGGGCTTTGTCCTATTGAGACAGACCGGTTCATTGGATGGATTGAAGGAATACATAAAGGAATCGGTAATTCTGTCGATTTTGTAGACGATACTCTGCTAATAAGAGAAAAAAAAGAATCAAATCCTAAAACCCTAAAAATCCATAGTAGCTATCCTTTCATTGAAGCATGGGTTCTATGCCAGATAGAAGATATTGGGAATATGGTTGCTGCCGTTCGGTCTCGCAATGCGAATGGAGATGATATAAGAGTAGAAGTCTTTGATCTAGAAAATGGAAAACTCATAAAAACAGAACGTAGTCAAGAAGTAGCCTTTGGAACCAAGGCATGGGAACAGCTTTTAAGAGCAGACGTCGATTTCCTTCCTTTTTGCATTCGTCATGAAAACACCGGAAAGGATGATCCAGTAAGAGTGGAAACGAAATATAATACTAAAAACACAATAATTACTATTATTATGCAAAGTGGAGGAAGAACTATCCTGGAAAACCCAGGAAAATGCTTAGAAGCTAAAGTAGCAAAAAATGGGACGGTTGGTTGGATACGGATCTCCAAAGAAACGGATAGATCTTTTGTAGAAATCTATAGGGAAGGCAAAATAATCTTAAGAATCTTTGGGAAATATCAGAAACTGAAAAACTGGTATTTTGAAAAGGAAGGCCGTGGGATCGTGCTCTGTTCGTTTGATGAAGAATCTCCCCCTTATTACGAGCGTTATGACTTGAGCAGCTTAAGAAAAACAGATAGCGATGAAGAATCTCTAGATCAATGGACAGAACTAAAGCCTTGGGCTAAACCGTTGGATGCTTTAGGTAAAAATATCTTTTTGCCTTCCTTTTCCTATACAGAACCCTTTGAATAAAAAAAAATGCGCCATGAGACTTGAGTACCTTTTATTGGAGGGATCCCCAAGAAAAACAAAGCAGAAAAGGCTAATTTTTTCTTCCATGCAAGTAGAAAAAAGGGAGCGGCATCTGCTTTAGTCTTTTAAAATAGACTAATGAGAGTTTTTTTTTGTACCTCTGTATGTTTTTAAACCGAAAAAGAACGGAAACATTTTTCCTCTTTAATTAATGAATTTTTCATGCGCTTGCTCTCCTTAATTCTTTTGCTATTGCTTGTTGCCTTCGGTTTTCTTCTATACTATGTAACAGAGCCCTTTTTCTTTCCTGGACTTCCCGTTTTCCACTGCAAAGCCTCATGGTATGTAGACAGTCTTACTGCTTCAGGAGAGCATTATGACTTTTTGGCGCTCTCCGCAGCTCACAAAACCCTTCCTCTTGGTAGCTATGTCGTTGTGAAAAACCTACGGAACCATAAAACGGTTCTTGTTAGAATTAATGACAGAGGGCCTTATGTCGCTGGTCGTTGCCTGGATTTATCCAAGAGGGCCGCATGGCGGCTGGGCATGTTGAAGGAGGGAGTAGTCGATGTGCATATGCAAGTGATCTGGCCTCCTCCTTTCCTCAATAAGAAACTAAAAAATGCCGATCAATGAAACCTAAAAAGGATGGAGTCAAAAAGAATGTCTATGCTTTTGGCTCAAGGTAACACCCGGATAACAAGCGGCACAAAAAAGAGCTAGGAAATTCAACAGTCTTTTAGCAATCCATCTCCCCGTTCGATCTTTACCATCCATCGCCGTAATGCCCCTGCCTTCAGGCATGGGGATATAAGGCGATAAATTATAGCTATGTGTAGTATAATTATGTATGAACAGAAAAGAACAATTGAAATCCAATAAAAATAT
>NZ_LXQB01000064.1 GCF_004421185.1 Methylacidiphilum sp. Yel | reverse complement strand
TTATTGGATTTCAATTGTTCTTTTCTGTTCATACATAATTATACTACACATAGCTATAATTTATCGCCTTATATCCCCATGCCTGAAAGCAGGGGCATTACGGCGATGGATGGTAATTTTTTGAAAGGTTGGAGAGCAAATTTATTGTTTATTTTTTTCACCTATAATTTTAGACAAAAGACTATGTTTTTCTTCAATAACTACTTTTTCTTTTTTTGTGAGTTTTCCCCAGGTAAAGAAAGCGACTGCTACCATAAATGTAAGCAATATGAGAAGATCGAAGAGACGAAGGATAAATCTGCTCATATATCTCCTTGTTTTCTTTGATCCAACAGCCTAGCTAGGAAAAATTTCTTTTTCAAACCGCCTATCTTTTTGCCCTAGCAGCTAAAAACCTTCCAACTGAATATTTTTCTTTTGAGAGACTGAATCGATTTTTTTCCTTTGATCTTTTTCTTCCCCGCCTTTACATTAAATACTTTTTAGAAGAAAACAATCCAATTCGGCAAGTAAAAAAGGAAGCCTTGGATAGATAGAGACGATCGATCTCTTTGAGACTCTTTTGCAATGAATATAAACCTGGACAGCAACTCTGATTTATTTCCCATCGGAACTTTTTTTAAAGAAAATAATTCATTTGTCATTGTATCACATTGTCGGCCAGATGGAGATGCTTATGGATCAGCCATCGGTCTTGGGCTGGTACTGAAAAATCTCGGGAAAAAAGTTGATGCGTATATAGAAGAAGGTCTTCTAGAGCATTTTGCTTTTTTGCCTGGAGCCTCAATCCTTAAGACTCCAACAGAAGTTGCTCCTGATCCACAAACCAAAATTATCACTGTGGATTGTTCGAATATCAAAAGACCCGGTCCCTTTTTTGAATCCTGGAATAGGCAAGTCGATTTGAACTTTGACCACCATATTGACAATACTCGATTTGCTACCATCAATGTCGTCGAACCTGAGGCTTCTTCAAGCTGCGAAGTCATCTTTCGGTGTATCGAAAAACTCTCACTGCCCTGTCCAAAAGAAGCTGCCGCTAATTTTTACGTTGGTCTTCTAACCGATACCAATGCCTTTTGTTTCCGTTCTATTCCTCCAGAAACTTTCGAATTGGCTGCAAAACTTATCCGATTGGGTGCTGACCCAGAATTTTTATCGGTCTGCTCTTTTAGAAATTACCCATTGTCCCGCTTTCTTCTATTAAGAGAAGTCCTTAATCAAACACACTTTGTTGAAGATGCCAAAATAGCCTATTACATTCTTACAGCTGACATGTATCTTAAAACTGGTTCCAATCAAGGGGAAGCAGAAAACTTCCTTTATTATCTGTTAATGGTCAAAACGGTTGTTGTAGCCTTCATGCTTGAAGAGCTATCCCCTAATCTCATCCGTTTAAGCCTGCGTTCCTCAAAAGACTTTGATGTTCGTCAAATCGCTTCAAAGTTTGGAGGAGGAGGACATCTACGGGCAGCTGGTGCTCGCATTAAACTGGATCTGGAGCAAGCCAAAAAAACCGTTTTATCAGAAATCAAAGCTTTGCTTGACTAAACAGCTAAAACTACAAGTGTTTAAGGATAGATCACATGGATATTGACGGGGTACTATTGGTGGATAAGCCCAAAGGCTATACCTCCCATGACATGGTGGATTTTGTAAGGAATAAATTCAACATTAAAAAAGTGGGTCATTGCGGTACCCTAGACCCAATGGCCACAGGGTTGCTCGTGCTCGTTCTGGGAAAGGCGACAAAGATTCAGGATCTGCTGATGTCAGAAGACAAACGGTATGAAGGAATCCTTTGCCTTGGCAAAGCAACAACCACTCAGGATTCAGATGGAAAGATAGTGGAAGAAAAGCCTGTCCCTCCTCTCTCTCTAGAAGAAATCAAACAGGTCTTTGACCGGTTTGTTGGCGACTTCTATCAAATTCCACCCATGATTTCAGCTATAAAAAGTCACGGAGTTCCACTCTATAAACTAGCTAGAGAGGGGAAAGAGGTGGAAAGAAAACCACGACTCGTTCATGTCTACTCCTATAAAATAAAAAAATGGGAATCGCCTTTTATCGACTTCGAAGTTTTCTGCGGTAAGGGCTTCTATGTCCGCACCTATTGTCATGACATAGGACAGGCTCTTGGCTGTGGTGGACATCTCTTTTCCTTGGTTCGGCTTCAATCCGGAAATTTCAAACTGGATCAAGCCCTGTCCTTTGATGCTCTTAAATCCATGCAGAGCCCCAAAGATTTATTAAACTATGTACTTTCTCTACCAGAAGTTTCCAGAATCCGCAGACAATGAGGGGGGATCAAACCTCTCCTCTGTAAAAGAAGAAGAGAAAATTCTCTCCCTGTTTGCTCTTAATGAAAATAAGCAAATTGAAAATATAGCTATTGGTGTGTTTGACGGGATTCATCTTGGCCACCAGAAAATATTAAGAAACTTACTTTCTCTAGGATCGAAAGAGAACAGTCTGGTCATTACTTTTGAACCACATCCTTTGGCAATTATCTCTCCTGAACGGGTCCCACCAAAACTCGTTTCTCTACAGCAGAAGAAAAGCCTTTTTGAGATCTATGGACTCAAACACATTCTTTTTATTCGATTTGATCAGGAACTTAGAGAACTTACAGCTGAAGCCTTTTTAATAGAACTAAAGAAAATTTTCCCAAGATTAAAAAGAGTAGTGGTGGGAGAGGATTTTCGATTCGGATGGAATGCGGAAGGCAATGTGCGTCTTTTAAGAGAAAAGGGTTACCAATTAGGATTTGAAACCATTGTCGTTGCTCCTCTAATGTTTCAAGGACAATCCATTTCCAGTACTAAAATAAGAAAAGCCATTGAAAGAAGAGATTTTAGCTTAGCCTCACAACTCTTAGGGCGCAGCTATCGAATTGAAGGCATTGTGGGAACCGGACAGGGAGTAGGCAAAACAATCGGTTTTCCCACAGCCAATTTGCAGCATGTTGTCCAACTCCTCCCGCCTCCTGGGGTGTATGGCTGTCAGGTAGCCTATAATAAAGAGATTTTTATAGGTGTCGCCAACTATGGACGCCGTCCTACTATCCAGGAAGAAGGGAGGCTGAATCTAGAACTTCATCTGATAGATTTTGAAGGCAATCTTTACGGACAAACCCTTTCCTTATTCAATTTCCATTTTCTCAGAGAAGAAAAAAAATTCCTTTCGGTCGAAGAACTCAAGCAGCAGATAGCTAAAGATATCGAAAAAACAAAAAGTTTTTTTCTATGATGGCATCTGAAGAACCTATAAAATACCTAGAGAATAGCTGCCTAAGCTACTTCCAAGCTCTTTTGGAATTTGGTTGATGAAAACGATAAAGAAGAGGAAAAAGCCAACGGTCTTATCTAGCTAATGTCCAATCGGCCCTCTTACAATCATTCCTTTTTTCAGACCGCTATCAGGATTTCCAAGATTCTAATCCTTTTGTTCTTTTCCCTCTATTTTCTTTTTATAGCCCTGAACAATCTCTTGGATTATGAGACTAACTATACTTACCTTCGGCATGTCTTGCTTATGGATACCATTCCAAAAGCTTCTCATCTCCATTATCGAGCTTGGAATTCACCCTTTCTCTTCTCTTTAGTCTACAATAGTCTCATTCTATGGGAAGGGCTCTGTGGGACGTTGCTTCTCATAGGAACTTTTTTTCTTCTTAAGAACCTTTTCAAACCACCAATCGCTTTTCAAAAAGCCAAAAGCGTAGGCATTGTCGGGCTTAGTCTTGGGCTGATCCAATGGCTCTATTTTTTCATCCTTGGAGCCGGAGAATGGTTTCAAATGTGGCAAAGTAGCAATTATAATGGCTTACCTCAAGCTTTTAGGATGTCTATTTTAATCCTCATTTTTCTTCTCTATTATGTGCAGTTAGAGCCTGATGCCTAAGAGTCTTTAATTGATAGAGAAAGCTCTCATATTTTCCGTGGAATAGGAAGGAACGGAAAGACTAGTTGTTTTTTTAAAAAATTTTAAAAAAAAATTTTTTGACAACTGATTCATAAAAGAATATTCGCTAGCCAAAAGTAATTAATTATCTGGCAATGGAGTTTGCCAGCCCCCGTTTTCGAAGTGTTTAGGGCGAACCCCTTTTCTTTTTAGGAAAAGGCGATAACTCCTACTTCAAAGAACAGGGCTGCAAACACAATGAGATCGGGGAAAAATGGTAAAAAGATAAAGAAATCAATCCATCAGTGTCTTTTCTTTTTGAATAAACACCAGAGGGCATCAGCTTTTGCCTTAGCCATCCGCCCGCTTCTTTTCTTGAGCTCTGTTATCATTTTTCATAACTGCTCGGTGGGCCCTGATTATAAACCGCCCAAAGTCGATGTCCCCTCTTCCTGGAAGTGGGGAGAAGAAAAGAAGACAGCCGACAAAACAAAAGAGCCTTTTGCTTCGAAAACTGCTAGGCAGTCAAAAAACCCTATCGATCCACAAAGTGTAGACTCCTTAAAAAAAGCGATAGAAGAAGCCAAGAAAAATCCTGGGAAATGGAAATTAGCAGCACCTAAAGATTTTGTCAAAAAAGGGGAATGGTGGAAGATTTTCAACGATCCAGTACTCGATCAACTGGAAGCGGAAGCTGAAGCAGCCAATCAGCAGATTAAAATGGCAATGGCTAATGTCATTGAAGCTCGAGCAGGAGTAGGAGCAGCCTTGAGCGCTTTTTTCCCGCACACCAATTTCACTCCAAGTTATCAGCGCTGGAAACTAAAAACGCATCTGCCTTGGCTTCCTTTTATTTTACCTGAACCTATCTTTTCAACTGTTCCAATCAACGGCCTTCCTGCCGGATCCATCATCGGAACCACTCACTATTATGGATTTCAGCCTACGCTGAATATGTGGCAGGTCTATCTTAATTCAAATTGGGAACTTGATATTTGGGGCAAATTAAGAAGACAACTAGAGGCAGCTAAAGCAGAAGCTCAAGCTTCGCAGGCCGAATTAGAAGGAGCCAGGCTAACAATCCATGCCGATGTGGCTCAAGCCTACTACCTATTGAGATATCTAGACAGTCAACTAGAAGTCATGGAGAGAATGATCCGGGTCTATGAAGATAATTTAAAAAGGGTAGAAATCAGATATAAAAGTGGGTTATCCAATGAACTAGATCTGGCAAGAGCAAAAACAGATCTTTCACGGATTAAATCCCAATACATCGCTTTAGAAAGCCATAGAGCAAAAGTGGAGAATTCGATTGCACGGCTTCTTGGTCAACCCGCCTCCACTTTTCATTTTCCTCGAAAACCACTCAAAGAAGAACCTCCAGAGATTCCCACAAGTCTACCATCGGAAATCCTCGAGCAAAGGCCAGATATTGCTCAAGCTGAAAGGGAAATGGCAGCCACCAATGCCATGATCGGCGTTGCCTACGCCGCCTATTTTCCTTCGGTCAATCTGAATGCGTATTTTGGATTTTTCAATACGGATTTTGGTCAACTCTTTACTTGGCCATCGAACTCCTGGATTTATGGCCCATTAATAGATTTGCCTATTTTTGAGGGAGGAAGGCTTTTAGCTAATCTCATGCAGGCTCGAGCAGCTTATGAAAAAGCCGTGGCTTCCTACAGGGAAACCGTTCTGTCTGCGTTCGAAGAAGTTGAAAATGCACTCATTGGTGTCCGGCTCCTAGAAGAAGAACAAAAGGTTGAAGACGAGCTGGTGGAATCGGCAAGAAAACAATACGACCTAGCAATGGATAGGTTTCAAAGAGGTCTTTCGCATTATATCGAAGTGGATACAACAGAAAGCCTCTGGCTGAATGCTATCCTGACAGATATCGCATTGCGCGGAGAAAGGTTTATTGTGCGCATCGCCCTTATTCGAGCTTTTGGAGGAGGATGGAATGAGTCTTCCCTTCGGCCTCCCAAGATCCAAAATTCAGGATCCAACCCTTCACCAAAGCGTTAAACAAAATAATATATTTTTTTTGAAAATTGTCTCATTCTTGATATAAAAACAACTGTTGGGCGATGGGGCTCGCCGTCCGTTAAACCGCCACTCCTTTGAGAAGGCTGATAGCTCCTACGATTATCTATTTTAATAGAAGGAGAACACATGGGAAAGAGGCGGCTAACGGCAAACTTCAAGCAAGGGACTTACTATAAACTCATTTCTTATTGTTCTCCTTCTAAAGCTTCTTTCCTGCGATTTTTTCCTGAGGGGGTATGAACAAAACCATCAAGACTTTCCTGCTCTTTACTCTTTATTTTCTTCTCCAATGCCTCTGTTTTTTTCAATCTGGCTCCTATACAGATATCATTCCATATGCAACGGCTGAACTTGGCCAAAGTCAAAGTCATGGCTCATGGACCAACGGATTTTTTTTCTTAGGCCAAAGTTTAGGTCTTCTGCTCGCTACACAAATTAGTCTTCAATACGGTAGGAAAAAAACAGTTTTTTTCTTTGCTTTTCTTCTAGCAGCCAGTTCTTTGTTCTGTGCGTTGTCTTTAAACTTTTACCTTTTTTTGGTTGGACGTACCATCCAAGGGATTTGTTGTGGCATACTCATTCTTGGATCTCAAAGTTTAGTATTCGAACAAAGCCCTGATCCATGGCGACTGATCCCTTTGATGCTTGGAGCCGTAGCAAGTGTCTTGCCTTTTACCATCGGTCCGATGATTGGAGGATATGGCAAGGAACTAGTAGGAAGAGAGTCGATGAGCTGGAAATATTGGTTTGTCCTGAGTGCTGCTTTCCTTTTGATTTTGAGCTTTCTTTTGCATCTGTGCTTAGAGGATACCGAAGAAAGGATAGAAAAAAGACCATGGGACTGGAAGGGACTCATTCTTTTGTCCATCACGATAGGATCTCTACAAATGATCTTCAATATGGGGGATGATTACGAATGGTTTATTTCACCAATAATCGATTTTCTTTTCTTTCTGGTTGTAGTCAGCTCTGTTTGTTTCATCTATGTAGAAACAGGCACCAAAGAGCCACTGGTAAGGATGGATCTTTTTCTAAGAAAAAACTTTTTGATCGGTTCTTTTTCTCTTGCCTTTGGCTTTCTCCTTTTCTACGGTCTTTGGACAACTCTTCTTGTTCGGCTTCAAAATCAAAGTTTGTTTCCTCCTCATTTAGCAGGAATCCTCTTTGTCAGCATGGCTCTCTTTTCTACTCCCATCGTTATATGGTTCCCACGATTCCTTGGAAAAATTTCCTTACGGCTCAGCTCCTTTGTTGTATTTTTCCTTTTGGGCGTCGTCTATTGCTGGATGGGCTATTTTGATTTCTACCAAAAGCGTTGGTTTTGGATGCAACCCTCTTTTTCATTTATTCTCCAAGGAATATCTTTAGGCCTTTTTTTCTTATCTCTAACCAATCTTATTATTTCTGGTCTGTCTCCTAAAAACCAGCTGCGGGCTGTGGAACTTTCCAGTAGCATACGGATTCTAGCTCAAGGATGGGCTTCCCCCCTCATTGGCACCCTTATCTATCACCGAATCGTTTATCATAAGATGAGACTGGATGAGTGGTTAGATCGAGGCAATCTCTTTTTGACGGATCTTTTTTTAAGATTTAAAGAGCAGGGCCTGAGCAAAGAAATAGCCATAAGATTGCTCGATCAATCAGCAATCGCCCATGCCTTTGTTTTAAGTCTCAACGATGCATTCCGACTCTGTGGAGTGGGGTTCTTTATTCTCTCAGGAATCATTCTGTTGGCCAAAGAAAAACGATGAAGGAGCCATAAAAGAGGAAAGAAAAAATGATACAAGACTCAGAAGAGAATAATGGGAAAAGGACCTTTGCTTTTAGAGAAAAAGGACGGCAGAAAGAAGGACGGCACAAAGAAAGCAGAAGCCGCTTTGAGCGTCTTTTCCATGTAATTATTCTTTCCTGGAAACGTGATTGGAGGGCATGGCAGCTTACTAGAAATAAATATGTTCTACCTTTACTTTTTCTTTTCTTGCTGGGCGGATGGTGGTTTTTCTTTTCAAGCAACTGGGTGACGACTAACGACGCCTATGTGACTGGCAATGTCATTCCAGTCAAAGCACAAACTTCGGGCAGAGTGGTTGAGGTACTCGTCGAATCGACTCAGTATGTCAATAAAAATCAGGTACTGGTCCGATTAGACTCCTTAAACCAGAGAGTCGCCTTTGAAGGGGCCAAACAGAATCTAGCAATGGCAGTGCGGAAAGTTGAGGATCTATTCAATAAGGCCAAATCCCTGAGAAACAAAATAGCCGCTCAAAAAGCCATTTTAGGACGACAGCGGTATGATTTAGGGCTTTATGCTTCAGGGAGCAAAGCCGGAGTAGTTTCTGTTCAGGACGCAATTGATGCCCAATGGAAAGTCCAAGAAATAGAATCAACGATCCGTCAGCTGGAAGATGAATTACATTCTACAGAATCCTGGATTCAAAAAACGAACGTCTGGAACAATCCCATTGTGCTCAAAGCAGCCGTAGATTTGAAGAATGCCTATCTAGCTCTTTACAGGTGTCAAATTGTAGCCCCTGTGGCGGGTTATGTGGCTAGAAGATCGGTTCAGGTTGGAGATGAAGTCACACCCGATCGACTGCTTATGAGTATTGTCCCCTTGGACTATTATTGGGTAGTAGCCAATTATAGGGAAACCGAACTAAGAAAAATGAGACCTGGACAACCGGTTAAAATTAGAGCAGATATCTATGGGAGGCGCTATCTATATCATGGGGTGGTGGAAGGTCTAGAGCCTGGTTCTGGAACAGTATTTGCGTTGCTTCCTCCAGATAATGCCACAGGGAATTATATTCATGTGGTCGAAAGGGTTCCTGTCAGAATAAGATTGGATCCCAAAGAATTGATCCATCATCCATTAAGACTGGGCCTATCAGTGGTCACCAAAGTAAATGTCTCCCACAAGGGAAGCTCCGTGCTTAAGCCAATCACTGAAATTCCAGCCAATGCCAAAACAAACGATTATACTTCGACTTATTTCAGCGAAGAACTTTCCGGTGTCGAAGAGCTCATAAAAACAATCATTGAAGAAAACCGCTATCCTCAATCCGAACAAAAGGAGAGCCTCAGTCAGCAACAAGATAGCCCCCTTTCCATAAATCCCCCTAACTGATCGCACTTATCCAATGGTAAGGCAACGAAGCTTTCTTTTACCAATCCTATCAATAAAATGAACTTGCGGCAAATCCCTTCTTTTAAGACGCTGACAAAAGGCTAGTCTTAGGGGCCAATGAAGTTGTCAATAGCTCATGGCTATGGTAGATTAAGCTGAAATTTCTAATCCCTTAAAAAGAAGGCTGCTAGATGCCTACGGGGATGCTACTTCTCTGTTTGAGTAGAGTCCTTTGATGCACTGAGAAGTCATTCTTCCCAAAGAAGAGGAAGAGAGCAAGAACGTAGGGAAGAGTAGGAAGCTTTGTTGGTATACTTTTTAAAAGAAAGAAAAAAAAAATGTTTTTAGAGAAAATACTAGTAGGCTACGATGGGTCCGAATCATCAAAGAAAGCTTTGTCCTTCGCTTTACAAATCGCTAAAACCTTTCGTTCGAAAGTAACAATCCTATCGGTTATGCACGCCCCTGAATTCAATCAAGATATGGAGTTTGCTCTAGAAAGAGAGAAAATTGTTTCAGATTTAAAATGGGCGATGGAAAAAGCGGCAGAAGAAAAAGTAGAGCTGGAGGTTAAAACTGAGATGGGAGATCCTGCCGATCGCATCCTAAAGCTTGCTAAGGAAGGGAAGTTCGATCTTGTCGTTTTGGGACGGAGAGGGCTTTCTAGAGTTGGTTATTGGCTGACGGGCTCTGTCTCTGAACGTGTCCTTCGCCATAGCCCCTGCTCCATTCTGATTGTAGAATAAAAAAAACGCGACCTTACTCAAAATAAACCATTTATTTTCTTGAGTATGCCAAATTCGATTTTATAATTATTATTACAAGGATTAGTTATGGAAGATAAAATCTCAATCATTCTTTTTTCTGGCACCGTCGATAAGCTCTTGGCAGTAGCAACCATCGCTTCAGGGGCTGCAGCAATGCAAAAAAAAGTTCAAATTTTTGTGACTTTTTATGGTCTTCTTGCCTTTAGAAAAGACGCCTGGAAAACGAACCGAAGGCTTAGTAAGGAGTTTGAGGATTTTGCAACTGAAGCCTTAAAAGCCATGGAAGAAAAGAAAGTTCCCAGTTGGCTTGACACCCTTAAGGCGGCGATGGAAATAGGGGATGTGCAAGTGCATGCCTGTGGACTGACCATGGATCTGCTGGCTATTAAACTTGAAGATTTAGAGCCAGTTGTTAGTGATGTTGTGGGCGTTGGGACTTTTGTTGAAAATGCCTCAGGAGGCCAGATTCTATTTATCTAACAGCCCAAAAGGAGAGTACTATGGAAGGGATTAAAATCACAAAAGAGGTGGATGCTCGTGGGAGTTTTTGCCCAGGACCACTCATGGAAATGATCCGACTGATTCGATCGGCACAAGTTGGAGATGTTGTGGCAGTCATTTCTGCAGACGAAGGGACGAAAAAAGATTTGCCTGCATGGATCAAAAAGGCAAAACATGAACTGATAGCTGAAGAGCCTGTCGAAGGCGGTGCCACCCGCTTCATTTGTAGAAAACTCCATTAAAAAATCCAGTCAATGTAGGATTCATTATGGCTAAGAATATTTTAATATTGGGTGGTGGGACAGGGGGATCTATCGTTGCTAATATTCTTGCAAGATCTTTAAGTCCTCAAGAAGCAACTATTACTGTCATTACAGCTTCTCCTCAGCATATCTATCAACCCTATCAACTCTATATCCCTTTTGGCTATCAAGATCCTCGAAAAATTGCACGTTCAGAACGATCACTTCTCCATCGGAGGGTTGCCTTGGTTGTAGATCCAGTCGAAGCGCTGGATATTAAAAATCAAACGGTAGTTTGTCGCTCCCACAAATCTTATCCCTATGACTATCTAGTCATTGCTACTGGTTCGACCGTTGATGAACAGCAAATTCCCGGTTTTAAAGAGGGAGCTGATCATTTTTATACGCCCGAAGCTGCTTTTGTCCTCTATGAAAAACTACAAAATTTCAATGGAGGTACCATTGTTGTGGGTATTGGGGGACTCCCTTATAAATGCCCCGTGGCGCCGATAGAATTTACGTTCATGCTAGAAGAATTTTTGACGAAAAAGGCAATTCGTCAGCAATCTGAAATTATTTATACTTTCCCTCTTAACGACGTTTTTAACATTAAAACGGCAGCCGATTATATCAAAGCCGACTTTGATAAAAGAAACATCAAAACTGAGCTTTTCTTTAATCTCTCTGAAATCCATCCCGAAAAAAAGATAGCCGAAAGCATCGAAGGCACTGAACTTTCTTATGATCTTCTTGTCATGACTCCTCCTCATAAAGGAGCCACTTTTCTTAGAGGACATGAAATTGCGGACGCTGATGGATGGGTACAAACTGATAGGCATTCGCTTAAAGTGGCACAATTGGAGAATGTTTGGAGTTTGGGGGATACAACGAATTTACCGATTAGTAAAGCGGGAAGCACAGCTCATTTTCAAGCTCCCGTTATTGCTAAACAAATCTGTGCAGCAATAAGAAAAGAAACGGTAGACCCTGAAAAAGTGAAATATAATGGACATGTCGCCTGTTTTATCGAATCTGGGTATGGAAAAGCAACAATGCTTGATTTCGATTACGAGCATCCTCCCCAGCCTCCTCCCCCAACGGAATTTATCCATTTTCAAAAACTGGCTTTGAACAAGTTCTACTGGTATCTTATCCCGAAGGCGCTTATTTAAAAACTTGTTAGTTGAATCTAACGCTAGCTCACATAGTGTGTTGATTAGCTAAAGGATAACGGTTCTTTTACCTACTGAGATTCTAGAGAGGCATTTGATTCTGTTCTTCTAGCAATTATATCCTCTGGCTCGATTAAGTTCTTCTTAAAGAAGGATCGTTGATTCCAGACAGCTACCCTTACGGGCAAAGCAAGTTCTCTAAGCTAGCTCAGCTTAGGGAATCCAATCCACCAAAAAACACATACTACTTTGTTCCCCCATAAGCCTTTCAGCATTCTCAACAATGAAAAAAAACGTAATAAAAAAGGCCGTGTCCCCTACTCGTGTTTGCCTAGTCATTGAAACAACCATTCCTTTTTTTTTGCTTTTATTTTTTTGCCTCGATCCATTTGACGATGTCTAAGTAAATATTTTCTTCCCGAACAATTTTAAATCCAGCATTTCTTACATTCGCCACCGTATCCCTGTTCAGCTCTGGACCAAAGCGTCGGGAAAGAGGAGTCAAGAGATCAAAAAGAATGCCTATTGGACCAATGCGACTGCGTACATGTTCGAAAAGATAGAAATCGCCCTCTAAACGCAACACTCGATAAATTTCTCGCAAACCCCGAAGCGGGTCAGCTACAGAGCAAAAAGTACAGACACTCAGCACGGTATCAAAGTAATTCTCAGGAAAGTCTAAAGCACACACATCGGCTTCCTTAAGTTCCAAAGACCCAGGAAAAGCAGTGGCCTTTAAGGCCGCCTTGGCAAGCATCCGAGGACTAATATCAATCGCAATGATCTGGGCCTCTACAGGCAGAAACCGAAAGTCATTGCCTGTACCAGCACCAACAAGTAATGTTCTGCCTCTTATTTTCTTAAAAAGTCTCTTTTTAAATGGAGAAAAGCGTTTGTCATCAGCCCAGGTAATCCAATCAAAGAATTGACTGGCTAAATCCCATTTTTTGCGTGTCTTTTTCGCTTCAATATCCATTGTCATTGCTTATTGTTCCATTCTATCAGACCTACTCGAAGCTGATTAAACAAACTCAAAGCTGATTTCCTGCTTCACCAAGACCGTTTCACCGCTGTCTTACGATGATGGCTAGCGCCTTCCTCTCCACAGGCTTCCCATCCGGCCGATCCTCGCCCTAGAGCCGCTTAGAGCGGCCAATCCATACGCCAGGCGATTGCTAGCCGCAGTCATCCCTCGGTCCTAAGGGGTTCCATAGTCCGGACATCTCCACTTTCGAACAGCCAAAGGCATTTTTTTTCCTGCACCCTCCCACAAGTCGAACAGGTCTTACTGGAGGGAAACCAGCGGTCGACCACAGGGGAATCATAGCCGACAGTATCTTGCCTGTCAAACACGACGGATTCCTCCACGGCTTTTTTAACGCCAGCAAGCAGCTTCTGTTTCTTGCCTGAGCGGCTGCCCTACAGCCGGGCTCTGAACACGGAGACGGTCCCCAGCCCCTCCTTGGCCAAATTTTCCTCTCGAAGGTCGTCTCCTCACCTTGGTTGAGAATGACCACTTCCAGGCTTTTTGGCTCGCAGATGGCAAACACCAGTTCCGCGCCAAAGCCCGTCAGCCGGTCTTTATGGGTGATGCCCAGGCCTCCGACTTCACCCCCCCGATGATGGCGTCCGGGAGCCGTTTCAGAGCTTTCTTGTGGGAGTTCATCCCAGAGCCCAGGTCTACGATGAGCTCAAACTTCCAGCCTTGCCAGGCAAAGAACTGCTCAAGCACCTCTTTCTGCCGTTTCAGCTCATCCTTCTAGTCGAAGCTGGAAACAGGGGCATAGGCACAATCGTGCGACGATTTGCGCTATCGGCAGCGTCAAACCACTCGGGGCGCGCAGCTTCGCCAAGTCATAACGCCGATGACCCCTCTGCCGTATGTTCAGCAACCATCGACACACCCAACGCTTTGGTTACCGCGCCTATGCCAACGAATCTATCCATATTACTTATTATCGATTAGATTCAGCTAGGTCTCAAGATAGCAGTCCGTGCTCTTTTTTCCATGCAAAATTCTGTCATAAATATGAAAGGAAGCAACAACGACTATTCCAAACAATGCGCCTACAAAAAGAGCTTCGGAAAGAGATTTTGATCCTGCTCCCATTGAATCTCGCATCGCAAAAAGCATACCACCGTACATGCCTATAATCGATCCTGGCACCATTGTTTGAAACATACCTAATAAAGGGGCAAGCAAAAATCCAAGGGCTAAATGGATAAACATTCCGACAACCATCCCAACAATCATAGCCAAGACCATGTCTACTCCAGGCAATATAAGGAGGCGAATCATCCATGCTACTAATAGCCCAGTAACCATTCCACTGAGATAATCACCGACTAAAAACCAAGGCGAAATTTCCATCGAGTTATTATGAGAAGATTTGGAAAAGATTTTCATTTTTAAATGTAACCCTCAGCCGACAAAAGCTGCCAGAGTAATTTTTAAATTATTTTACACTACTCCTCCCATGAACTAAATAGGAAGGAAGAGGGCAAGAAAAAGAGAGACAAGGCTGAGTTATCCCTTCCTTTCCTCGGATAAAAGTCCATAGACCAGAAGATCTTCAAAAATTCCTCTAACTTTCAAATGCTTCCTTAAACAGCCTTCAAACTTCATCCCCAACTTCTCAATCAGCCTTAAGGAAGCTATATTTTTAGCTAAACAGTAGGCAGAAATTTTATTGAGTTTTAAGACATTAAAAGCGTAATGTAATACCACCCGACAGGCTTCCGTGCCATAGCCTTTAGACCAATACGCTTTTGCAATCCAACAACCAATTTCAGCACGCTCATGACGTAGTTCATAAAAAAGGATCACGGCACCTATCATGGTAAGGTTTTCCTTTAAAATTAGAGCTAGACTCAAACTTTCTCCCTTTTTCATCATATCCATATGCTCTCTGAGCCAGGAGGCCGCTTGATCGACACTGTCTGGATAAGTTATTGATCTGGTCCCCCAAGAAACATCAGGATCACCAGCTAGCTGGACAACCTTTTCTTCGTCACTCGCTTCCAATGGCCTTAAGATGAGTCGATCAAGCACGATCGGAAAAGGATTATTGTCGGTCACCGTAACTTTTTTAATTGAAAATAGATTGGATAAAAAAATTACAAAATATTCAAAAAATATTTACATCTATTTATTAACACTTCTCTATTTTTAATGGTAATTTCTATCATTGACATCCTCCCCATGCCTAAAGGCAGGGGATTCCTGGAGATAACTGACCAGATTTAGCCAGGGCAAGCTCTCCGATGAGGGTGTTGAGGTTTTGATAGACCCTGACATTCTCATCGGC
>NZ_LXQB01000063.1 GCF_004421185.1 Methylacidiphilum sp. Yel | reverse complement strand
TGTGAAGCCGGTGGAGAAAAAAAGCTCTGGCCACCGTCGCATGACGATGGTAAAACTGTCCTCTGTGAAGCAGGAAGTTAGCTTTGTTCCTCTCTGAGCAGGAACGAGTAAGTCTGATGGAACGGAGAACTTTATTTGCTCCATTCTGAACCAATAGGTATATTGATTTTTCCTGTATGCTAATATTCCGCCGTTATCCTCTTTGGATAGGCCTTCTTCTCCTTTGGATTCTTTTAATCCTTCTAGGTATTACCTTTGGCATTTGTGGTCTTATTGCTTTGTTTTGGGGAGTTTCAGCCAGAATATCGATGGGCAAAAACATGGTTCGTAACGGAGCAATAAAAATAGAAGAAAATATCAAGTCTCTTTTCGAGTTGAAAGATTGGACAGAGGGAAATTCCTTTAATCTGGTTATTGCCAACTCTCTTTCGACATTTAATGGCGTGGAAGGTGGATTATGGGATGGTGAACAGGGTTTTATTGCCTACAGCTATCCAACCTATGAAGGTTCCTTAAAGCTCGATGTCCCTTCGGCAGAAAAGAATCGAATCGTAACTTTGGCATTGGAATCACTAAAAAAAAAGGAATCTCTATTGAAACAGTTCGACGGCAAAAGAGAAACTATACTCCTTTATGTTAGACCTTTAGAATCAAAGAAGGGGAAAACCGTTATATGGACAATGACTCGTGTGCCAATCCGTCTGGTATCAGACTACGAAAAATTAGCCGTTTTTTTATCTTTCTTGTTAATTTTTTCTCTTTTCCTTGGCATATTTGGGTTGCGGATCCTCCATGCTTGGTCAAAAGAAATCGCACGAATCGAACAAATCATTGCTACCACTCCTCCTGACCAAATCCCTTCTTTGGTTTCTACTGGTTTTGATGAATTGGACAAACTAGTAGCTACCTTAATTAATGCGAAGAAAAACCTCATTGCTGAAAAAAATAGAAAAGAAGAATTAATGCATAAACTGATAAAAAATGAGCGAATAGTCGCTTTGGGAAGAATGGCAGCTACGTTGGTTCATGAACTTCGCAACCCCCTAGCTACCATACAGCTTGAAGCTGAAAACGCTTTGGAAACAGATGGCACGATGAACAAAGAAGGCTTATATCGCATATTGGATCAAGTGGCTCGCATGGGCAAGTTGCTTGAAAGCATTGTTCTATTATCTCACGCTGGTGAAATTATGCCACAGCTAATCGATCTATCCGATTGGATTCAATCTCAGATCCAAAAATATGGGTTACTTGCAAACAAATGCGAAGTAGAGTTGAGAGTTGTTCCTTGTGAAGGAAATTGGGTTTTTGATCCCCAAAGTATGGCAAGAGCCTTTGAAAATCTTCTCCAAAATAGCCTAGAGCATACTCCAAAAGGAGGATGGATTGAAGTTGCTTTAGAAAGAAAAGACAATTCACTCTGTCTATCTGTTGAAGATTCAGGAAAGGGTATTGAGGAAGATCTTCTGGAGTCGATTTTCGAACCTTTTTTTACGAAGAAAAGCAGTGGTTTTGGTCTTGGACTTTCGATTGTAAAAGAGATTGTCGAAGCTCATAATGGACGGATAGAATATAAAAAGGGAAGGGAAGGAGGAGCTCGTTTCGAAATTTATTTACCAAGTAGTACTTAGGGTTATGGCTGATATTCTAATTGTAGACGACGACAACGCCTTTCGGTATGTTTTTTCCAAAACTATCCACTCTTTAGGATATTCCGTATTAGACACAGCGGACCCCAATAAAGTCATGGAATTGGCTAAAGATGTTGATCTTATTTTTCTAGATTTAAAATTAAAAGAGTATGATGGTCTCATACTGCTTGAAAAGCTATGTAGTTCTAGTCAACATCCCCCGGTTGTTATATTGACAGCTTTTTCAAGCAGTTTCAATACGATTGAAGCGATGAAAAGGGGGGCTTTTGACCATTTAAGTAAACCGATTAAAAGACAAGAGATTAAAGAAGTCATTGAAAGAGCCTTGAAAAGATCTTCCTTTTCCTCTTTTTCAATAAAACAGTTTGTTGAGCCTGAAGAGCTTATAGGGGAGAGTCTGCCGATGCGACGTGTTCAAAAAACCATTGGATTTGCTGCTGCTTCCGATTGTCCTGTCCTAGTAGTTGGAGAGACAGGTACAGGAAAAGAATTAGTTGCAAAAGCCATTCATCGGCACAGTTCGAGGGGAATGGGACCGTTTATAGCCGTCAATTGTGCTGCAATTCCAGAAACGCTTTTTGAAAGCGAATTTTTTGGTCATCTCAAAGGCTCCTTCACGGGTGCGCTACGAGATCGTAAAGGAAAATTTTTAGAAGCCTCTGGTGGCACCCTTTTCTTAGATGAGATTGCTGAAATGCCCCTAGCTATGCAAGCAAAGCTGTTGAGAGTCTTGTCAGAAAAAACCATAACTCCGATCGGTTCTGAAACGACCTATCCTGTTGATGTCCGCATCGTGGCCGCTACAAACAAAAATTTGTTGGATCTTGTCTCTATGGGAAAATTTCGGGAGGATCTGCTGTATCGTATTCAGGTTTTACAGATTGAACTTCCGGCTCTTCGAGAAAGAGGATCAGATGTTCTTTTGCTTGCTAATCATTTTCTTAAAAAACACTTTCCTGGTTCCTTTAAAAAATTAAGTGCAGCTGCAGAAAAAGTCGTTCTCGAATATGACTGGCCAGGAAATGTTCGCCAGCTTGAAAATGTGATTCGCCGGGCAGGAATTATTGCTAGAGGGCAGTCTATAGAGATAGAGGATCTTGGCATTCCTATGGAAAAAGAGACATTCGATGTGAGAGAGAAAGAGGATTTTTTACAATTGGATTTCTTTTCGGCCATTGCAAAGCTTGAAAAGCTTCTTATAGAAAAAGCTCTTGAAGAAAGTCAGGGCAATCGTACCGAGGCGGCACGTCGGTTAAAAATCCATCGCAGTTTGCTCTATCTTAAGATGAAAGAACATGGGATAGAAACATTGGAATAATCGACTGATTTTTGGACATTGGTTCAATCGACCGACTTCTTTCCGTACAACAGTCATTCTTTTCTAGCATATTGTTTACTTAGAAGAAGGGCTTGTTTTCTCTAAAACATCATAAGGTCAAAAAATTGGTATACAACTTGCTAAATCCAAAAGCCCATGAAAAACATCCTCGATTTACCTCTTGGATTTTCTCTTTTTCAATTTTTCATAAAATGGTGCTCCAACGGATTGGCTGACTGCTACTCCATTCTTGTGATAACCAAGAAAAAAGAAACTTTTGTTTGTATTTTATTTTTTCTTGCTTTCTTATTTTCATTCACGCCATTTCTTCGGTGCATTGGGCTAACTATTGGCGAAGATGAAGGAGTATTATTAAAAGAAAATCCTGATGAAAAAGAAAGAAAAGAGAACGAAAAGAAATTAAGCGGATTTTTTGTTGCAGGTTTTGTTGGGCCGCAATGGATCCGATCCTCAGGAGGACATATTGAAGGAGGAAATTCCAAAGTTATTTTGAATAATGATTTTAGTACCATTCTTTCTCCTACTTTTGGTTATTATTGGTACAATCCTGAAAAACTTGGTCATTTTAGTTTTACCCTTGAATTGACATCTGCTTATAATGGTTCATTGATTTCTGTTCATTCTGGACCCCATTCTTATACTGTTTCAACGGACACAGGTCTTGTCTTCCTTTTTGGAACTGTTGGTTATCGGCTTCGGCAGTGGGAACCTATTATTGGACTAGGGAGTGGAATTGGTATCTTGGCTCCACAGGGCTCAGGAATCCAAATTGTCCCAACCGCACTTATGGATGTGGGGATGCGTTATCATTGGACTGATAAGTGGTCACTGCGAATTGAGTCTTTTTTTGGATGGCTTGGATCTTCTAGAGACTATGTTGGGAATAGGGAAATTAGTTCCATTCAATATTTTTCAAATAATATTGTTGTGGGGATAGGTTATGCTTTGGGTAATTTCTAAGAGATTGCTTTTAGCTTGCTTGTTTTTTTATCGGCTTAGACTATTAGCGAAGCCTCAATGAAGGCAATGAAGAATCCAATGATTTTGGAAATGGCAAAAATAACAATAGTTCCTTGTAAATTGTAAAAGAAAAGGTGGGAAATCGTAACAGAGAGAAAAAAAACTCCTTAGAAATAATACAAAAAGGAAATCCAAAATAAGAAGGCCTAAAGAAAAAGAGAGCTGAATTGGAGAGCCATAATTAGAAAAAAATTGCGGGGGCTGGATTTGAACCAGCGACCTTCAGGTTATGAGCCTGACGAGCTACCAGGCTGCTCCACCCCGCGATTTCAAATATAATTGAAAAAAATTTCTCACACAAATCAAGAGGAAATTTATTCTGTAAATCCTCAAGACATTTCGGCATCCTTTATTTTATTAAGGATCTGGTTTTTCGAAGTAACTCCAATTTGTTTCCCTTTGATCTGACCTCCTTTAAAGATTAGAAGGGTTGGTATGGATTGAATTGAATATTGATAAGCTAAATTAGGTTCTTGATCCACATTTACTTTGACGAATTTAGTTTTACCATCAAGCTCTTTAGCCAACTCATCAAGGACTGGACTTAGCATATGACAAGGACCACACCACTCAGCCCAAAAATCAACAACAACAACTTGGGGAGATTTTATAACTTCATTTTCAAATTCTTTTGAGGTTATACTTTTTATTAATTGTGAGGCCATTGTGTTTACTCCTTTTAAAATATATCATAATATGCTAATACAAAATAGGTGGCTGTCAAAAGACTCACAAGAGCAGATAATCCTAAAACAACCCAATTTGGCATTCCTATATTGGCGCTTTTTTTCTCCTTTTCTTCTTTTTGAGATTCTTTTCTTCTTTCCCCCTCTGGCTTTTTGGGTAAAGTCTGTTGTTCCTTCTTTTTATCCTGTCTTAATTGATTCTCCCCATTACCAGTAGATTGCATTTCATGAGGCTTAATAGAATCCGTAATAAAAGAAGTAAATGAGGATGAGTTTTCCGGCGTCGTAGAAAATTCTTTTTTTCCTGGTTGAGAAGTTTCTATAGGAGACAACTGTCTAGATTTCAATGAAGGAGAGATGCCAACATTAACATCTTGTTTGAAAGAAAAGGAAAAAGGTTCTTCTTTTTTTTTCTCTTTTTCCTCGGGTTTGTGAAACGAAAAAGGGGCATTGGGTTTTTGAAAGGGCTGCTGAGGAAGGGGATTAAGAGGAAAATTTCCTACTTTGAAAGAAGGCTTACCAAGCTCTGGATTTCTGTTCAACTCGCTAGGCTCGCTAGAAACTTTTTGGAAAGGACTGGGTGGTTGTGCCATTTGTTGAGAAAAGAAATAACCTGGAGGAAAGGGTAAGGGACTATGTAAAGAAGACTTTGGGATAAAAGGAACATGAAAATGGATGAAAGAACTTGTGCCAACGGATTCTGAATGAGGAGTATGAGGACTTTTTATAGGAAAAGAGGTAGAAGAGTGAGGAACCGAACTAGAAGAATGCGGAATGGGTTGATTCTCTTTGGTCTCTATTGGATCGTTTGAGCTTGGCTTGCGGAAAGGAAAGTTCAAGGCCATAGGCATAGAGTGACATTTCTCCCCTAATTGGTCAAATGAAAAAAATGAATCAAGTACTTTAGGATTTATTAGTAACTAAGAGCTGTTTAGAAAGGAAGAAGAGACCCCTTCTTGATTTTTCACCTTCTCTAAAATACTTTTAAACTCTTCACCACTGAGAGTTTCTTTTGCCAACAGAATTGTTGTGACTTCTTGTAATTCTTTAAGGTGGTGCTGTAAAATAGACTTCGCCTTTTCATAATTTTCTTCAAGAATCTTTTCTATTTCTAATTCGATAATGCGGGCTGTTTCGTTGCTACATTCCTTCAGATAGGAACTATCAAGTCCTCCAAAGAGTGGTTGTGGGGGCACATAATGAGCAAGCCCTGATTTTTCTCCCATTCCATATAAACACACCATTTGTCGAGCAATCGTTGTCGCTACTTCTAGATCATTTTCAGCTCCAGTTGTAACATCCTTATATATCAATTCTTCAGCGGCTCTTCCGCCCATGGCTACACAAATCCGATCAAGCAGTTCAGATTTGCTCAACAGATATTGCTGAGAGGCAGGAAGTTGTAAAGTATAACCAAGAGCAGCTCTGCCTCTAGGGACAATGCTAATCTTTCTTACTGGTTCAGCGTGCTCTAAATAAAAGGCAACAAGAGCATGACCCACTTCATGATAAGCAACTCTTTCCCTTTCTTTTTCAGAAATTACGCGACTTTTTCTTTCCGGGCCTGCAATTACTTTCTCCATAGCTTCAAAAAGGTCCTTTTGTTCAATGCACGTGGATTTTCTTCTTGCAGCTAGAAGAGCTGCCTCGTTAAGGAGATTGGCCAGATCAGCTCCTGAAAAACCCATGGTAGCCTGAGCGATTTCTTTGAAATCGATGTCTGAGGATAAAGGTTTTCCTTTGGCATGAACTTTCAGAATTGCTTCTCTCCCATTGGCATCTGGCAGATCAACGACAACCTGTCTATCAAAACGGCCTGGACGCAAAAGAGCACGATCAAGAATTTCCGGCCTATTTGTTGCAGCAAGAACAATTATTCCCTCGTTTGGATCGAAACCATCCATTTCAACAAGGAGTTGATTTAAAGTCTGTTCATGTTCATCCGATCCAACTTGAATTCTTATGCCTCTTTGTCTCCCAATGGCATCCAACTCGTCAATAAAAATTATACAAGGGGCTTTGGCTTTGGCTTGCCCAAAAAGATCTCGAACACGCGCTGCACCAACACCCACAAACATTTCTACAAATTCACTACCACTAATAGAAAAAAAAGGCACTTTAGCCTCTCCGGCAACCGCTTTAGCTAGCAATGTTTTACCCGTTCCAGGCGGCCCTACAAGCAATACTCCCTTGGGAATTTTTGCTCCAAGGGCCTTATATCGGGAAGGGTTTTTTAAAAAATCTACAACTTCTTGCAGCTCATACTTCGCTTCATCACATCCTGCCACATCTGCAAATGTTACCCCTGTGCTTTCATCTACTAAGAGTCTCGCTCGGCTTTTCCCTATATTCAGCAGGGAATAACCGGCTCCGCCTCCTCCAACAAACCTGGCAAGAGCAAACCAGACCAGAAAAAAAATAAGGATAGGTACGACCCAGGAAAAAAGAATTTGTGATAGTAAACTAGGTTTGACGCTCCCATAGACAACTCCTGCAGCCTGCAATCGTTTTACTAAATCAGGATCATCAACTCTTACCGTTGAAAAAAGCCCGATTTTTGGTGGTTTCCCTTTTTCTTCTGGTTTTGAAATCAGCATTTTTCCATAGATTTCATCTGGGGTAATTTTGCATTCGATTATTTCTTTTTGATTTAGTTTGTTGAGAAATTCACTGTAAGGAATGGTCGAAACTGTTGCCTTCTGAAGGCTCTCTTGCCATAACCATACAAGAAAAAGAGCAATTCCAATCTGAACAAGAAACCTTAGGTAAGGGAAGGGGGGTTCGGGTTCTTTTTTTGTGGGAAAGTTTTTTTTGGGAGGAGAAAGTTTCATTGCTTGAGTTGATTTAACGGAACTACATGAAGCATTTTGGAAAATATAAAATCTAAAAAGAAACTAATAAAGAAGTAATTCAAAAGGTTTTAAGAAAGAAAATAATTCTTTTGTTTTTCAGAAATAGGCATCTGGAGTTTGCTCATCACTGCCAGCATATCTTCCCAAACTTTTCTTTTATTTGCAAGAGAAGGGTTGTGAAGCAAATAGGAAGGATGATACGTAGCTATTAAGAAAGCTCCATTAAAATCGATAAATTTTCCTCTAACTTCGCTAATTTTTATGCCTATTTTTCCAGTCAATCCTTCATAAGCCGTAGCCCCAAGAGCAACAATCACCTTCGGATTAATTAACCGTATTTGAGATAACAAATAGGGTAGGCAGGTAGCCATTTCTTCAGGAGTTGGTTTTCGATTTCCTTTTTGGCCTTTAGGGATGTCAGGTCGACATTTTAAGACATTCGCTATATAGACTTGATCGCGACTTAATCCCATAGCTTTGATCATCTTTGTCAAAAGCTGACCTGCTGGACCAACAAAAGGTTCTCCCTGTTGGTCTTCTTCTGCTCCAGGGGCCTCACCAACAAACATCAATTTACTCAAAGGATTTCCTGAGCCAAAGACAGTCTGAGTACGGAACGCCACAAGATGCTGGCAATATTGACAATTTTCTACCTTTTTTTTTAAAAGGTTGAGCTCTTGATCCACTTTTTCCTTTGGCGTTATCTTCTGATAGCTGGTATTGAGAGAGGAAGATAAATCCGATAGCTTGTTTGTCTTCGATGCTTCTATGGATTGTTCGGTCTCTTTTTTTAAAGTCCTTGGGAAAGAGAGATGGGTATAACCAAGGCTTTGAAGGATTTCAAGATACTTATAGATCAACGGCTTGATCTTTCCATGGTTGATTTTTTCCATAAAAGAATTCTAATGCCTCTTTAAAATCTTGAGGGAGAGGAGCAAAAATTTCGACAATTTTTTCCTTTTTCGGATGCAAAAACTTTAATCCATAGGAATGAAGCAACATTGGAAATGGATATTTTCTAACGCCTTTCCCATACAATGGATCACCAATAATAGGATACCCAAGATGGGCGAGGTGAACCCTGATTTGATGGGTTCTTCCAGAAATAGGCCGACACTTCAGCATAGAAGCTTCTGAAGAAGCATAAAGAAGAGAAAATTGAGTTTCTGATTCCTTCCCTTTTGTCAAATGAACGGACATTTTTTTTCTATTTGTAGAATGCCTTTGGATATTCGATTTATAAGTAAAGGATTGATAAGGAAATCTGTTTTTGCATAAGCAGATATAGGTTTTTGTTATCTTTCTTGTAGAAAACTGCCAAAGAAGTGCTTTTAGAGCCTCTTCTGTTTTTGCAATAACCATTACTCCAGAGGTATCTTTGTCTAATCTATGGACGATTCCAGGGCGATGAAGAGCAACACTAGGTAAAGAATGACCATAGTGGAAAAGTAGGCCGTTGACTATAGTCCCTGACCAGTGACCACATCCAGGATGGACGACTATACCTCTTTGTTTATTAATAACTATAACTTCTTCATCCTCAAAAAGAATGTCTAGAGGGATATTCTCAGGGCGAGGAGAAAAGGTATTATCATTCTCTTCGGCATCAAGGATTTCAATTTCTTCTCCGCCACGAATCAAATAAGAAGGTTCAATGGGGGTACCATTTTTAAAACGAAGTGTCCCATTTAATATTTTTTTTTAATCTTGTTTCTCGATATTTTTAAAATCGAAGCTAAAAAAGTATCTATTCTTTGTCCCGCTCCTTTTTCCATCTCGACTTTTGAAACAGACTGTTGTCGAATTTCCCCCATAAAACCTTCAGAAGAGCAATTTAAATGGAATATTTTTAAGATTCAGTCGACCTTCCTACTTCTACCTCCATGACATCGAGGTCTCCGTCATCTCCAATGGCTTCAACAGGGCAGCCTTCTTTAGCTTCCCTGCATTGTTCTTCTTCTTCTGGTGTCTGAGGCTGCTTGTAAACATAGGAATGGCCACCGTCATCGTTTCTTTTGAAATTGGCAGGGGCCGTCTCCCTGCATAAATCACAATCTATACATTGCGTATCGACGTAATATTTTCCAAAAACGTTTCCTGGATATTTATTATTTCTATCAGCCATTTTAACCTCTATTATTCTCTACTTTCTATTTATACTTAATGTACTATTCCCGTCAAGCCTCAATAACGGTGACGAGATTTTTACGCCCCGATCTTTGCGAGGACCTCCATCACTCCACAGTCCCTGGATAGCCTTCGCTCCAATCCGTTTTCACAGACGTCAATATTTTTAAAACAATTTTACATTATGTCAAAGAGATATTAAAAAACAGTATCTTGTAACAGAACCATTCTATGTCTTTTGGAAAATAGTTCCTCTATTTAGAAAACTGTATATGGAGATCAAAAAGAGAGACATAAGAAAAGGATGAAAAAAGAGATTTTTTTTTTCACTTTTATTAGATAAATCTTTAGGCAATTCTTAAAAGTGAATTAAAAGAAAACCCATTTTTTAACAATGACTGTTTTTATAACAGGGACAGATACTGGGGTAGGAAAAACAGCCTTTAGCTATGAGCTTGTGAAATATTGGAGAGAAAAAGGATACAATGCCATTGGCTTAAAACCTATTTCTACTGGTGGAAGAGAGGATGCTATAAGACTTTGGGAAGCATCCGACAGAAGAACCAGTTTGGACAACCTTAATCCATTTTATTTTTCTGAGCCTATGGCGCCTGCGATTGCTGCAGAGCTAGAAGGAAAATTCATCCATCTTATGGACGTGCAAAAAGCGATTGCTCACATGATGGAGAGCTTTAGTCATGTTGTTATTGAAGGGATAGGTGGATGGCTGACCCCTATTTCACGAAAATGGCTTTTAAGAGACCTCGTTCAAATCCTCCACTGTTCTGTTGTTATTGTTGCGCATACCCGACTCGGATATCTTAACCATACATTTCTTACAATCGAAAACATCCTGGCCGCAGATGTTTCTATCAAGGGCCTTGTATTGAACCAATATGCTTCTTTGGGCGTTGTTCCAATGGCGATAGAACTCATTGAAACAAGATATAAAATCCCAATAGCCCTAATAGATGATTTTGGAAAAAGTCCTTTTCGTTGTCCTCAATGGTTAGAAGATGCTTCCTCTAATTCTTTGTAACCGAAATACTTTTTTTCACGAATAATTTCTACTACTCTTATTGGTACCAATTCTTTCCACCGGGGGTCTCCTGACTTAATATATTCTGTAACTTCCTTTGGAGAAAAAGATTTAAGGGGTGGATTAATGGGATGCAAGGGGATCAAATGATTCGATTCCAGTAGATAATTGTAGATATGTTTGATTGGACCTTTTATCTCCAGATTTTCGGCAGTTATAAGTTTGGAGGTTTGAGGATCAAACGTAGGATAGACATAAAGTTTGATTTTTTTTTTAAAAAGTCTACCCATGGCTTCCAGAATACCTCCTTCGACATATGAATAGTATTTTTCGTTAAAAAGTTCTTGAAGAAGAGGGATTCCCAGAACCAGACCAATGAGATTTTTGGTAAAACGGTTCAAATAAGTCGAAATTTCATAGAATTCAGCGTAATTTGAAATTAGAACATGTTGTTTTAATGCACAGAGGAGTTCAATTCTTTGGATAAAATTTTCTTTATCGATCGTGCCCATTTCGGTTAAAAGATTGCGGGTAGTAATCTCCATTATTTCTAGTTTGGCGGCATCGGCAATTTCTGGTTCCTGTAGAAATTTGGCTCTGGCCACTTCCATCATTTCCATATTGAGATTTGTCACAGGTTCAAACCTTCCTCTTTCAATCAATATAGCTTTTTTATAGAGAAGATCCGAAGGCTGAACAGCTTTTCCATTAGGTGTAAACAGAATTACTGGAGTGAGCCCAGAAACTAGGAGTTGTAAGTTCAACAATCTTAAGTCAATTTTTTCGAATAAATGCCCAGAGGTATCGATTAAATCGATTTCAATTTTCCCTGGGGCAATATTATCCATCAACGATTCTATAAAAAGCACTAGATCTTGATTGTAATAGAAAGCTCCATAGATCAAATTGACTCCCAAAATCCCGAGTGTTTCTTGCTGTTGTAGCCGTTCCTGCTCAAGAAATCGAACATGAATGATAACATCATTCCATTTTCCCATTGGATTGTCTTGAAATCTAATTCCCATCCAACCATGACAATCCATTCGCTGTTGATATCCCTGAATGGTAACGGTATCAGCAAAGACAAAAAATTGTGTGTTTTTTCCTCGCTTAACCTCCAGTCTGTCGATCAAAAGGTCATATTCATGGTCTAGCATTCTTGAGAGCCTTTCTTGACAGACGTATCTTTCAGTAGGCCCATATATGGCATCACTGACTGTCATGTCATAAGCAGAAATGCTTTTAGCAACCGTTCCAGCAGCTCCTCCAACTTTGAAAAACCAGCGGACCACTTCTTGCCCACCACCAATTTCAGCAAACGTTCCATATTTTTGGGAATCAAGATTGATTTGTAGTGCTTTTTGATGGGTGGTTAAGGTTGATTTGTCCATGAGATAAAATAATCTACTCGCTTGTAGGGAAATTCAAAAACTATTGCGAGTATTGTCTTCTTGTATTTCTGCCACTTGTCATATTCAAGAAAAAATCGTAGATATGAGAATCATGTACCTTAAAGAAAAACAAAGAGACTATTTTGGAACAGCTCTCTCAATAGAAGAATTAGATGCAAATCCCTTGCGACAGTTCATCAAATGGTACGAGGTCGCCCTAGAAACCGAACCCTTTGAACCAAACGCCGTGGCGTTAGCTACTTCAACCAATCAAGGGGAAACTAAAGTTCGCTTTGTTTTAATCAAAGCAATTGATGAGAAAGGCTTTCTTTTTTTTACAAACTACTCTAGTATCAAAGGCAAACATCTTGAAGAAAATCCAAAAGCCTCTTTTGCTTGTTATTGGCCAACCCTTTATAGACAAATTTGCGTCAGTGGCACCTGTGAAAAGACTAGCTATGAATTGTCCCTTCGTTATTTCCAAACGCGACCTTTCTTAAGCCAAATTGCTGCATATACTTCTCCACAAAGTCAACCCATTCCAACTGATAGAACATACATGGAAACTCTTTTCGATCAAAATAGAGCCAAATACGCATCCCTAACCGTTCCTATGCCTGACAACTGGGGAGGATATCGATTGATTCCAGAAAAAATAGAATTTTGGCAAGGCAGAGAAAATCGTTTCCATGACCGTTTTCTTTATTCCAAAGAAGCTTCCGGCCAATGGAAAATTGAACGATTGGCTCCTTAGCAGTTTATAATAAAAAGAAACTTTATTTTATGATTGACAAAAATTTTTATCTTAAGTTCTTCTATGAGAAAGAACTTTAACAATAAATCTATATGGATAAGTAAAATCCATATGGATAAGTAAAACAAGTTAACTAACTTAAAGGGCATTACTCTATATGAAAAGAAAATTTCACAAAGCTATTGTTCTAGGAATTTCTTCTCTTTTTTTCTCATCTTCTCTTTTTGCTCAAGATATAATGAAAGACGGAAAGAAGTTTTATGAAATGAATTGTGCTGCTTGCCATCAACCAACGGGTACTGGTGTTCCTGGGGTTTATCCACCTTTAGCCGGAACAAAAATCGTTAATGGGGGCTCAAAAAGAGTTGTTGCTATTATTTTAAATGGCTTGCAAGGGCCCTTTAAGGTCGATGGCACTCAATACAACGGAGTGATGCAACCCTGGAAAGCCATATTATCCGACGATCGGATAGCTGCGGTGGCAACCTACATTAGACAATCATGGGGTAACAAAGGAACTCCTGTAACAGTCGAACAGGTCAAAGCTGCTAGAGAAGAATATAAAGGTCGAACAGCTCCTTTGAGTGAAGCAGATGTTAATGCTATTCCTGATGAGGATATAAAGCCTTAAAAACAATTGTGTGGAGAAGAGTAATGTTTCGTCGGAAGCAAGCATAAAGAGTGGGGTAGTGCGGGTTGAATCTCTAAGCCCTTGTTAAAAACTAGGGCTTTTGTAATGTGAAAAATAGAAATGATAGAATGAACTGAAGTCTCTGAATTCTGAAAGATATAAAGAACGTTTGCTTCCGTCAGTTTGGGTTTTAAAAACTCTGATCTCTATGACCGCCAAAAGTCAGAGTACCTTTTTTTCTTTTCTCATCCAATCTGTTTTATCTATCTGTACCACGCATACCATTCTACTTTAAATTTCTCGTCGATTTTCCAAACATTTTTAAATTGCCACCGTACTTTTCCTTTTTCTAATCGATACCCTTTCGGATATATAGAGAAAAAACTCCCATAGATCCATTGCATATAGAAAGAAGAATTTGTTTTACCAATTCCTGGTATTGATCGAGCAATCCCTGAAAGATCAAAAGTAAATGAAATTTCATCGAAGGGTGAGGAGCCACTACCAGTAACTCCAACATTGTTTATATACTCGAAAGAATCTTTAGTAGCAGAGGTAGCCAATACAAGAAATTCAGCCTGCAAAAAGGTTGTCACTGTTTTGTTTTTAGGCCAATAGATATCTGCTGCCCAATAATATTGACAATTATGTTTTGTTTTTACATAGAACCAATTCCACTGACTGATCTGTCTTCGACTAATAGGAACAGTGACTCCATCAACCCAATATTTCATCCATAAAGCTGAAAATCTTGGGTCTTCTTCAAAAATTGGAACATTTTTTTCCCAATGCTCGTAATCATGGGTATGCACCTTGTATTGTTGAGTAAAAATCACATGAGCTTGTAAAGTTCCAGGTTGGTTTGGATTAGGTAAAAGAATAAGTTGAGCGTAACTGTCCAATCGACTCTTATGAAAAGCTCTTTCTAAGGTCTGCTCAAAGGCTTTGCAACAAAAACATAAAAAAAATAAAGAAATTAAAGATAGAGTCTTCTTTTGAACAATCATTAAAAAGAATATTTTCCATATTTTACGATTTTCTTCTCTGCTCTTTTGGATTCATCCAGTTGTGCGGGAAACTCCGGCATTCATGCCGGGGAGGGATAGCGCGGCGGCATAAGCCGCCCCAGTTCCCTCCGTCTCCTTTGTCCAATGCTATCTTGGTCCACGAATACCCATATCCATCTGCACGCCCGACCAAGGTAGAGAATCAGTGCTTGCCTTCCCTTGCACCAGCCCATTACCGGTCTGGACTTCAAAACTTCCACTGGCACGGATGGCAACACGGCCAAGGTAGATGCCAACTTTCTTCCCGGTTCTGCCCACGGCCCCTATCAGCTCGCCGGTCTGAAACCCGAAGGAGCTTTTGCTTCTGGTCAGGTATACGTGCGGGAAGCCGTACTTCGTGAGGCGTGTGCGCTGATACCTGCCGCGCTCCATGGCCTGCACCTGTAATACCGGCTGCTTCCAGCACTCCACAGCGTCCACATGCCCCACACAGGCCGCGTCCAGGCAGTGGGTCTTGGGAATACTGAGCCGATACCGATTCCACTTCGTCCGGCCACCACTGGCGACTTCGACCTCCAGGCCCCTCGCCTTGAGTCTCTGAAACAATGCCCACCCGCTGCTATTCACCGCTGCATCATCCCGCAACGGAGACTTGGCCTTGGCCATTATCTTTTGGGCAGGTTCCGGCGCTTTTACTAAGAATTGCTCCAGGGGCTGATTCCCCTTGCGCTGATTGCAGGGGTGAGAAGTGAGCGTGAGATTGCTCAGGCGGTCGCTGCCGCCCTTTGAGCAGGGATGGATATGATCAATCTCCAGCGGTAATCCAGTGGCGTCACAATAAGCGCACTTGCGGCCCCACTTCTCCAGCATATACTCCCGCACTTCGTAGCCAAACAAGCTGCCTTGCTGGTACTCCGTTCTGGAGATTTCGGGATGCTTCAGGGCCAAAGTGTCGAACCGCACCAGTTCCTGCGATAAGGCGGTAATCGGCCTAAGACGACCGATCCGTGTCACCCACCCCAGCACTGTATCCACCCGATGCCGCAAACTTGGTGCAAGCCAGCCTTTTGGCTTGCTCCGGTTATCGAACCGTGACGGACGATAGCGCAGGTTCCCACGCCGCCGCCGTCGAAACGCCCGCCGCCTGGCCAGCGCATCCCAGATAGCCTCTCCTCGATGCTGCCATTCCAGCAGCATGTGCACGGGGATGGCACGGACGATTTCGCTGGTGCTTGCATCCACTGTCTCTTTTCCCCGCACCCACACCATGCCGGTAGCCTTACTGCCAGGGTCCAGCTTCAATCGCAGAGGCTGCAAGGCGGAATCTTCCACCCTGCGGTCCACCGGAGGGATGGTAAAGGGCACCATCCGGTCAAAGCAGGCACCTCCGCGCTCCAGTAGCATCCACGCCCGCTTCTCCGAGCACGGCATCAGAGCCTTCTTCCTTTTGTCCAAAACGAATACCACCATTTTTCTCCTAAGTCCTTAGGGGCCTTGTAAGGCCGCCTTGCGGATATTGCCCCGCGCAGCGGTCTCCCCTCGGGAAGGTCTGCAACCGGCTCACACCTTGCGGTGTCGGTGAGAACCTTCGGACCTTTGCCTTTGCCCAGCATGATTCCCACCTTCCAGTGTCCGGGACTGAGGAAGCATCCCGGAGTGGGTCTTAACGACCTGTTGCAAACGGAGCGGACTGACTACCGCTTTCCCTGGTCAACCCAGCCTGACTCACAAGCTCCGCCCTTCAGGGCTGAATAGTTGACTTTTATTTTAAGAGTTTAAGTTTTTTATTTTCTTGCTTTGATTTCACTGCTGCCAAAGGTCCTTTTGGTCTGTTTGATTTGATGCTGTGTGAAAGATCATGAGGAGTTGCATGCAATTTAGCTTTAAAGACTCTATTGTTTTCAACTGATTTAAGAGCATCCACGCTTCGCTTCTTTTTCTGAGTATAAAGAGAAGGCAAAGAATTTTTCATGCCACTTTCTTCTCTTTTAACTTCAAATATCTTTTCTTTTGTCAAAAGCTTGTACCCATTAGCCTGTGAGGCTGTTTTAGCCATTAAAATAGGATCGGTAGCATAAAAAACTGCACTCACTCTACCTTCCACTGATTTTTTGGGGATGTAATTGCATTTTGCTCGTTGAGCCATCACCATAAGAAAATCGTTTAGAGTCATGTCAAAAATCACATATGGTTTATCATCATCCAGAGAATCATTTTGCAGCATTTCCTCTCCAGAGGTTAAATCTCTTTTTTTAAATCCTATATCGATATCCAAAGCATTGGAAGAAAATGATGATTCTTGTAGCTCTTGAGCAAGACAAAGGGAGAGATAAAAACAGGAAATCACAAAAAAACCAAGCCTAGCTCTATTCATGTTGTTGAAAAATATTAGAAAAATGAGCATTAAGGGTTATCTTTTTAAAGAATTATAAATCTGAATCTCCCCATAGACACCATTTTCATCCATCACTACCCTTGGCCAAGGAATTCTTACTTCAACTCCTGCTTGATCTTGCAGAATAAGAGCAGTGCTTTCGATAGAAAGAACTTTAATTTTTTGCAATTGATTTAAGGTTCTTAATAAAAACACATCCCCAGGATGAAACACTCGGTTTCCAATAATAACTTCCTTGCCTTCTTGAAATCCTCGAATTGGTATACTTGAAGCAAGATCAGCAAGGGAATCCTTTGGATTATCCATTGAGGATCCAGTTAAAAATGTTCCTTGAACAGGAAGGCCAAAAGCATCAATGCCATTCGCAGGGAGAGGAACAGGTTTTCTGGAAGTCAATTTTCTGGAAGTCAAAGAAGAAAGATTTGAATGGGAAATTTCATCACAGAATTGATCGTATTGCAAGTCATATGACTCGATAGGATCAGTTTTCCTTATTAGCATTTTTCCTTCATCTAGTGTTTTTGCTAATAAGAGGATAAGAGCTCCTAAAGGCATTAAAAATATTAAGGGATGAACTGACAAAAAACGCCAAATAGGTAGAGGAAATTTAGGAATCCAGGATTGAGTGCCAGTGAGCTCTTGATTATTTTTTAAGAGAAGGAAAAGGCGAAAGAAGCTGAATTTTCTCATTGGTTTTCTCCATGGGTTTTAATGGATTCATTTTTGATTGTGATTGTTCAAAGCTATTGCGTTTGTAAATGAATTCACAGGTTAGAGCCCCAGCATTCTGATGAATAGAAGGAGGAGCTAGAACAATCGATACTGGAGTAAAATCGGGGAGTTCATCGAAGCAAAATTCTAAAAACTGAACTACAGCTCCAGATCTCGCTTCGGCTCTAATGCCAATCCCCATAGGGTCATGAAAAATGCTTAATAGCCTAAAATCGTTTCTTTGCCTTTGAAATCGAGACAGGACATCAATCAATATGGCTTCTGTGTTTTGCTTTACCCTTGATTCATACCATATTTTTGAATTTCTAGCTTTTTTTTCTTGTGTAACAACCCTCTGAATATAATTTTGTGCTTGTTCATATTCCTTTTCCATATTCAGCTTTTTGCTTGTTTTCTGTTGAAGATAACTAACGAGTAATTCTGAAAAAAACCAAGCCAGACCCAATAGACAAATAAAAAAAGAAACTCTCAGAATGAAATTTTTCATCGCAGATCTTCTTTAGAAAGAAAGCAAGTCAAAGTCGCTCTTATTTGCTCCTTTTTTTCTTTGGGTAGTTCAATATTGGAAAATTCAAATTTTACTTTTTTCCCCACACTCTTTTCAAAAGCCAGAGAAACAAGAGCACAGTAAAAACCCAAAGTTTCTATACTATTTGGTTCTTCAGAATGAACCTTCAGAATGCACCTAATCCTATGAGAAGTATCAAGCAATTCCATATGGAATTGCTCAATCTGTAGTCCAGGAACATCTGAAAAACAGACAGCAGCTACAAGATTGGCTGGATTGATTTCGTTAATAATCTCTTTGTGAAATCGATTAGTCCACAAAAGCAGCTTTTCAATGTTTTCTTTTTCACGTAGAATCTTTTCTTCTTCTTTGAAATTGGCCTTCCAAGGATAATTTTTTAAAATCGGAAAGATTAGAATAATCCGATACAAAAAGATCGTTGACAAAATAATTACAAATAAGTAACCGACAATATTTTCGATTCTTTTCCATCTATTATTTTTCGTTCCGATCGAAGTGGTGGTTTTGTTCTGTTCTTTTCTTATGGAAAGCAAAAAATTATTTTCTTTAGTTTTATTCTCCATGTCTATTGGCTTCATTTGATTCATTTTTGTTGTAAGGCGATCTGTTTTAATTCTTCAATTTTTGGGTAAATAGAGATTGCTTAAGGTAAGCCAATATTTTCCTTCTGAATAAAAAACGACACCGGTTGCTGGAACAAAAGAGGATTTGGAATTTAATCGGAGAGCCTCCACAATATATCTAGGTGGCAATGTTTGGGGAAAAACTCTTTTGGCTCGAAACTCGGTTCCTATCGGTAAAAGAATTCTCTTTGCATAGACAAGCGGACTTGAAAGCATAAAACCTTCTTTCGATGGGACAACTCTTAATTGGGAGGCAGAAAGCAGATAATCGATTTTTTGGCATTCTATGTTTTGAGGAAAACTCGACAAATAAGAAGACTGAATAGAGCATCCTGTATAAAAGAGATTGAAGAGAAAAAATAAACCCAATCGATTAATAGTAATTTTTCCCATCTCTTTTTTATTAGGTCAGTTCAAATTGAAAAATGGCCGACCTATTTAATAAAAAGAAAATTTTGTAATGGAAAAAAAATATATTCTTTCTAATAAATCAGATAAATGCTCCCTCTTTCAAAGATGGCTTATTAGTGGTTTTGAATTAGCTTTGCTTTTTTCTCTTTGTGCCAAGATTTTCAATAGAGTAACATTACTTTTAGTTTTTCCTTTCTGTTATTTCTGTTGGTGTGTTTTCTGGGAATGGAAAATTCAAAGTCGACCTTTCCATTGGATCATGGGACAAAAGATTATGGCAGAAAATAAAATGGATTTGAAACGTGCTGTTTATCGAGGTGTATTGCGATTATTTTTTCCTTTTGTTTTTTTAGGATTTTCAAAAGTAAGCTTACTGGATCTATTAAGTCGATGTCGATGGAGCAAAACCAGGTTCATTTTGAAAACTGACATCTATTTAAAATCTGTCTCAAAAATGATTTTGCTTTTCTACTTTGCTCTAAACTATTCTGCAGCTTATGGGAAAAAATGTCTCATGTCATTTCTATTGGCTATTTCCTGCTTCCTCCATCGACACCGCCCTTGCAAAACGAAAAATTCACAACCTTCAAGTTCATAAAAGTCGCTGTCCTCTTACAAGAGGAGCGCACTACAATTGAATAACTTATCTACTCATTTTGTTCATCGTTTGGCGTTTGACATCCTCCCCATGCCTAAAGGCAGGGGATTCCTGGAGATAACTGACCAGATTTAGCCAGGGCAAGCTCTCCGATGAGGGTGTTGAGGTTTTGATAGACCCTGACACTCTCATCGG
>NZ_LXQB01000062.1 GCF_004421185.1 Methylacidiphilum sp. Yel | reverse complement strand
GGCCGATGAGAGTGTCAGGGTCTATCAAAACCTCAACACCCTCATCGGAGAGCTTGCCCTGGCTAAATCTGGTCAGTTATCTCCAGGAATCCCCTGCCTTTAGGCATGGGGAGGATGTCAATCTGTGAAACCTTGTGTAGGAGGAGTAATCTCTAGAGGAAGTCTATATATATGCAAACTAAGAATCGTGTTATTAAAGTTTTCTTTGAGCATCAATCATTATCAATAATAATGTCCTTAACAGTCATTCCTGCAGGAATCATAGGTAAAACATGCTCGGTATAGGGAACGATGACATCAAGAACATATGGTTCTTGAGCCTCAAGCATTCTTTTTAGGGCAGGAACCAATTCCTCAGGTTTTGTTACTCTTTCTGCTCTTACCCCAAAGCCTTTGCATATCTGAGGGAAATCAGGATAAATTCTCTTTTTATTGTTTGGGCATCCAAGAAAAGTATGGGCCCTGTTACTATCATAGAACCGGTCTTCCCATTGCACTACCATTCCAAGGTGTTGATTATTCAAAATGACAGCCTTAACAGGTATTTCTTCAGTAACTGCAGTGGCAAGTTCCTGGATATTCATTAGAAAACTGCCATCTCCATCGATATCTATGACCGTTGCATCAGGAATCGCTATTTTTGCACCTAGCGCAGCCGGATAGCCAAATCCCATCGCTCCCAATCCGCCGGATGTCAAAAAGGTCCGTGGATGATGAAAGTTATAGAATTGTCCAGCCCACATCTGATGTTGACCCACTCCAGTGGTTAAGATCGCTTCGCCTCGAGTCAATTTGTAGATTTCTTCAACAACCATTTGAGGAAGAATGTGAGCTTCTGTTTTTCTGTAACGAAAAGGAAATTTTATTTTCCAAGCTTGGATTTCTTCATGCCAAGTGGAAAAGTCTGGAGGATGCCATTTTGTTTCATCAATAAGCTGGTTCAACTTAGAAAGGGCCTCTTTTATATCCCCCAAAACCGCTAAGTCGACTCTTTTGTTCTTATTCAACTCAGAGTTGTCGATGTCGATATGCACGATGAGAGCTTTTGGGGCAAAGGCGTCGACTTTCCCTGTGACCCGATCGTCGAATCTAACTCCAAAGGCTAGGAGTAGATCACACTGGTCGACCGCAAAATTCGCATAAACTGCTCCGTGCATACCAAGCCACTTAAGGGATAGTTTATGGTTCTCAGGGAAGGAGCCAATACCCATCAGTGTGGTTGTTACTGGAATGTTTGTTCTTTCAGCGAATTTTAAAAGCTCAAGATGAGCGCCACTGGAAATAATGCCTCCGCCGACATACAGCACAGGTCTTTTAGCTTTTTCTATCCAATCGAGAATCGTCTTCGGTAGGGAAGGATCCAAAGGCGGGGGAGCGAGTTTTGATTCCAGACCTGTAGAAGTTGGGAAAAAGGGTTTAAAAACAGCTTGTTGGACATCCTTTGGAATATCAATAACAACTGGTCCAGGCCTGCCGGACCTGGCGATCAAAAGAGCTTCTTTAATGATCTGTGGAATTTCTCTTGGATCTATGACCAAATAGCTATGTTTAACAATAGGCAGGGTAATCCCAAAGACATCCGTTTCTTGAAAGGCTCCTTTCCCAATCATATCTTTTTTGACTTGCCCCGTGATGGCAACTAATGGAACCGAATCCATATAAGCATCAGCGATACCAGTGACAAGATTGGTGGCTCCTGGACCAGAGGTTGACATGCATACTCCAACTTTTCCTGTGGCTCGAGCATAGCCTTCAGCCATAAAAACTCCACCCTGCTCATGCCGAGGGAGTACGGTTCTAAGGGATTTAGCTCTTGTAAGAGATTGGTGCATAGGCATACTGGCACCACCAGGATAAGCAAAAATGGTGGTTACGCCTTCTTTCTCCAATGAAGCGACCACACAATCTGCTCCAGACATCTCTGGGCCAACTGTCCCTTCTTTTGTAGTAGGTAATTGAATGGAAATTGAACCAATGCCCATAACAACTGAATAATAGTTAAAATTTTAGTTTATTTTTAAATAAATCATGATAAAAAATTTTATCTTTCTTCCTCTTATAATGTAAGGATTAGTTAAAATGGATTATTGCAATAATTTTTTCAACTGATTAGTATCCAAGTATGCCATATTTATCAATCGAAACGAACGTTGCTTTAACTGAGGCTCAACAAAAGGCGCTTGTTGAGTCAGCCAGTCGTTTTATTGTCGAAAAACTAAAAAAACCGCAAAGTTATACAATGATCAGTTATTCGGGGGCAAAGCGATTCCTTTTCTCTGGAAATGAAGAACCAGCGGCTTTTGTGGAATTGCGGGCTATTAATCTTCCTGTTAACAATTGCGGAGAGCTTTCTAGTGAAATTTGTGCATTGATCGAAAAACATTGCAGGATAAAACCTGATCGTATTTTTATTAATTTTTCTGACGTTCCAGCAAATTTATGGGGTTACAATAAAACGACATTTGGATAAATGCGAACGCCTCCTTAAAGGCTTTCTTAAAAATTCATGAAGTTAATTCCTTGACAGGCGAACGAAAAGGAACAATTGTTTTTTCCTCAGTGAAAACGTATTTTCAAAAGCCAACAGAAGTTAGTCGCAACTGGTATCTAATTGATGCCAAGGATCAGATAGTGGGTAAGGTTGCTGTCAAGGCAGCTACCCTCCTTAGGGGGAAGGGAAAGGTTATCTTTACCCCTAACGTAGATACTGGAGACAACGTTATTATTATTAATGCCTCCAAAGCTATTTTCAGTGGGAAAAAAGAATTTCAAAAAAGATATTCTACCTATTCTGGTTATATTGGAGGACAAAAGAATTATACGCCGCAAAAAATCCGTTTAAAACGGCCCACATTTTTAATTGAGCATGCGGTCAGGGGGATGATTCCACATAATAGGCTTGGTAGGAAAATATATACCAAACTTCATGTCTATGAGGGGGCTGAACATCCTCATACAGCGCAGAAACCTATTCCAATTTCAATAGATTGAAACTACGATGACAGCGATTCCTCATAATATGCAGATTCAAGCCACTGGAAGAAGGAAAACGGCAACAGCGACAGTTATTCTTAAACCAGGAAAGGGAGAGGTAAAAATTAATGGGAAAGATATTGAATTTTATTTCCCAACTTTTGTTCACAGATGGGAAGTTGTGAAACCTTTGGAAGTGGTCGAAGGGACGAAAAAGTTTGATATCATTGGAAAGGCTACTGGAGGGGGATTGATGGGCCAGGCCCAAGCTATGAAATTGGCTGTGGCTAGAGCTTTAGTAAAGTATGATAGTTCTTATCGAAGTTTGTTGAAAAAAGAAGGGCTCTTGACACGTGATCCGCGAATGAAAGAAAGGAAAAAAACGGGACAGCCTGGAGCAAGAAAAAGATTTCAATTCTCCAAGCGTTAGTTTTTGCTTTCAAAGTACATTTTTAGTAGCTTTCTTGTAAAAAGCTTAAAATAAGACCCATTCAGGTTTTTGTCATGTCTCCCATCCGAGTCGGTGTCATTGGGGCCTCAGGGTATTCAGGAGAAGAATTAGTAAGGCTGCTGGCCAATCATCCTGGAATTGATCTTCGGATAATTACTTCCAGACAATATGAGAATATGCCCCTTGGTTCTGTGTTCCCAAACATTGGTAGGTATGGGAACCTGCCCTTTAGTAATCCAGACCAGCTAGAAATAATAAGTAAAGAAACCGATGCTGTATTTCTTGCTTTACCGCATGGCAAAGGCTTGCCTTATGCTCATTATCTGTATGAACAAGGCAAGGTCGTCATTGATTTAAGTGCCGATTTTCGTCTTCAAAATCCTTTGGATTATGAACTTTATTATAAATTTTCTCACCCCTACCCAGAGCTCTTGAAGAAGGCTGTTTATGCCTTAGCGGAAATTTACGTTGAACAGATCGGCTCCTCAAACCTATTAGCCATGCCGGGTTGTTATCCAACTGGTGTGCTTCTATCTATCATCCCTTTGCTAAAGAAAGGATGGATTGATCCCCAGTTGATCGAAGTTTTTGCCATCAGCGGGACTACGGGTGCGGGAAAGACTTTGGATTCTAAACTACTATTTAGTGAAATTTCTGAAAATTTGAGACCCTATGGTTTCCCAAATCATCGCCACGTCCCTGAAATCCTCCAAGAAATAAAAAAAGTGGTAGTGGGGAAGCCTGTTGGTGTACTTTTTGTGCCGGTTTTGGCTCCTCTTTGTAGGGGCATTCTGCTGAGCATCACAGCTACTCTAACCACCAATATTTCTCAACAAGAAGCAGAGGATGCGGTAATGGAATTTTATAAAAAATCCCCCTTCATAAAAGTCTTGAGCCAGGGGATCATGCCAGAGCTGAAATTTGTACTCCATACCAATTATTTGTATTTTTCAATTCACTTGTTAGCGGAAAAGAAGAAGTGTCTAGTTGTAGCAGCGATTGATAATCTAGGGAAAGGAGCAGCGGGACAGGCTATACAGGCGATGAACATAAGATTTGGATTAGCTCAAACCACTGGATTAGGCCCATGAAAGAGGAATCTATCGAATTCATTAAGTCTGGAGGTGTAACGGCTCCTCGAGGCTATCTCGCTTCTGGGATAAGTTGTGGCATAAAGTCTGGTAAAAAAAGCGATTTGGCTTTGGTGGTTTCTCAACAACTTGCAGATATTGCAGGGGTGTTTACGCAAAACAAAGTGAAAGCAGCCCCCGTCATCGTATCCATGCAAAGGGTAAAAAAAGGCAAAGCGAGGGCTGTCGTTGTTAACTCCGGTAATGCCAATGCATGTACGGGATCTAGGGGCATTGAAGATGCTGAGAAGATGGCTACAGTGACAGCCTCTTTTCTGGGTTGTTCTCCAGATGAAGTGTGTGTCTGTTCGACAGGCAGGATTGGGGTGTATCTTCCCATGAAAAAAATTATCCGAGGGATAGAAAAGGCCTGTAAGCAGCTCAATGTGGAAGGAGGGAAAGATGCCGCTGAAGCAATAATGACTACCGATACGGTCCCCAAACAGGCGGCTTTAAAAGTAAAAATAGAAGACAAGGAAATTATTATTGGAGGAATGGCCAAAGGGGCTGGAATGATTGCTCCCAACTTAGCAACAACCCTTGGAATAATAACCACAGATGCTTCTCTTTCTCCCGAATACCTAAATAGTGTCTTACACAGCTGTGTAGAGGAAACCTTCAATAGGATCTCTATCGATGGGGATACCTCAACCAACGATACCATTTTAGTGTTCTCGAATGGGCTAGCAAAAAATACAACGATCGGCATGGAAAGCCCTCAGAAGGGAATTTTTAAAAATGCTTTGCGACTGGTTCTGGATCGGCTTGCTAGGGAGGTGTTGGAAGATGGCGAAGGGGTAACTAAAGTCGTTGAAATTTTTGTTCAAGGTGCTGCTTCAGAAAAAGAAGCGGAGCTTGTAGCCCGATCCATAGGGAATTCTTTGCTGGTGAAATGCTCATGGAATGGTGAAGACCCCAACTGGGGAAGAATCCTCTGTGCCATTGGATATTCAGGGGCGAATGTGGATCAGAATAAAATTGATCTTTTTTATAATGGTTTTCAAGTTGTTGCTTCTGGGGTAAGAACCGAAATCAAGGAAAGCCTGATTAAAAAAACTGTAAAAATGCCAATGTTTTCTCTTCTCGTAGATCTTCATATTGGGTCAGGACAATATAGATTTTTTACTACGGATATTTCTGAACGCTATGTGAGAATTAACAAAGGAGAATAAAGAGCAATTCAATGCATACTATAAATGCCGAAGAACTAACTCCTGAGCAAAAAGTCCGCATTTTTTTAGAAGCTCTGCCCTATGTACAAAAGTTTAGAGATTCTATTTTTGTAATCAAATATGGGGGCGCGGCCATGGAAGACCCTGTTCTTGTGGAAAGGACCTTGAGGGATATCGTTTTGCTTGAAGCTGTTGGGATCCATCCTTTGATTATTCATGGAGGAGGGGAAGCGATCAACAAAGCGATGAAAGCCCAGGGAATGAGCCCAAAGTTTGTCAATGGAATTAGGGTAACAGACAAAGACCTTGTTGCTTTAATAGAAAAGGTGCTTTGTAAAGAAATAGGCCCCTTTGTAGCCCAGAGAATTATTGAGTATGGAGCAAAAGCGGTGTTTATTCCAGGCTATGAAGTCTTTAGTGCTGTCAAGTGGCAGGCTTTTTCTTCTCAAGGCCATCCGATTGATTATGGGTATGTTGGCTCGATTATTGCAGCGGATATACATCCACTGTTAAAACTGCTTCATAATCAGTTTATCGTTGTTGTTTCTCCCTTAGCGAAAGGGGAAAACGGTGAAATTTACAATGTCAATGCTGATATTGCTGCAAGTAAAATGGCAAAATTTATAAAAGCAAAAAAATTAATATATCTTACCAACACCAGCGGTATCCTTGCGAATGAAAAAAATCCAACCTCTACCATTTCAGTTGTCGATAAGCGGAGGATCGATGCATTAAAAAAAGAAGGAAGTATTCATGGAGGCATGATCCCCAAAGTCGAATCAGCTCTTGAAGCTTTAGAATCGGGGGTAGAAAAGGTGCATTTTCTGGATGGCAGAATGCCTCATGCCTTGCTATTAGAGATATTTACAGATAAAGGAATAGGAACTGAAATCATCCTATAATAAAAAAAAAACATAATGAAGTGGGAGTGGAGCTGTCGGATTAAGAAAAAGCTGCTATAAAGCTGGAGAAAAAAACTGTAGGCTATCGAAAAGATGGGAATTAGCTGGTTAAGAATAAATGCAGGAAATTAGCCAAGAACAATTAATTTTTGATGGATATCAACAATATATAGTTCCTAGCTATCGCAGACTGCCACTGGTGGTAGATCATGGGGAGGGAAGCTATCTTTGGGATATCAAAGGCAAGAAATATTTGGATTTTACTGGAGGCATTGCCGTTAATGTTTTAGGCCATAGCCATCCGGTTATTCGTGAAGCTTTGCAGCACCAGTCCGAAAAACTAATCCATTGCTCTAATCTCTACTTTCATGAGCCTGCTTGGAGGCTTTCTCGAAAAATTGTTTCTCTTATTGGCCAAGGTAAAGTTTTTTTTTCAAACAGCGGAGCCGAAGCCAATGAATGTCTTTTTAAAGTAGCTAGAAGATATGGGGAGTCTTCAAATAGATTTGAAATTCTTTCTTTTGAAGGCTCCTTTCATGGTAGAACCTTAGCTGGAATAGCTGCAACAGGACAGCAAAGAATCAAAAAAGGCTTTGGTCCTCCGATGCCTGGATTTCGAACGATACCAAAAGCAGGAGCCAAAGAGTTTGTAGAATCTCTTTCAGAAAAGACAGTAGCCCTGATTGTTGAGCCTATTCAGGGGGAAAGTGGGGTGCATATTTTCCCATCACAGGATTTAGTTGAGATACGACAGATCTGTTGGGAGAAAAAAATTCTTTTTTTTGTCGATGAAATCCAATCTGGCATGTGGCGCACAGGCCAATTTCTTGCATGGCAGAGTTTGGTCGCTGAAACAATGCTTTATCAAAACCTTCTGCCCGATGGGGTATCCCTTGCTAAAGGATTAGCAGGAGGCTTCCCAATTGGAGCTAGTTGGATTAACACTGAATATTGCGATGTACTGGATGAAGGATCGCATGGGACCACCTTTGGGGGTTCTCCTTTGGCTTGTCATGTGGCTCTCACTGTGCTCGAAGAGATTGAAAGAAAAGGTTTGAACAAAAATATCTTAGCAATGGGGAACTATCTTCTTTCTTCTCTGAAGCAACTAGAAAAAAAGCCTCAAAGCCTATTGCAAGAAGTCAGAGGTATGGGCGGAATGCTTGGACTGGAGCTATCTATTCCTTCTTTTCAAGCAGCCATAGCTTTACTGGAAAGAGGCCTTCTTGTAGCCCCCTCAAGCGGCAATACAATAAGGTTGTTGCCTCCACTGAATGTTTCTTTTGATCAGATTCAAGAGGCGGAAAGCATCCTCAAGCATTTTTTGTTTTCTCTATTATAAAGACAAATTTATGTAATTGAAAAGGATGAGATTAATGGAACTCCTACAGCCACTTCGATAAGCGTCGGAAAGGGTTAATTCTATGAAGCCGCTACGCCATTTTCTTTCTATCAAAGATATCAGCGAAAAAGAAGCTCGATTGATTTTTAAAAAAGCTTCGGAATTCAAAAAAAACAGAGGCAAAAAAAATCTCTTTTTTTTGAGCTCCCAGACTTGGGCTTTGATTTTTAGAAAGCCTTCTACTCGAACCCGTTTATCATTTGAAGTGGCTGTCCGGGAGCTTGGAGGAGAAGCCCTTTTTCTTAACAGTCAAGATCTGCAATTATCCCGTGGGGAGTCGATAGAAGATACCGCGCAAGTTTTTGGAAGGATGATACACGGAATAATCATGAGAACTTTTTCGCAGAAAGAACTTGAACTTTTTGCCCTCTATGGGAACATTCCCGTCATCAATGCTCTAACAGACGAAGAACATCCCTGTCAGGTCCTTTCAGATATCTTTTCTTATGAAGAAAAAAGGGGATCGATAGAAGGAAAAAAAATTGCTTTTGTAGGGGATGGGTGTTGTAATGTTGCTAGATCCTGGGCATTAGCTGCCGAAATCTTTAGGTTTAATCTTTCGATAGCTGCCCCCCCACTCTATTTTTCCCCCATCGATAATCCTTTTGTCACCAATACAACTTCGATCGAGGAAGCTTGCCAGGATGCCTCGCTTCTCTATACAGATGTTTGGACTTCGATGGGTAAAGAAGAAGAGATGCAGAAACGACAGATCGACTTTTCTGGCTATCAGCTCAACGAAGATGCTGTGAAAGTTGCTTCTAAAGAGGTGTTGGTTTTCCATTGTCTGCCAGCGTATCGTAATAAAGAGATTTCCGCTGAATTATTCAAGGAAAGAGCAGAAGACATATATACCCAGGCAGAGAACAGGTTGCATGTGCAAAAAGCCCTATTGGCATGGCTTGTTGGGAAACTTGATGCTTCGCTTAGAAGCCAGTAGATAGTCGAGCAGACAAAATAGCAAGCTATTGCTTTAGGGTTCGGGTCGCAGCCCTAGGGCTTGACCAGCGCCTGATCGAAGAGATCTCCAAAGCATCTTACCGCCCTCGACCGAAGGGATCGGTTCCAATTTCTATTCCGAAAGCTTTTGGGTTAATCTTTTCTCTTCTGAATTTCCCTGACTGTGACGAGCTTTCCCAAAGCTAGACCCTACCGCCTTCGTGCGTGTAGCCTATACGTACGAGCAAAACGAATGAACCGCAGGCAGTGTGGCGCTGCGCGATCCTTAGCGGATTTGGGTCGAAGAAGAAAAAAGATGTCCTCTTTTCTCTGCTAAAAGTCCTACTCTCTTTCAACGGGCTTGAGCCTGAACGGATCATGCCAGTTCCCGAGGCTGCCCGGCCGCCGAGTCGCATCGGTTGTTTGCTTTGCCTCGGAAACAACTCTGGAGCATACAAGCTAAAAGGCAAGGAAGAAGATAGGAATCAAAAGCGGTAGCCGATCTCGAAGAGAACGAGGAGGACGTAGAGCCAATGACCTTCCAAGCCTGCGTGGGGTGTCTTGTTGAAAGTGAATCCAGCAGAGGGGCCTTCAAACCCGTTGAGGGCTCCAACAAACCGGAAGATTCCTTCGATCCCGATCGACCAGGGCGTCCCGGGAAAATAATAACGGATTCCACTCCGCGGAGCAAACCAATAGCCCCAAATGTTTCCTAGATTGACGCTTGTCGATTCCACATTCACGATTGCCGCCCCTCCGGCAAAGCCGATGAATGGTTCGAATCGGTCCTGTCCGAATCGATAGCCAATGGAGCCTCCGGGACCAAGGAAGCCTAAATTGTTTTGGTCCCTCTGTGATAAAGCGGAGGTCCCTGTGCCAAGATAGGCGCCGAGAAACCCCACATCGAAGGACCAATGGCCAAAGCGCTGAGAGTCGAACCAGCGGAAGCCGATGGAAAGGAGGGAGGTGAAGGCAAAGTCGGCATTGTACTTAATCGGCATTACCATCCCGTTGAGGTTATTGACGATCTCTCCTCTGTCAAATTCCGGGAAAGCCGTTCCGGTCCCAAGGCTCAAGAACCAATTTCCCGATGGCTCTTGCGGAGGCTTGGACGACTTCTCCAAGAGGAAGGAAGGAAGAAGCACATGGTTGATTGCTTGCTGTTGGATAGCAATTCCGTCTTCTTCCCGCTCTTGGCATGAGGGATTTTGGGGGGCAGAAAGGAGTGTGCCTGTCAAAAAAAACAGCACAAGTGAGAATGTGGCAATGGTTCGAGTCCGGAGGGAGGCCTTCTGGAGAAGTTGCGAGCGGGAATAGCTTCTGCGTGGAGAGAGAGAGCACATCGGCATACTGACAAAAGGATGTGTCAGTTGCCGACGGTGCTTCCTTCTGAAAGCAGCCGGAAGGGGTATAAGAGTAATGCTTTGGTCGAAGGATCGAAGAACACTGCTCGGAATTCTAGGCTTCTGGATAAACAGGGATGGAATACAAGTCAAAGAAAACATCAGAATGAGTTGGTAGCTACCGCGGAGCTGGATCTTCGCTGTACGCTGACAGCCAAAGCCGCTGCTTGATTTTCCATAGTGGATTTTGAACTGCTGAGGCTTTAGTTGTCCGTTCTTATGCGCACATGAATAATGGAGCATGACCTTCGATAAGTTACTCTGGAAATAAAAGCAAAAAATCACCGCTTTGCAACTTTGGCTCATGCTCCTTAACCATTTTGTTGAATATTTTTTCCTTCGCCAATCCCTAAACAAATACTAGGCAGATCGATTTTTTTCCCCTATTTTGTCCTTGCGATAAAAAAATGGGCATTTGATGACAGCCAAGTGCTGGAAACTTTACCGCGTCCGACAAGATAGGACGGTCGAGCTCATCGTCGATCTGGTTTCAGAAAAGATCTATCATAAGAAGGCCTGAAGTGGTGTCTGTATGCCATCATCATCGGCGATGAAGTTGGGCACTTGGTCGTCTCCCACAAAAACAGGTTGCTGCGCTTTGACGCTGAACTGGTCTTTGCCATCTACAAGGCAAAGAACATTGAAGTAGTCATCCTCAACCAAGGCAAGGAGACAACCTTTAAGGGAAACTAGCCTTGAAGAGGACAGGGAATCCGCATTGAACCTAGGTGAATAGGAATAAGTAATTCTGCTAGAACGGTACAATAGCTCTCTATTATATTAAAAGATGAGGAGCTTACATGTTGTCATTGGGGGGGGTGGATTTGGTGGATTGACGGCAGCAAAGACTTTAGGCAAAGAGATCCAAAAAAGAAAACTTCCCTGTAAGCTCACCTTAATCGATAAAGAAAACCACCATCTTTTTCAACCTTTGCTATATCAAGTAGCAACAGCAGGATTAGCTGCTACTGATATTGCCGTGCCGATTCGTTCTATTTTAAGTAGGATGCAAGAAGTAGAGGTGCGGATGGAAACTATTGAAAGAATAGATTTGGAGAAAAAAATGCTCTTCTGTTCAAAGGGAATTGTTCCGTATGATTTTTTGGTTCTTTCTTTAGGAATGCGGGTTAATTATTTTGGTCATGAGGAATGGAGCTCTTTTTGTTTGGGTTTAAAGACCCTTGAAGATGCTCGTTCGATTCGAAATGTGATTCTTAATGCATTTGAACAGGCTGAAATTGAAACTAATCCTAAAGAGCGAGAAAAATATATGACATTTGTTATCGTAGGAGGGGGACCTACTGGGGTTGAATTAGCAGGAGCTCTAGCTGAACTTTCTAAAAAGGCACTGAAAAAAGATTTTCGAAATATTGACCCAGCAAAAACTCGAATCATTTTACTGGAAGCCGCCCCTAGAATTCTTCTTTCTTATAATGAAAGACTGTCCGCATTAGCACACCGCCGTTTAGAAAAAATGGGTGTAGAAATAATGGTTGCGAAACCGGTAGAGAAGATCGAAAAAGGAAAGATTTTTTATAAAGATGGTATGATGGAAGCTTCGACAATTTTATGGGCAGCGGGAGTATGTGCGATGGAGCTGCCTGGATTAGATGTTCCAAAAGCAAAAGATGGGCGCATAAAAGTCTTAGAAGATCTTACAATACCTGGGCATCCTGAGATCTTTGTTATAGGAGATATGGCGATGGTAGCTGGAGTTCCTGCAGTAGCTCCTGCGGCTATCCAGATGGGTAAATATGCGGCCTATGAGATATCTAGGAGAGTATCTTTTCTAGTGGGAAGAAGAACAGGTCGGGATTTTTTAAAACCAAGAGCGTTTCATTATTTCAATAAGGGAATGATGACGACGCTGGGCAGGGGAAAAGCTATAGTCCAATTCCATAATTTTGGATTTAATGGGTATCTAGCTTGGATTGTTTGGCTGCTTGTCCATATAATTACTCTTATCTCCTTTAGAAATCGACTGGCTGTTTTGATTCAGTGGGCTTGGGCTTATTTCCGTTTTAAACCTGGAGCAAGACTGCTTTCAAAATGATTGTCAGTTAGGGTATAAAACCGATGACTCGTGCAGGAAAACCAGTAGCACCTTTTAAGGGAATAGTAGCCACAAAAATCCACGCCCCAGCTGGGGGCAGCTCCTTAAGATTGCACAAACATTCCAAGCCCCATTTTCCTGCTGCGAATAGCGTTTTGTGTACCGGATAATCCTGGCTTTTTCCACAATCAATAGAAAGAGTATCAACACCAATCCCAGCAATCTTTCTTTCATGAATTAAAAACTGAACGGCTTCTAGAGAAAATCCGGGAAAATGCAAAAGCCCATCTTCTTTTTTATTGTAAAAAAAGGGAGTCTGTATCCATTTTTCCCATCCGCTATACATCAGGACAACACTATTTTCAGGGATAGCTCCATACCTTTCTTCCCACAGTAGAATGTCCTCTAAGGTTAAGAGCGTATCTGGATTATGGGTTGTATTTTCCGAAATGTCTATAAGCACTAAGGGAGAAAAAAGATCAGGAAGTTCTATATCCCCAACCGATTTGCCAGCTTTCGAATAGTGTAAAGGAGCATCGAAATGGGTTCCCCAGTGTTCTGGTAATTCCCATCTATTAGAAGCATAACCATCTTCTTTGGTTGTTTGGAAGCATATATGAGCTGGTGAGCCCTGCCCTGGGAAAATCGGAAAACTCGGCTGAAGGGGATAGGTAAGATCAACAATTGCATGAAAATGAAAAGCAGTAGGAAGGGGATAGCGCATAGGTCTCTAGCATTTTTTATAACAAGGCTAGGAGAAAAAAAGAATAAAAAAGAAGGAAAAGCCTATAGAAAATACCCGTTTTGAATGTTGAAAGAAATAGGATTCTTTATACTATGCTTTTAAGGATAGTCGATTGGAGCAAAAACTCTTTAAGCTTTCTTTTTGTGATTTTATTGTATACATGGGCCAATCTCTCCGCTCATTCAGAAAATGGGAAAGTGCTTTATCGGGAGCATTGCTCAAGCTGTCATGGTCTAAATGGAGAAGGATTAGGATCTAATCCACCGTTGAAAAATTCTTCTTGGCTAACCGGAGATTCTCAAAGATTGATTCGGCTTGTCTTAAATGGTTATTCTGGAAGAATCGAGGTTGGTGGAGAGATATATAGAGGAAATATGCCAGCTTGGAGGACGCAATTAAACGACAAAGAGATTGCTGCTATTTTAACTTATCTTCGGTCCAATTGGGGGGGAGGACCAATAACTCCTCAAGAGGTTGCTACTGTCAGGAAAAAAACTAAAAACGAACCTACCACGGGTGCAATTTCTGGATGTAGAGCTAACAGGATGGGCGCTATGGATTCCAGATCTATGGGAAGAGGGATGCGGAGAGGGATGGGTTGTGGGGGGTGTGGGCGCTAATTGAGGAATATTTTTTTTGTACAATTTTGGTGTAGAGCTCTTCATATTTTTTTGCGGACTCCTCCCAGCTAAAATTTTTCCCCATGCCATTGATACGAGCTGTTTGGATCAATTGGGGTTTGTTTTTCCAAAGCTCAAGAGCTGTTTTTAAAACCTCTAAAAGGGCAGTGGCTTCAGGTTGATGAAATAAAAAACCCGTTCCGCTAGGGCCTTGGCGAATATCTAGGACGCTGTCGACTATTCCTCCTGTTGCTCTGGCTATGGGAACAGTGCCATAAATCTGGGCATAGAGTTGTCCTAGCCCACAGGGTTCATAAAGAGAAGGCATAAGGAAAAAGTCGCTCCCAGCAAAGATAAGATGAGCTAATTCTTCAGAAAAACCGATAAAGGAAGCTGCTTTCCCTGAAAATTCCATAGAGAGAGTTCTAAAAAAATCTTCAAACTCTTTTTCTCCTTCACCTAATAAAACAAACTGGAAATCTTCTGTTGCTAACGCTTCCTTGAGAATGGATTTCAGAAGCGAAATTCCTTTCTGGAAATGAAGCCGTGTGACCATCCCAACAATTGGAATATTAGTGGCTTTTCGAAGCCCGAATTTTTCCTGCAGTGCTTCCTTGCACAGCAGCTTGCCTTTAAGATCCGTTTTATCATAATTAGCTGGGATCAAAGGATCTATTTTGGGGTTCCATACCTCCATATCCACCCCATTGAGGATACCCATGAGCCTATCTGCTCTTTTTCTAAGTATTTCAGAGAGTCCTGCTCCACCAATAGGCTCGAGAATTTCCTTTGCATAAGTGGGCGATACTGTCGTTATAAAATCGCTGTACACTATGCCAGCTTTTAAAAGATTGATTTGGCCATAATCTTCAAACGTATCAGCAGTAAATAGTTTCCAATCGATTCCTAGATAAGGAAGCACCACGGCATCGTATTTGCCTTGATAACAAATGTTGTGGATGGTTAGAAGAGAGGCGGAATTTTTAAATGGGGAAAGAAGATTAGGCCATATCTTTAAAAAAACTGAGACGAGGGCAGTTTGCCAATCATTAACATGAAAAACATCCGGAATCCAGCCCATTTCTTTACAAATTTCAAGAACGGCTTTGGAGAACATACCAAACCTATAAGCATTGTCTTTGTATTCCCCACCGGGTTCATCATAAATTCCTCTTCTGTTGAAATAATCCGCATATTCAACAAGCCAAAGTGGTATATTTCCATCTAAAGATGCCTCATGCAGTCCAATCCAATGTTCACAATTGCAGCCCATGTGCACACAGGCAGAGCCGAGAAATCGAATATTATAGAGAGATTTGTCAATGACCGAATAAAAAGGAATAATGACTTTTACTTCATGATCCAGCTTTGCTAAGGATCGGCTTAACGAAAAAACCATATCTGCTAGCCCTCCTACTTTGGCATAGGGACTACATTCAGAAGCAACAAGCAAGATTTTAAGCCTAATTTTCTCCTCTTTTCTCTCCTCCTTCTTCAACTCTTTGACCGGTTGTTGATCCTTTTGGAGGGCTCTTACTTTTTTGGCAGAAGTGCCTTTTGCTGTTTTTTTGGTAGCAGTCGTTGTTTTTCTTTTGGATGAAGCTAAAATCATAACTTTATTGCTACTGGAATGCTATCAGTAAGCCAAGAAATAATAAGATGCGATTCTCACAATTTATTTATAAGCAATCTGTTCAATCTTTATCCAACTTTGACAGAGGATACGGAAGGAAATATTAGAAGGGGGGTGGCTTTTTGACGGTGAAAGGATCGAACTACATGATATAGGGAAGATGAATGATAAAAGAAAGTTTAGAGAAAGCTTAAAAATAGGCAAGATTTCTTCCCATGATCAGGGTAATGAACAAATTCCTATAAGAGTCGTTGCCTATGGCTATAAAGGAGATCGGATTGATACCAATACAGCTTTGGGAATTGGAGCTTTTAATAATAGATTGGGTCCTTTCAGCTTTGCTTTAAGCCATTCTTTAGAAAAAAAACTTTCTTTAAAAAAAGGAGACATTCTTCTTTTGCACTTTTCCAATGGGAAGAAAATGGTTGGACAATTCGATGATAGGATTCCAGCTTCAAGCATTTGCAAGCTAATAAAAAAACATGGAAAAGGAGCAAAATTGACAATAGATGTCTACATGCCTTGGGGAAATAAAAAGGAAGCTTACAGTCTTCCAGAACTTGCAAAGTTAGAAGTCTTAAAGAAAGGAACTAACCCAATGCAACTAGAAAAGCTCTTAATAAAAAAGGGGGTTCCTGTTTATGAACGAGCCAATCGGTGGTATCCATGGATTGAGGCACAAAGGCTTCATGAAAAAATGAAAGAGAGCAATTCCATGCATCTTTTTTTTGATAAGCACATCAAAAGATCTTCCTTTAACTTTTTGGATCGGTAATTAGATTTTTTTTACCCACACCTGCCCTCTTAAAACAGTTGTGCAGGATGTAACCTTTTTTCTCGTGCATTTTGGGTGGTTGTGCCACCTTTAAACTCCAAGGCAATGGGATTAGACGACTTTAAAGTCGCCTTTGGAGTGCTGAGTCCTATATCTAGAGAGAGGGTATAACCTAGGGTCGTTCACTCTTTTTGCAAAAAAAAAGAAAATTCTTTGTTTTCGCTTCATATCTATTATATTATAAAACCACAGTATAAAAAACTTATTCTTTTATTAAGCTTTTATTTTCGAACAATTTGAACAACCTTTTCCCCTTTCTATCTTCTCATGACTCCACAACATATTCCTATTCGCAGCGCAAATCCTGAAACGACTATCCATTCCTGGAAAGCCAAAGTTCTTGCCTACCAAAAGCCTTCCCTATGGAAAAGTCTCTGGCAACTGGTAAACACACTCATTCCTTATGCAGCACTCTGGTATCTCATTTATTTAAGTCTTCCCGTCTCAGTTTTTCTTGTTTTGCTTCTTGTTGTGCTTTGTGCGGCTTTCCAAATCCGGATATTTTCTCTATTCCATGATTGCTGCCATAGCTCCTTTTTTAAGTCGAAGAAGGCCAATGAAATCATTGGTACATTCCTTGGCATTCTAGTCTTTACTCCTTACCATCATTGGAAATGGGAACATTCCATTCATCATGGCAATGCGGGGAACCTTGACAAAAGAGGTATTGGAGATATGTGGACATGGACGGTCAAAGAATATTTAGCCTCCCCATGGTGGCGGAAGTTAAGCTATCGAATACTTCGTCATCCCTTGTTTTTATTTGGAATTTCTCCGCTTGTTCTTTTTCTTATTAAATACCGGTTTGCTTCAAAAAACGCAGGGAAAAAAGCGCGGCAATCGGTTTTGATTACAAATGTTGGTATTTTTTCCCTATGCGTATCTCTTGGATTCTTCTTTGGTTGGCAAAAATATATTCCTATCCAACTTATGATTGTTTTTCTTGCAGGTTCCGCAGGGATTTGGCTCTTTTATGTCCAACATCAATTTGAAGAGGTTTATTGGGAAAGAGGGAAAAAATGGGATTTTCAATCTGTTGCTCTAGAAGGAAGTTCTTTTTATAAACTTCCAAAGATTTTAGAATGGATTACCGCCAGTATTGGTTATCACCATGTCCATCATTTAAGTCCCCAAATACCCAATTACTTCTTAAAACAATGCCACAAAAACGAACCCATTTTTGAAAAAGCAAAGACTCTGACTCTCCTATCTAGTCTGAGAACTCTAAACCTTCATCTTTGGGATGAAGACCAAAGAAAAATGGTTAGTTTCAAATTTCTTAGAACTTTTTCTTCTTCAAAAAATTAACGCTGAGAAGCTTTGCATCAATTCATTTCAAAAGCGGCCTGGAACAATAATATCAAGCTTGATGTCTGCATGAGATCACAGCCGACTAAAACGTGCCTTCATTAAGTCTAATCCCTAGCTTTCAAGGTAATACTTATGGAGTTAGACCAACAGAGGAAGGGAATGAGTAGGCGGCTATCTTTTTAGGGGATATCCAGTCATTTTGTAAGCCATCTACCAGTAGAGAGGGGAAAATCAATCTTAGACTAACTACTAAGGATAAGTTTTAGAAAGCCTCTCACAAATTGTTGACATCCTCCCCATGCCTAAAGGCAGGGGATTCCTGGAGATAACTGACCAGATTTAGCCAGGGCAAGCTCTCCGATGAGGGTGTTGAGGTTTTGATAGACCCTGACACTCTCATCGG
>NZ_LXQB01000061.1 GCF_004421185.1 Methylacidiphilum sp. Yel | reverse complement strand
CTCTCCAATGGTCCGGTCTACTTCGTAGGCTTGGAATTTGTCTATAGCTTCTAAGTAGGCGGTAAAGAACAAAAAAGCTTAGCGAAGGAAAAAAATAATGAAGATCAGCAGAAGTGTGGTTGGATTATGGCTATTAAGCCTTTTTATGGAGAGTTTTCTGGTTATTTATGCAGGGGAAGTGGAAGGAGAAGGAGAAAGTAGTGGAGAGCCTGCATCTTTGCAGAATTTGGAGTTTAATGATTCGAAGGCTATTAGCTCTTCTAAAGAGGTCGAAAAGCTAAAGAAAATTCTTGAAGAAGAAGGCATGGCGGCTGTCCAGGCGAACAATCCAGGTATTAAATTAAGTGGGTATGTGGAGGCTAGCTATACGTATAATTTTATAGCTGCTCCATCGTTCAATAAAATTCCCCTAGTGTTTGCTAACCCAGCAATTTCAGGTCTCCATGGACCGGCTGCCGCTCAACCTTTTGTTCCCGCCTATCCAGCTTTACCTCTAAGATTTACCACGGACGGGATTCCTGGTGGAGCCTTTAATTTTAACCAACTAAAGGTGGCCTTGGAAAAACCTCTTACTGATGAAAATAAGTGGCAAGCTGGATTTAGAGTGGATATGATCTTTGGGCAAGACGCCGCACTGGGTGAACCGGACGCGGTCATGGGTATTGGAAACACGTTCAATACCGGATCAGGATTTAATTCCAGTGGGATTTTCTTAGAGCAAGCCTATGTGCAGTTTAAAGCACCTATTGGTGATAAAAGCCTAGAAATCCATATTGGTCAGTTTGCTTCCCCTATAGGTCTGGAGGTGATGGAAAGACCAGCAAACTTTAATTTTTCCTATGGTATTCTCTTCAATAACTTCGAACCATTCACGATGGTTGGCGGAGAGGTGTTCTATAAATTTAATGATAATTGGACAACTCGCTGGGGACTCACCAATGGGGGCTGGAATGTGTCGCGAGCAGGCTATCCTTATTTTGGCTATACAAACAACATGATTAATAGTGGGGAAGGCATTGTGCTCTTTAATATGTGGGATTATACCTCCAAAGACAAACTCTTTTTAAATACATTTGGCTATGCGTTTGCACCCAATAGTGTTAATCCACCAGGCTTTGGATCAAGTCCTAATGGGAGTTATGTGGGGGCCTATGACATTGGGGGAGACATCGTTCCAAGCGCTTATAATAACAACGGACTTTTCATGGAATTTAACGATTTTGGAACTTGGATCCCGAAGTTTGTTAAAGACCAAAAGCTCGAGTTTGCTTATGAGTTAGTCGGCGGCTTTTCGAACCGGATTGGTCCCTCCGGGATTGCGCAGCTAGGTGCCCCTACCCAAACCGCTCTCTCCATCTTTCCCGTGAATTACCCTCTTTACGGTTTTGAAGGTTCCACCAGTTTCTTTGGCATAGCCATTTATCAGATTTATAAATTCAATAAGGTCTTTAGCATGGCCTGGAGAGAACAATATGACCATGCCAACCGAAACCAGATTTTTTCAGATATGCTTTTCCCCATGAATATCTACAGTGTTACGGTGGACTGGAGATTTGACCTAGCGGATAATTTTATGATTCGAATAGAAAACCGGGCTGATTACGGAAAGGGGTTTATGAATTGGTATTATCCAGCGGTAGGAATAGCTCCCGCTACCGTTGGATTAAATGGAAACGGACTTGCGCAGCCTTCCAGTGGGCCTTTTTGGTTCGTCGCTGTGGATGTCGTATATAGTTACTAGCCCCTTCTCATGCAGATGCGCTAGGTCCTTGCTTGGATAAAAAAAGTTTTTTAAAAAAAGTTGAACGAAACAAAAATAGAAGGCGTTTAAAATAATAAAGAAAAGAATTTTTTGTTTCCTCCTCCTCTAGATATTGAACTTATAAAAGAAGGGTAGCCTGGTATGCTGCCCTTCTTTTTTTTAAATTGAATAAACGAAGAGAAAAAAATTTTTTTGAACAAATCTCAAAATATCGGGGTATCAATATATGAATAACCTCTGAACGATCGTTTTCCTCCTCTGACGATTCCCGGCCAAGCGGCGCTAAACACTAGCGCCGCTCTTCTTTTTTCTTCTTACAACATTTTCTTTTGCTAAAGCAACAAGTTTTTTGTAATGGAGTTGCTTTTTTTTCTTCGGTTGTTATAATAGAATTTTTTAACGAAAAAGGAGAAATTTGGGAAAGAAGCAATGGCGCTTTTAGTTCAAAAATATGGCGGGACCTCTGTTGGCAGCGTGGAGCGGATAAAGAACGTAGCCGAGCGAATTGCTCAGTATTATAGGCAAGGACATGATTTGATTGTAGTTGTCTCTGCAATGTCAGGAGTAACCGATCAGTTATTACAGTTAGCTGCTCAACTGCATCCGGAACCTTCGGAAAGAGAAATTGATGTGTTGCTCTCGACAGGAGAACAAACAACCATTGCTCTGCTTTCGATTGCTCTTCATGCTTTGAAAATACCGGCTGTGTCGCTGACGGGAGCGCAGGCTGGAATTGTTACAGATGGGAAGCATACCAGAGCAAAGATCCTGAACATCAGCCCTAAACGAATCAAAGAACTACTCCAACAGAGAAATGTCGTCGTTGTTGCGGGTTTTCAAGGACAGAACGTTGAGGGGCATATTACTACGCTGGGGAGAGGGGGATCTGATCTCACCGCCATAGCCCTTTCGGCTGTCTTTCATGCCGAATGCTGTCAGATTTATACGGATGTAGAAGGGGTGTATACGGCTGATCCAAGGATTGTGCCAACGGCTAGGAAAATAGATGAAATCAGTTATGATGAGCTTCTTGAGATGGCAGCATCGGGTTCTAAAGTGATGCAAGCCAGATCGGTAGAGTTCGCCAAAAAATTCAAAGTACCTTTTGAGGTGCGCTCAAGTTTTACTAACGAACCAGGAACAATAGTGAAAGAAGAGGTTAGTGCCATGGAAAAAGTTGTCGTTCGGGCTGTGAGCTTGGAGCCTAGTCAAGCAAAAGTAACCATTCTTGGGGTTCCTGATAAACCCGGTATTGCTGCTAAGGTATTTTGCCGGCTTGCAGAGGCGGAGATTAATGTCGATATGATCGTTCAAAACATTTCCGATCATGGGCTAACAGATATCACCTTTACCGTTCACAAGAATTTTCTTAAGAAAGCGTTAGTAGCACTGCAGTCAGTCGTTTCAGAAATCTCTGCAAGGGAGGTTCGGGCGACCGAAGGCATAGCGAAACTCTCAGTCGTTGGTATTGGGATGCGTTCGCATAGTGGAGTGGCTGCTAAGCTTTTTTCTTCTCTTGCCGAAGCGGGGATTAATGTAGAGATGATTTCAACAAGCGAAATCAAAATTTCAATCATTATCGATGAAAAGGAAGGGAAAAGGGCAGCTCAAATTGTGCATGACGCTTTCCAACTGAATCATTCCCTCTAAAAGTAGGCTTAGGAAGAAGGAATCATTTCAAGCAGCATTTGGGCCTGATTAGCAAAGGGGCTTCTAGCATTATGAGAAAGGAATTTCTCGAGTAGTTCTTTTGCCGGGCCATACTCTTTTTTCTGGATCCGTATCTGCGCCAACCTTAAGATGGCAAGAGCTCTATAGGCTTCGGTGTCTTTTTTTTCTAAAATCCTTTGGTAAAGAAGAAGTGCTTGCTCGGTTTTCCCTTGGCTTTCCAAGCATTCGCCTGCTCCGAGCATAGCACCCGCTTCCAGGGGATGGCCTGGAAAATGCTCAAGAAAGAATTGAAAGGTAGATAAGGCCTCAGAAATCGCTCCTTTTTCATAGAGGCTAGCTGCAATTTGTAAAATCCATACCGCTGCTTGCTTGTTGGACAGATGGGCTTTGGCTATCTTTAGTTTCTCTTCGTTAGTTTTGGCAGCCTGGTAGCTAAGAATAACCTTCTCCCAGTTGGCTTTGGAATGTTCCATAGCAAGCTTGTAGCCAAGAAGTCCTAAGGATAGAAGAAGGAATAAGGAAACCGTTCCAATAAGGAACAAGGTGCCGGAGGGAGGTCTACGGTTTGAGAAAGGATTCATGGTTGGTTCTAATCCACTAAGATATGTTTAATAGAAGCGAAGAAAAACCAAAAAATAATTTTTATTTTTTCTCGAAAAAAAATAACTTCTTAAGCAAGCGCTCCATAACAACCGCCGCTTTAGCTCAGAGGTAGAGCAACGCTTTCGTAAAGCGTGGGTCGTGGGTTCGAATCCCACAAGCGGCTCTTCTTTAAATTGGAGTTCATTCCATCTCTTGCTTTTTATTTGATCATCAAACAAACCAAAAGGCACTCAGAAAAAAACGGAATGGTAAAAAGAATTGGCTCTATAGTATTTTGGGTTTTAATTAGAAAAAAGTAGGAAAAATTCAATAAAGGAGCTAAGGTAGAATGTGCGGTCGGTTTTCCCTCAGAGCTTCTCCAAGAGTGATCCAGTCTGTTTTTAAGGTAGAAACGCTTCCCGATTTTTCACCTCGCTACAATATCGCTCCTTCTAGTCCTATTTTAGTAATAAGACAGGGAATAGAGAAAAGAGAAGCCCTTTTTATGCGCTGGGGACTCATCCCTCATTGGGCTAATGAAGCAAAGACCGATTGGCGTACGATTAATGCAAGAGCTGAAACGGTACAGTCCAAACCCACTTTCAGAGAGAGTTTCCGCAAAAGAAGATGCTTGATCCCTGCAGATGGTTTTTATGAATGGCAAACAGAAAATAAGAATAGAAAAATCCCCTGGTACATTACCCTGCCTTCTGTTGAAGTCTTTGGGTTTGCCGGGCTTTGGGACCGGTGGGAAAAAGATGGCAAGCGAATCGAATCTGCTACAATTATTGTTACCGAGGCTTGCCCGGAGTTGAAGAAAATTCATGGGCGGATGCCTGTTATTATTGATCCTCTCCATTATGACCTGTGGTTGGGAATAGAAGAGGAGAGAAAACGACAAGATTATCTTGACCTGCTTAAGCCCTGGAAGGGCAAAATCGCTTTCTGGAGAGTAAGCGTAGCGGTAAATCGAGCTGATGCAGAAGGAGAAGAATTAATCAAAGAAATCCTCGCTCCTCAATAAACAAAGAGCTGCCCATTCCCATACCAGGAAGCAAAAAAAATTGTTCATCTATAAGGCGTTGATGGAAAGCCTTTCCTTCTGTTCCTTACCAATCAAAAAGCCTCGCCTCATAGGCTTAGGTCTCTGGAAGGTGCCTTCATCGATAATCTTTTATTTGTGTATTTTTAGCTAATAGGAAAACCGCATCCTCGCTTTTGGCAAATTTATTGGTGAAGCCGCCCGCCTCCCTTTATGATTGATTTATCTAGCAAAATATAGAAGAATTAAAAATGCTTTACATTCTATATTACGATGTTGGTTATAAACTCCACTATCCACGGAAAAAATTTGGCAATCCTAGGCAAGCCTTCTGTTACAGCGTCAGCCTCTCTCCTATAGAACCCTATCCTTTCTAACCATAGATCTTAGAAATGCCACAGGTGGTAATTGTCATTGGGATGCATCGTTCAGGCAG
>NZ_LXQB01000060.1 GCF_004421185.1 Methylacidiphilum sp. Yel | reverse complement strand
CCTCCTCTGGAGCACCCCCAAAATCAGGCGATTTTCACCAAACATGGGCTAGGAGATTAACAAGGTGAAGAAAAAAAAAAAAAAACCTGTTTTTATTATTGTTCATGTTCTTTTTTATCTCTCTGATTTTGTAGCCACAACCAATATACAGAGATGTTTTCTTTCAATGCCTTTTGGGGTTCTTAATTTTTCAAGATCTCTTTTAATATCCGCAAGAATTTGGGACTTATGTTCCAAAGGAATTTGAGCAAGGAAATTTCCAAAACTACTTGATTCCAGAAAAGTAATCAGTGCTTCAGGGCTATGTGAAAAGGTTGAATATTCAAAAAGGCGGAACTGTTCGATGTGAAGCCCACTTTTATTGATTAACGATTTAATTTCTTCAGAACTCAATAGGAAAGGTGAAAATGAAAATTCAAAAGCATTTTTAACGTATTTTTTTAAGGATTGCTCGACTAGTTCTCGAATCGTAGTTTTGTAATTTTTATCGCCCGTTGATATTCCAACTCTTCCCCCAGGCTTTAAAATTCTTTTTATCTGTTCTAAAGCCTCTGCTTTGTTCTCTATCCAATGAAAAACACTATTCAGAAGGATACAATCAAAAGAATTTTCTTGAAACCGATGCAAATCCAAAGTTCCTCCCACTTCAAAAGAAAGATTTTTTGTTTCCTTTTCCTTTGCAATTTTGATCCTATAGGGCAATGGATCAATTCCAATGATTTTCCCACCTCTCAGTAATTCTGAAATATATTGCGTCAGTCTTCCTGTGCCACACCCAATATCTAGTACAAAGTCTGATGGCTTTATTTTAAGCATATTAATGAGGACCTTGCCGTGGAAGAATTGTGAATCGCTAAATTTTTCGTAGTTCTTGGCAAGTTCAATAGAATCTAAATCAAAACGAAGCTGCATAAATACAAAAATACTGATACCCCTACAAAAGAATAAAACGATAGAAAGTTTCGAATAATTTTCCTTCCATTCATTTAGTTAGCAGATTGAAAAAAGCTTTTCTTCGTTTCTTTTTCTTTATTTTCTATGTAAAAGATTTTTTTCTAGTGGTTAATGCATTTCTCCCTGCCTTCATTCTCACCAATGTCTTAGAAAAACGGAGAGACTACAATCAAGCTTTAAGGCCCCGGAGGATGATTCTTCTTCTTATTTTTCTTTTGCATCAAGAACCTTATTTAAATTATAGGCTGCACTAATTAATGAAAGATGGGTCAACGCTTGAGGAAAGTTGCCTAATGCCTCTCCGCTAAACCCTATTTCTTCGGCATACAAGCCTACATGATTTGCAAAACCAAGCATCCTTTCAAATAGCAGATGAGCTTCCTCCAATAACTGAGGCCGATATTGACCGGCCCTAGCCAACGCTTCCACAAGCCAAAACGTACAGATATTAAAAGTCCCTTCTTTTCCTTCTAACCCATCGTCTGTTTTTCTTAAATTGTATCGATACACCAAGTTATTTGCTAAAAGCCCACCCTCATGGGAGGATCGCATGATAGCTTGCAAGGTGCTCAACATCATCGGATCTACGGGCGAAATAAAAAACACCAAAGGCATCATCAGAATGGAGGCATCGAGTGCCTCACTGCCGGAGGATTGGACAAATGCCTTTTTTTTCGCATTCCATCCCTTTTCCATAATAAACGTATAGATCTCATTACGAATCTTTCTCCATCTAGAAGTATCGGCAGGAAAGGATCTTTTCTCTGCTAATCGCAAGCCACGATCCAAGGCCACCCAGCACATCAATTTTGAATAGATAAAATGCCGTTTTTTTCCTCTCACCTCCCAGATCCCTTCATCTTCTAATTGCCAGTTTTCACAAACCCATTCAATAAGATGTTTGACTTCAAGCCATTCCTCAAAGGAAATTGGAGCTCCATACTTGTTACAGAGATAAACGGCATCTAACAACTCTCCATAAATATCTAGTTGTAATTGCTGATAGGCACCATTACCCACTCGGACAGGTCTTGAACCTTTATATCCATCCAGATGGTTAAGCTCCATTTCCTTTAATTCATGCCTACCATCTATTCCATACATAATTTGTAAGGGCGGATTTTTTCTTGAAAAACCTCTATAAACCTTTGAAAGAAATTCCATGTAATTTTGAGCTTCTTCAGTGAAGCCAAGTCGCATGAATGCATAAATGGTGAAGGCAGAATCACGAATCCAACTAAACCGGTAATCCCAATTCCGGATGCCACCAATTTCTTCAGGAAGACTAGTCGTTGGTGCTGCTATGATGGCTCCTGTTGGCTTAAAAGTAAGTAGTTTTAAAGTTAAGGCTGAGCGATATACCATCTCCCGCCATCTTCCTGAATATTTGCAACGAGCAATCCAATTTCTCCAATAACAAACGGTTTGCCTAAAAAGATTTTCTGCTTCCCTACTCGATATATGCATCCCCCATTCAGAGCCAGGCAAGAGTTGGACCAAAGCAAAGTCTGTGATCTGTCCCTCTCTGAGAGTAAAGTTCGAAACCACTCCATTTTTGCAGATTTCTAGCGGTATGTCTGTCGTCAATAAAAGTCTTAGTTTTTCTGTTGAAAAAACCGCCCCAATGGTGGTGAGTTCAGTTTCATGCTGATCTTGGGCATAGTTGAAGGCAGGGCGACATTCAAAACTAAAGCTTATTGTGCCTCTTACTACTGTCAGACGACGAATCAGCCGGAATCTATACGATCCTGCATTTTCTGTAGAGTCAACAGGCATAAAGTCCATCAGTTCAGCGGCTCCCTGTGTAGAAAGATATCTTGTAACAAGGACATTGGTCCCAGGCCAATAAAACTGTTTATAGCTGACAGGATGTTCCGAAGGAGCTATTTTAAAAAATCCTCCTTTTTTGTCATCTAACAAGGCCCCAAAGACGCTTGGAGAATCAAAATAAGGAATACACAACCAATCAATAGACCCGTCAATGGCTACTAAGGCCACAGTGTGCATATCTCCAATGATGGCGTGATTTTCAATTGGCTGATAAGCCATACGAAGTATTATTTAACCAGTTTTGCAGCAATTGAAGCAACATGTTTTCCTTGGAATTTAGCTCCAGCCAATTCAATTTCGCTAGGCATTCTTTCTCCAGCACCTCCAGCTATAGTTGAAGCTCCATAAGGAGAACAACCAGCAATTTCATCAACTGCCATTTGTCCAGTAAAAGAATAAGGCAGTCCTACAATAACCATTCCCAAATGCAGCAAAGTAACCATGAAGGTTAACAATGTTGTCTCTTGGCCACCATGTTGAGTATTAGAACTACAAAAGACGCTACCAACTTTTCCGATAAGCTTACCTGATAACCAAAGTTTTCCAGCTGCATCCAAAAATTGCCTCATCTGACCGCACATATTACCAAATCTTGTAGGAGTTCCAAAAATGATAGCATCGGCTTCACCAAGCTCCTCGATAGAACATATAGGGATGTGCGCAAAGGCTTTTTGAGGTTCAATAGCACCCATTTTATGTAGCACGGCTTCTGGTAGGGTTTCAGGGACACGTCGCAATTCTACATGAGCTCCAGCCACCGATCTTGCTCCTTGAGCTACCGCTTCGGCCATTTTATAAATATGACCATACATCGAATAAAAGACGACGTAGATTTTCATAACGGATACTTTACCCTTTCTGAAGCTCGCCTCAGAAACTATCAAAAGACTATACCACCTCAATCCATATGCTTATTGCATAGGTTTTACAAGCAAAAAGGAGAGAGCAGAAAAAAAGAAATACGATAAGAAAAATTTTTCTTATCGTATTTCAAAAGTTTTGTTTCCTTTTTAAGAAGGAAAAAAATAGAAAAGTATCCTAACGAGGCGGTCAGAATTTCTCTTTAGTCTTCCATTACTCTATACTTTTTCTTTTTTCTTAACAGGCAGCAAAGAAGGTATTTTTTTATAGTATTCATCCAGAAACCATCCATTGTTTTAGAACATAAAGCCTATATTGGCTGTAAGTAGGGGTTCATACACTTGATTCAGGTTAAAAGAATTAATACCAGCCTTAGAATTATGATATCCATTGAGATTCTGATCAAAGAGCCAAAATAATGTAGCACCAGTAAACCAATGCTTGTCTATTAAATAATTAAATCCTAATACTGGAGAATACCAACTCCCCCACACAGAGCCCAAATAGGCATTACTGCTTTCTAAACTCAAGACCACGCCACCTCCTGCCACACCGATGTAAGGAACAAATTTTCCAGTGACATATCCCACAATGGCAGATAGGCCTAAGAAGCCTCCAATTGCAGAATTGTTATCCATTTTTTGTAATCCTTGGACATATGACAAGCTCTGATTGCCTAAAAAAGCACCGACAAAAGCAATACCGAATGTTAAATGTTTCCACCGAGAAGGATCATACCACAGCACTCCAACTTCAACTGCTGGAACATAGGAGTAGTTTTTTGCAAAATCCGTTGTCATCCCATTTAGAGTTGAAGAACCAGAATAGGGAAAAGCAGGTCCAAAACCACCAAGAACGAAGAGATGATAAGGTTTTGGCTTGCTTATTTCATTATTTTCTAAGAGTTGCTTCCTATGCTCTAAATAGGTTTTTGACTGATCTCCTTCGCTCTGATCTTCTGATAGGCTATCAGTTGTATTAGCACGAAGGGTTGCATTATTTAATATTATAATACATACAAATAATATAATATATAACAATTTCATATACATATGTTTATATAATATCATTATAGCATTCATATACCTCCAATTTTTTAGTTATTTGTTTATATTATTTTCTAGTTCTGAAGCTTTTAAGAGAGTAGAATATATAGAATTAGGATTAACAGATATACTATCTATACCTTCTTTTATAAGAAATTCTAAAAAATCCTTATAATTACTTGGTGCTTCCCCACATATCCCAATTTTTCTTTTGTTCTTTTTTGCTATTTGAATCATGGAAGCAATTAATCTTTTAACCGCCTCATTCCGTTCGTCATAAAGGGAAGAAATAATTTCAGAATCTCTATCAACACCAAGAACCAACTGAGTCAGATCATTGGAACCAATCGAAAAGCCATCAAATATTTCACAGAATTCTTCAGCTAAAATGACATTGCTTGGTATTTCACACATCATGAATATCTCCAAGCCGTTTTCGCCTCTTCGCAGCTCATTTTTTTCTAACTCATCTATGACTCTTTTTCCTTCTGCTACAGTTCTAACCATTGGAATCATTATCTTAATATTCAAAAGTCCAAAGGTTTCCCAGGCCTTCTTAAGAGCCAGACATTCCAAAGCAAATCCTTGTTGATAGCGAGGGTGGTAATAGCGAGAAGCTCCTCGAAAACCAAGCATAGGATTTCTTTCAATGGGTTCAAAGTCAGTGCCACCTAATAAATTGGAATATTCATTGGATTTGAAATCACTAAGCCTAACAATGACATCCTTTGGGAAAAAAGCCGCAGCGATTAAACCGATGCCTTCAGCCAGTTTATCAACAAAGTAGTCAGTTTTCTGTGGATAATTTTCTGTTAGTTGCCGAATTTTCATTTTTTCAGGCCCTTCCTTGAGCCGATCAAAGTGCACTAAGGCCATGGGATGAACCTTGACGTAATTTGTAAGAATAAATTCTTGGCGAGCTAGACCCACTCCATCATTGGGAAGGAAAGAAAAATCAAAGGCTTTATGTGGGTTACCCACATTCATCATAATCTTTGTTCTTGGACGAGGGATTTCCATGAGATTGATCTTTTCAATCGTATATGGAAGATTGCCTTCGTAGACTTTCCCAATTTCCCCTTCTGCGCAGCTAACTGTTACAAACGTTCCGTTTTGAAGCACCTTGGTGGCAATTTCGGTTCCAACGACTGCAGGCACACCTAGTTCCCTACTAACAATAGCTGCATGACAGGTTCTGCCTCCCCTATCTGTTACAATTGCTGCCGCTTTCTTTATTATTGGTTCCCAATCAGGATCCGTTTTTTCAATGACCAGCACCTCCCCTGGTTGAAATTGATCCATTTGTTGGAGGTCTTGGATGATTCGAACTTTCCCTTGCGCTATTTTTTCCCCAACCGCTTTCCCTTCGACAAGAACCTTGCCTTTGGTTTTTAATTGATAGATCTGAATGGATTTTTTATTTTGTCCTCGATGGATTGTTTCAGGTCTTGCTTGAAGGATAAAAAGTTCTCCACTTATACCATCTTTAGCCCATTCAATATCCATGGGCGTGCTACGTTCATTCTTGCGAGTATAATGTTCTTCTATAATACATGCCCATCTACTAAGAGTTAATATTTCAGAGTCTGATAATACATACTTGTTTCTATCTTCTATTGGAACAGGTACATTTTTAACATAAACACCTTTCATTAATCTTTCGCCATCGATGTCATAGACCAATTTGATATCTTTACTCCCCAATTTTTTCTGAATAATAGGCTTATAACCTTTCATTAAGGTGGATTTAAAGACACAGTATTCATCAGGGTTGACTACGCCTTGGACAATATTTTCACCTAATCCATATGAAGCATTAATTAGTACGACTTTTTTAAAGCCCGATTCTGGATCAAGAGTAAACATGACACCAGAACAGGCAAGATCAGAACGAACCATTCTTTGAACTCCAACGGACATGGATACATTAATGTGTTCATATCCCATCTCTTTTCTATACATTATGGCTCGTTCCGTATAGAGCGATGCGTAGCAGAGTTTTATGGCATTTAGAAGACTTGCATTACCTTTAATATTAAGGTAAGTGTTTTGTTGCCCAGCAAAACTAGCTAGCGGTAGATCTTCTACATTCGCACTGGATCTGACAGCCACATCGACATCTTCGATACCCGAATCCTTAGATAAAAATTTATAGGCACTAATTATAGTCTTTTTATATTTATAAGGAAATTTAGAATTAATAATAATATTTCTAATATATTTACTAGCTTCTTTAACAGTATTTATATCAGAATAATTTATATCTTTTAATTTTTGATCAATGACATCTCTAATATTATTAAAGCTTATGAACTGTTCATAAGCCCATGATGTTATAGCAAAACCATTTGGTATCTTTATTCCAAATGGTGATAATTCTTTCATCATCTCTCCAAGAGAAGCATTTTTACCCCCTACTTCTGCAATATTTTCTAATGTTATTTGATTATACCATAAAATATAATCTATACTATTATATATTGCTTTATAATTCATTTTATACCCCATTGCCTCAATTTCTCACATAGCTGTTATTTTTTTGCACCACTCGGAATATTATTCCAATAATAATACATATTAGGATGGTAAATATTGGAATTATCATAATTTTATATTTAATCCATGACAACAAATTTCCACTATCTACAATAAATGGAAATACAAAATTAACATTTTTATCCTCGATGAAAATACCGAATTGATTAAGTTTAGTTACTATTCCTTGATCACAAAATATATTTATTTTAGATATATATGATCCAGGATTAAGATAAACACGTTTCAATATTACCCCGTTTACAGGAACTTCTGACCATGAATAAAGATGTTTTTCAGGTTCATTTTTATATGTAATATATATGTTTATCTTATGATCATTTAAAATATTACCAATTCCTACTATATCGTATACTAGCGAAACCATACCACTATGTGGTATTTTGTTGCAATAAGCATTCATAAAACATCCTCGGTTATATGGTAGAGGATACTCTGGATATATTGTAAAATGAGCAGCAAAGTAATTATTGACCACAAATCCACACTTATCATATGGTTCACATTTCGATATAGCACATTTACATATGACAACATACATAATTATTATTACAGATATGCATCTATATATATAATTATGTTTCATTGAAATATGTATTATTGAAATACTGGAACGACAAACTGATCTGCTATTGCGATAATGTTTCTATTCCCTGCTGCATCTCCGAAAAAGATGAGCCCACCAAACCTACTGGCGGATTCTTTATAAATCGTTGATAGTCTTTCTACTTCCCAAGCCGCTCCTTGTGCTTTAACGTGTAATTGTTTTGTCTCTCCAGGCAGAATGGGTTCATTGGGTGTAATTTGCAATTCTCCGCCATTGACTTCTGGCGAATCGGCTGGCCATTGATTGTCGGGAGCAGCCGGATTCAAAAAGGCAACATTTGCTGTTTGAAACCGTCGCAAATAAACTTTTTCATTTCCTTTATTGGTTACAATTAAATCAAAATCGAGGCTTCGTTGCTGCACATAATAAGTAGCTTTACTGACTTTTGCCTCAACAAATGTTGGTTCCTTGGGCAAAGGATCAATCCTAACAAAGGTTTTTTGCAGGGGTACAACAATGGGAAACTGTTTGGAGGTAATAAAAGCCCCGCCAAATACTAGTACAAGAACAATAGCCAAGAATAAAAATCCAAACCTTTGATCTTGCTTGGTAACCAATTCGTCCTCTTTTTCCAAGAAGGCAAGCCCTAGTCTTGGAGCTGTTGGCTTAAGAATAAGCCAATAATAAAGCCATCCTATTCCTAATACTACCCAAAGGAAGGACCATCCCATGGCCCGACTTAATCCATAGTTTTCAAGATTAATGGTTTGTCCAGTCAAGGTTTGGATCGTATTTGTAAATGGAGAAGAGGAAGGATCAATCGTGACTTTAATAGAAGGTCCTACGATGGGTCCAATATCTTTCATATTCATTGTAACACCCACTGGCCAAGTTCCAGGCCTGCGGGCGGTTAAGACTTCTTTAAAGTCATAGGTGTCTCCAAGCTTTATAATCATGCTGGAGAACACTGGTTGGCCATTTACAACCGTTTCCTTGCGTATAAGCCTGGGACCAGGTTCAAAGAAATTGATATAGCCAATACCAGAAAAACCAAGTTCATGCGGCCATATAGGCAGAATCATGACTTTTCCAGTTACTACGAGATCTTCCCCGACTTTCAGATGATTCGAAGAGAAGCGAACATCATAAAATTGGGCAGTTCGCATCCTCAAAATTGCTTCCTGAGCCCGTTCCCCTATTCCAGAGGCATAAAGATGAGAGGAAACAATAATTGCAATTATAACAGTACTTGTTAATATTAGGATGTTAAGGTAGTGATTTTTTATTTTCATGGCACTTTTTTCCCCTTTAGCGTTTGTTCTTGAATATTCTGATATTTATATTTTCTTTACCCAACGGTTTCTGGTGCACTGATCTCCAATCCACCAAAAAATTGCATATATAAAAATACCAACAACACCGCTGAAAAATATGGCTGGGCCTAAGGCGCCTCCTTCAAAGGTCCGAAGTGTACCACTTTCAATCATTCTTAGATACTCAGGAATGGCAGAGCGGACATAGGAAAATCCGATATAATCGGCTATACTTAAGGTTTGGCCTAAGGCTTCTACGGGTTGGTGAAACGGAGCAATCATCACCCAATTAGCTGGATAAAAGGTTAAAGCAAAAGCATAGGCACCAAAAAGATAAGTTAAGAGAAGTTTTCTAGATAAAAGTAGGACACAATCCGCAGCAATGGCACATGGAATAACAGTCTCTGGAAACAATTCATTCATTGGATAACTGAACCATCCCCACCAATTGACATATCTTTCAAACCATTGCCAGAGGTTGATTCCTACCGCACATAGAGTCATTCCCACGGGAAGTCTAGCTTTAATCCAACAAGCTGCTTGAACGCTGACTAACATCAACATATAGGATATGACTCCTAAAATTGGAAAATAACGTCGATCTTTCCAATCTATCCAGAAGCTCCAGTCTCCTTCTAGTAATGACTGAGAGGCGAATGTTCCGACTGTCACAGTCATTCCTATGATAACCCATGCTACAAATTGAATTCTTTTCCCAACTTCTAAACCTTCTTTTTGAAGTTCTGGGGAAGTCTTTATCGTCTGTGTTTGCATTTTTCTCCTTTTTTGTATTGCGGAAGGGAGAGTGACTCTCCCTTGTTATACTCTCCCTTCCTATTTTTAGTTGGTGACCAGGAAATTAATGTTTTATAAAATTACATTCCAGGTAGTGTATGCACTGGATTGGTGGCTTCCTCAGGATTTTCCATTGCCTCAGCAGCAGACATGCATTTTTCACCAAAATAGGTGGCTTTTAGAACTGCAGCTATCCTTGGAAACATGTCAAATCCATTGCCTAAGAACCAAACGGCAGCCCAAGCAAAAGGCACAAATGTCCAGTGCAAAGGAGCTGCAAACCATTCTTCTAAAATCCAGGCACTATGTCCCCATTCGTTTTCTCCAATTAATGGAATAAACATTATCGGCCATGCTACTTCCATAACTAATGGCAGCAGCCATTTTTTACCCATTACAGGAAGCCTTGTTCTGGTTAACATCAATCCAGCTACCCCAAAGTTAATAAAAATTGGCCAACTAAGATAAAAATTGAAAATATGGCTAGGAGTAAACTCTGTGTCCCTAATCATGGATGAATGCCACACTCCATCCTGTTCCACAAAAAAGACCGCCCAGACCAAACACCAAGCATACACTCCAAGGGTTAATAACCAGTTAGAATACCAGCGTTTCAATTCCTCCCCGGGACTTAGCTGTTCCAAATGACGATCCCTATAGACAAACCAGATCCAACCCCATGTCAGTCCCCAAATTATAACATTCATTATTGTTATACCCCAGAAAAGAGTCATCCAATAAGTTTGGAAGTCCTGTGAGGTATAATCAATTCCTTTCGATATTGCAAATGCTCTCTGATAAAGCATGCAAGCACCATAGGAGAGCGATATCAATATGCAATAAAGATAGAATCTCCAGTTATTAAAATATTCCTTTTTAGGCACCAGTTCAGCAACGGCTGATACATCCACTGCTCCAACTGTTGCTACTCTTTCATTAGCCATATACTATCCTCCTTTTTTGTTTTTCTTTTTTTGCGTAGGTATACGCATAGACATAATTTTCTGAGCATAAGGTATGCCAATTTTACCAATTTTTTTTCTTGAGGATTAGTACCTACATTCCTTTGGAAAATAAAGCTCGAATTTTTTCTGTTAGTGTCGCATATTGCTACATTTCTCATAGCTAAATGCATCATCTGCAGCATTGCATTACCACAGATTTTGTCATTTCTTCCTGTATTTTTCAGATGGCACATTTTTTGCTCAAAATCAGATTAAAAAGAAGGAGGATTAATGGTTCATCGTTTTTTACATGTCAGATATCGTGTCTCGAATTTGGAAAAAGCACTCCATTATTTTGTCAATTTTCTTGGCCTTAAAGAAGTCGGAAGGATTACTTCTCCAAGAGGCTCTAAATTGGTTTTTTTACAAGCTCCAGAAAATGGAACACTGCTTGAACTCTGTGAGTATCCTGATAGTGGACAAGTCATCGTACCTCCAGACTTAACTCATCTGGCTTTTTCTGTAAATGATCTTGAAGAAGCTCGCATCAAATGCAACAAAATGGGATGGCCATTTACTGATGAAATTCAAAAAGCTGAAAACGGACAGTATTTTACATTCATTGATGCCCCTGATGGCTATGAAATTGAACTCATACAAGAAGAAAAGAAAAAGGAATGAACTTTTGATTGGATAGATACAAAGCTTCAGTTATGAAAATATCTAGAAGAAAATTCTTCTTTTATTTTATTGGTGCTATCTTTTTCGTAGAAAAAAAACAACAATTACTTAGTTCAAGTTGTTGTTCCGTAAACCCTTCTTTTTTTGGAACCTCCCAGCTGATCGAAAATAATGTTCAAAATAACTTTCTTAGTAATCTTCAACAAAAAAACCTCCAGAAGTTTATAGCAATCGTTGTTCCTCATCAGGGAGAGGTCTTTGAAAAGGCAAGGAACATCTCGTATAATAACCTCCTTGAAAAGTGGTCTACCAACACAGATTCTAATAAAAAACACAAACTAGAAGCCTACTTGAATTTGCTGCAAAAATACGCTCAAGAATTATCCAAAAAAGACTTCTATCTGCTTTCATTGCCTGAAGGAATTAACATTGTCAAAAGAACAGAAGACCAAAAGATATTTCAGGACCTTCTCAATCAGATTCTTTCTACCTTTTATAACGATAAAGGGGTATGGACAGCTATTGGTTATCCTGGCCCCTCAATGAATGAGAATGGGAAGTATCTTGGAGGTTATGTCAACAAAGGATTTGATCAACTCGATTGGTAGCATTAAAGCTCTTAAAAATTTAAAAATAAGATACAATTATGGCCACAACATTTTCTAACGAAACGGTTGATGTATGCGTCATAGGAACAGGAGCCGGGGGAGGAAATCTAATCCGGGAGCTTTGTCTTCAAGGAGTTAAAGTAACAGCTCTAGAGGCAGGCCCACGGCTCGTTCCTGAAAAGGATTTTGAGAACGATGAATGGGCCATGTTCTTAAAGACAGCATGGCTTGATCCAAGGGAAACGCAAGGAGAAGATATCACAGGTCTTGCAGCTTGGACGTGTAAAACAGTTGGAGGAACGACTCTTCACTGGGCAGGAGCGGCATTACGCATTCAACCATGGGAATTTAAAGTAAAGTCTCTTTATGGAGAAATTCCAAAAGCCAATCTAACTGACTGGCCAATCAGCTACGAAGATCTCTTACCCTACTATGAAAAAGCTGAAAAGGCTCTTGGTGTATCTGGACGAGTCATGCCTTTTCAACCAGGAAATACCAATTTTCTGGTCATGAAAAGAGGAGCTGAAAAACTTGGGTTTCAGGCAACACCAGGTTTTATGGCTATTAATAGTATTCCTTTTGATGGACGGCCTCCCTGTGATCAATGCGGTTTCTGTTTTCAAGGATGTACGATTAAAGCAAAGTGGAATGTTCTCTATGAAGCCATTCCCAAAGCAGAGCAAACAGGTAATTTAGATTTGCGGCCACAATGCCAAGCGATTCGTATTGAAACAGATTCTAGGAAAAAAGCAAGCAGCGTCATTTATGCTGACAGTCAAGGAAAGCTTCATCAACTCAAAGCAAAAGTGATCTGTGTTGCCTGCAATAGTATTGAAACAGCCAGGCTATTATTAAATTCAGAATCTTCTAAATTTCCTCATGGATTAGCTAATGGCAGTGGAATGGTTGGGAAAAATTATATGCGCCACTTAACTGCCTCTTCTTATGCCCTATTTCCAAAGCCCGTACACGCCTATAAGGGGATAACCATGATGGGACTTATAGATAATTTTGCCAAAAATGAGCCAAAGAGAGGCTTTGTGGGTGGATTTCATTTAGAAACAATTATGCTCGGACCGGCCTTTTTATCGATTTTTCTTAGGCCTGGCCCCAATACCTCTACTTCTCAAGCAAGAGCCTTATGGGGCGAGCCACTTAAAAACTTGATGGAGAACTACACCCATATTGCTGGCATGTGGATTGTGGGAGAAGATCTTCCTCAACTGGCCAACGGAGTTAGTTTACACAAAGAAAAAAAAGATCGGTTCGGTATGCCTATTCCTGTTATTACATTTAATGATCATCCAAATGATAAACGGATGCGCGAATATGCTTGGAAAAGGGCAAGAGAAATTTATGAGGCTGCAGGTGCAATAGAAGTCTACGATACTCCCCCTTATCCAGCAACTCATAACTTAGGAACCTGCCGTATGGGAAATAATCCTGAGACCTCCGTGACAAATTCTTATGGTCAATGCCATGAAGTAAAAAATCTTTTCATAGCTGACGGAAGTTTATTTCCTACAGGAGCTTGTGAAAACCCCACCTTGACTATATCCGCATTGGCCATTCGACAAGCCGAATACATTATAAGGGAAATGAAAGCATTGAGGCTTTAAGAACCGCTCGATGAGCTTTTTATTGTGATTTATGGCTAGTCTAAGCTTTCCCAACGAAGCTCTCCGGAGCTTGATCGATCATTTTCCTGAAAGCTCCCTTTTAATTTCCAAAGAAGATCTTATCCCTTATAGCTTCGATGCTACAGCTACTTTTTATCATGCTCCCCTTGCTGTCTTATTCCCCTCTTCTATTGAAGATATTCTCTGGGTTCTGCAATGGGCTAAATCAAACCACGCTTGCATCCTTCCGCGAGGATCTGGAACAAGCTTAAGTGGTGCCGCTGTGCCTCAAAAAAATTCCATAGTTCTTTCTATGACCAAATGGAATAAAATTTTAGAAACAGATCCTGATAACTTGACCCTTTTGGTCGAACCTGGAATTACCACCCAAGCTGTACAAGAAGAAGCTGCTAAGTTTTCTCTTTTTTACCCGCCCGATCCTGGCTCCTATAAAATTTCTACCATTGGTGGCAATGTAGGACATAATTCTGGAGGGATTCGAGGATTAAAATATGGCGTAACAAGAAATTACGTCTTAGGAATGGAGGTGGTATTACCAAATGGCCAGGTGGTATGGTTAGGGAACAAATGTGTAAAAGACTCCGCAGGCTATTCACTAAAGGATCTTTTTATAGGCTCGGAAGGAACGCTTGGCATTGTTACTAAAGTATTGCTTCGACTTATTCCAAAGCCACAAGAAAGGCAGGTTATACTAGCTTCTTTCCCTACCCTTGAAGCAGCATCTGAAGCTACATCAGCAATCATAAAAGCAGCCTTAATCCCTAGTGCTCTAGAGTTTCTTGATCAAAAGACAATTGAGTGTATCGAAGCCTATTCACCAGCAGGTTTTCCCAAAGAAAGCCAGGCCGTATTGCTCATTGAATCGGATGGCCACCCTCAAGCGGTCCAGGATGAAATCATCCGGATTAGTCAAGTCCTTAAACAATATGGTCCATTGGAAATTAAAATCGCTGAGAATCCTAAGCAACAAGAGCAATTGTGGAGTGCAAGAAAAGTTGCTTTCTCAGCTCTTGCAAGAAAAGCACCTACGGTGCTTTTAGAAGATGTTACTGTTCCAAGAAGTTCGCTTGCTCAAATGATCCATAAAATTCAACAAATCTCAAAAACATATGCAGTCGAAATTGCGGTTTATGCCCATATGGGAGATGGAAACCTGCACCCAGTTTTTTTAGGGGATGAAAAAAATAAGGATTTAATGGAGAAAGTCTTTAGGGCAATGAAAGAAATTTTCCTTTATGCCATAAAACTTGGAGGAACAGTTACAGGAGAACATGGGGTTGGACTAGCTAAAAAAGAATTTCTAGCTTATCAATATAAAAGCGAAGAATTTCAATTGCTTAAAAACATCAAAAAGATTCTTGATCCAGATAATCTATTAAATCCTGGAAAAATATTTGATTAATCATCTCATGAATAAACTAAGTGCCAAACACTCTCTTCTATCCCTAGACTCTACGATCATTCAAAAATGCATTCATTGTGGAATGTGTCTTCCAAGCTGCCCTACCTACCAAGAAACTAAAATAGAACGCAACAGTCCTAGGGGTAGGATTGCCCTCATGAGAGCCATTGCCGAAAAAAGAATGGATCTGACAGCTTCCTTTGCCCATGAGCTGTATTTTTGTCTCGGCTGTCTGGCTTGCCAAACAGCCTGTCCAGTTGGCGTTGATTACAAGACATTATTTGAAGCTTCCAGACAAGACATTGAAAAGTCGAAAATCTTAAATAACCCTTTACGGCTACTCGCAAGGACTTTCCTTATTAACTATCTTTTTCTTTCATCCCGCAGATTAAGAACCTTTGGCAGACTGCTGCGAATTTATCAAAGAATGGGACTGGATAGATTTTTTAAAAGCCTTCCTTTTCTTCCAGCCAAGCTAAAAGATATGCTTGCTCAGATTCCATCTATTGCTCCTCACTTTTCTTTTGAACTCATCCCTCCTAGAGAACTCCCCATCAATACTCCTACTCGATGGAAAGTAGGGCTTTTGACTGGTTGCATACAAGATCTTGTATTTTCTAAAATTAACAGAGATACCGCTGATGTCCTTCTGTATAACGGATGTGAAGTTATATGTCCTCCTGAGCAAGGGTGTTGCGGTTCTCTCCATGCACACAACGGAGAGATGGAAACAGCAGAACGGCTTGCTAAAAAACTCCTAGCCGCTTTTCCCATAGAAGAATTGGATGCAATTATAACGAATTCTGCCGGTTGTGGATCTCATCTCAAACATTTCTCAGATCTCTTTCCACCAGGAACTTTCTGGAGAAAAAAGGCTGAAGCATGGGATAAAAAAGTCTATGATATCCATGAATGGCTAATAAAGATAGGATTTTCCCCTCCTCAAGCATTCGCCAGTACCAACCAATCTCACACAGTAATTACTTATCATGATGCCTGCCATCTATGTCATGGGCAAAAGATTAAAAATGAGCCTAGAACTATACTCCAATCTCTGCCATATGTTCAATTTATAGAACTTGAGGAGTCCGATCATTGTTGCGGTAGCGCGGGGATCTATAACATCTTACAACCAGAAATGGCTCATAAGCTTTTGAATAAAAAAGTAGAAAAAATAAAAAAAACAAAGGCCTCGATAGTTTGTACAGCCAATCCTGGCTGCCTGCTCTTTATAGAAAAGGGTTTGAAAAAACATCATTTAAACATCCAAACCATCCATCCTATCTCCCTTCTTGCTAAAGGGTATAAGCTAAAAGACACAGGGTCCTCACCGTTTCTTCAGTGACTTTCTTCATTTCTGATCAAGGACAAAGCTGATTATATACTTCATTGAAGTTTTAAATAGAGAATACTATTGAGAATACTATTTGGTATCAAAGGTTAATAAGAAATTTAACAAATAGGATCTTTCCTAAATTGAATTTATTGGATTCAATATCCTCTAATAACCTCTAAAACGAGCGAATCGGGATATAAGCCTTGCTTTCAAAGCTGTCTTTCCCCTAAAGAGCTCTATAAATTTATTAACACAACTCTGGTTATTCACTCGAGGATAAAGAGCCTTAAGCTAAGTTTAAAGAGAAAAAAAATCTATTTTTTCTTCGCTTACTTTAGATTTTGAGAAGAAAACTTTTTTAGATTCCTATAAAGTGTACTCCGATGCACTCCTAATAGTTTTGCAGCTAAACTTGCATTCCCTCCAGTTTTTTCTAAGGCAGAAAAAAACAGTTCCTTTTTAGTTTTTTCAAAATGGAAAGATTCTCTATCTATGGATTGTTCCAGCTCGTTGGAATTCAGCTTATGATGTAATTGTCCTTGTTCAGTCTCATTAGAAGGATTGTGTAAAATGGATAGAAGGTCTTCGGATTTAATTTCCTTCTTTTGTAGATTTTTAGCAATGAGTCTAAAAGCCACATTTTTCAACTCCCTTACATTTCCAGGCCATGAATATTTGTAGAGAACAGGCAAAATACTATCCCAATCAATGGATTGAGAAAATTTCAGTTTTGCAGAAATTTGCTGAACAAAATAAATAAACAATAATTCTATATCCTTGCCTCTATCTCTTAAAGGCGGGAGATAAATTGGAAAAATGTTCAACCTATAGAAAAGATCTTTTCTAAAGGTTCCTTTCATACATTGCAATTGGAGATCCCTATTTGTTGCAGCAATTACCCTAACATCAACCGGTATTGGACTTTTAGCTCCTATAGGTAAAATTTGATATTCTTCAAGAACTCTAAGAAGTGTCCCTTGAATTTCAAGAGGTAATTCTCCAATTTCATCTAGAAAAATTGTCCCATAATTGGCCAAAAGAAATTTTCCCTTTCTCCCTTCTTTAGAAGAACCAGTAAAAGTGCCACCCTCAAATCCAAAAAGTTCGCTTACGACCAATTCCTTTGGAATGGCCGCGCAATTCATCGCTAAAAAAGTTTCTTTGGATCTTTTACTATTTTGATGGATAAACTTAGCAAATATTTCTTTTCCAGTACCGGTTTCACCTAAAAGAAGAACTGGCAAATCATTTTGAGCAGCAATCTTGGCTTCTTCAATTGCCGCTACAAAAGCAGAAGATTTACCAATAATTAAATCTGAAGAAATTGAAACCTGCATTTCAGAGGAAGTTTTTTGAGGTTTAGAAGAAAAGCAAGAAAAAGCCAAAATATTTGTTGAACTTACAGAGGCCGAAGAAAAACAATGAGACAGTTCTATTATATAACCAATAATTCTTTTTTCACGGCCAATAGGTTCAATCAAAGCGGGAATAACCGTCTTTCCAAGAATAATATCAGACTCAAACATTTGTAGCTGATCATATGAAATCTTCGGTTTGTTCCTTATGATCACGCAATCGGACTTTGTAAGCTGAAACTCTGACAAAATTTCTTTTGAGCAATGTAAAATTGTTCCAAGGGAATCTATCAATAGAAAAGGAGAAGTATTATAAAGTCCATTTTTTTCTATAAATCTATTATAAAGAAAAACTCTATCAGTATAAAGAATCGTTGTAAGTTTAGATTCTATAAGAGAACTGTTAGTTATGACTACACTGATAGGAATGGGTTTGTATGCAAGATCGCCTATCATGGTTAAAGCCATGAATAGGTCTTTGGATTCAGGTTTATGAATAATTGCTGAGGTACACCAAATATCGTGAAGAGAAGCGCAATAATGTTCTGGACCAATAACTGAAATAGGCTTCTTTTCTTCAATTGCAATCCCAATGGCAGAACAGCCGCAATATTTTTCACTCCAATTGGCTCCAATGACCAAATTACAGATGTTTGCTTTTTCCAATAATCTTCCAGGTCCATCGACAAAAGTAACTACCCCTTCAGAATTTGTAATGGCTATGAGACAATCAAAATCAATAGCCTGCATTCGAAGCAAGGGAAAAAGGGGTTGAAGAAAAGAAAAAGAATCTAGATCTAATTTAAGATTTTCTTCTTTTGGAGAAAGGAGAAGTGGACAATGTTTTTCTCTATCAATATTGTATTTTTTACTTCGTTCCCAACTTTTTAAAATATCACTTCTTACCTTTGGAAGCAGCTTATTTCCTAAAGTAAATTCCTCCCATTCCCGAACAATATCAGTCATATTTTGTAAATGAAACAATTTTTGTTTTTTATGAAAATAATAAATAAATTAATAACATCCAGTCAAATTTTATTTCTCCTGCCATTCATAAGTCTCTAATCGAGAAATTGTTCCTCTTTTTCATTTTCTTTATCTTTTTTCATCTAAAGGTAGGAAGGGAACAAAACGAGCATAAGTAGGAGATAAATTTTTCCCAGCCTTATGGTTTTCAACATTCAACAGTTTGCTACGTTAAGTCCTTCCTACATACGATTCAAATCACACAGCCATCGTGGAGCTGCAATATTAGTGTCTTAAATCCTCTATTTTAATCAATTGAGCCAAAACACCTGTGCTAGAGTGGACTTTCGAAATCCCCTTCAAGAAAACTGGAATTTGCTTTTTTTCTACTTCCATAGCATGTTTCCCAGGACATGTGCTCTATATAATGATCACTTTAGCTTCTCTCCAAGCGTCGACTCCATAGCCAAGCTATCAACACGCAAGCCCTTTCAAAATCTTCTGAACCAATGACTCAATCAACATATTAGGTGTCCCCAACTTGATAATTTCTCTGTACTTGTGGTAAGAACTCCTACTTTGCCAACTTAAAGATTCATAAAATAAGTTTTTTACTTTATGATGACAAGATTTCCATTCCTCTACCCCTTAGAAAAATTACCACTCATTCAAAATCGAAGCTAACCAGTTAATCAATGTTCATAATTATTTCCCACGATTTCGCAAATTCCTAACACTATAAATGGATCATAGTGTTGTTTCACTATCCCAAGAATCGATAAGAAGAAAAAAGCATGACAGGGCATTCAATAGAACACTTTGCAGAAGAGCTTCTCTTTTGGATTGATGATTCAATTTCCCAGGATCTTATTGCAAGTATAGTATTTGATCTTTTACTTAATGTTTTGCGCAGGAATTCCCGTAAGCTTCTGCGGGAGGATAAGAAATCTCAGCATAGCCAAGACTTCACTTGCCTTTGGCACACCACGTTGTAGTGCTAGACTGCCTCGGCGCAGAACTGGCTTGATATACTGGCGAAGTAGGCGCATATCCTTAACTATTCCTTCCTATCTTTTTGGCTTGGTCAAAAACTTCTGTCGGATTTGCCTTGAAGTACACTACTTCCAGCAGCCCAATCAATCTTGGCTGGATTGTCCTTAGATGGTACGGCTACAACATAGTGGACAGGATATTCATGTCCGCTTCCATGGTCACAAAGCAAAAACCCATGTATATATATGAGAGGATTGTGTTGCAAAACGAACTGCTTGAAGTGTTAATCACAGCAATAGCAGCCTTTTGTAAGAGTAGAGAAAAACTCTTGGATCATTGATAAGCTGCTTTAGCTGCCCTTCGTGCCTTTATTACCTCCGATGGTTTTTCGTAAATCATCCACTTGTTGTTTGCAACATTAAGTCAGGCCAATACGATCAACTTGCAGTCACACAATAGTCAGCAAGCTAGGATTATATATACTAAATGCTCATAATAAGGCAAACTTGCCAACCGGTATATTCAGAGGTTTTGTCCTTGCATCATCTATCAACATAGAATTTGCCTAGAAGGCATTTGATAAAACCACTTTATGAATAGAGTGCAAAAAAGAATTAAAAATCAAGCAATTGAAGATTAGCAAACAATAATCATTTATCCCTATTTTTGATTCATGCCAAAATCATTCATTTCTTTAAAAGAACATCCTCTTATTTTTATTACTTATCTATCCTTAGGGCTTGTTTCATTAGTTCAGGGTTTATTTTCATCTCCTATTGAAAATGAAACCGAAACTTTAGATTCTTATCCCGTATCAAGCCTTCCAGAAGTTACTGTCGAAGCATTCAAAGTGGAAACTATCCTACAAACTGATCAATCCATTGCTTCAATTGATGGAACTCCTTTTAATATAATGGACATCCCAAGATCAGTGACTCCAATAAATCAAACTCTTATGCAATCCGCAGGGATTGGCTCACAAGGCTGGCCTGATCCTATAAGTATTACCATGATTAGTCCAGCTGCTCAATTCGATGCCGCCGAACTGTATGAAATGTCTTCACCTATTATTCGTGGTAAACCTGGCCTTACCTTCATTAATGGCATAGAGCAAAACGTAAACAATGATGGATTTTTCAATCCACCATGGAATTTTAACATGGTAGAAAATTTTGACCTTGTTGAAGGTCCTCCAGGTGCGGTTTTTGGAGCTACACAGCCATCCAATGGATATGTAAATTATACCACAAAACAACCTTATTTTGATAAATTTAGAGGAAACTTTTGGAATACCACCGGAATGTATGAAAACTACATATGGGGAGCGGATATTGGAGGACCAATCGAAAAAGGAAAACTTGCTTACAGAGCCAGTTACATGGGGATCGACTCTAGACTCTACTATCAATATGTCCGAAACGAGCAGGAAAACTTTTATTTCGCTATTGGTTATAGACCAACAGAAAAGTATCAGATTGAGTGTTATTCGGATTTTGGAACGGCTGATTATACTCCTATAGAAGTGTTGCTGAATAGGCCAACTCAATCCCTAATTAACAATGGTCTTTATTTTACGGGATTTGTTCCACCTTCTCAGGTTACTGCTGGAACTGAAAATAACCCTCCAGCAAACTCCTATTTGATTTCAGAATTTCCAATAAGTCGGAGATCTACCGTGAAGTATCCAGCAGACATTGGTCAAGCTACCTTTGCCATGAGTCAAGTAATTCAAACACTGCACCTGAATGATAATATAGACATAGTAAATAACAGTTTTTTCTGGTACCAAGATCAAACTGCTATCCGTTTTGAAACTTATGAAGCCAATGTTTTTAAGGGAGATTATGAAATCGACAACAGAACTGAATTAAGGATCAATTTCGATTCAATTCTTAAAAATAACAAAAATACTTTTCACCTTAAACATTTCATTGATTCAGGCTTAGAATTTCGTTTCCAACGCACGCTTGATTATCAGTCTGAAGTCTATCTTGGAAATAGCTGGGATGCTATTATAGAAAACCCACAATTATATAACTTCCTCTTATCTAATTACTTCACTAACTTTGGCCTCTATCCTGTTCCAGGATCACCGGCTGGAGGTTTTTTTATTCCCCTCAATGATGAAACCAATCAAACCCAATTTTTTAGACTCTCCCCTTTTTATCAGCATCAAATGAATATGTTGGGTAAGGTCACTCTTTTTATAGGAGCAAGGATGGATAGTTATTTTGTTCATTCTCAAACCCCACCAGGAACCCCTACTTTTTTATTCCAATCGCTAAATACCACGCAGCTTAATCCTCTAGTCAATGCTGCAATTACTTATAGGCCGGCCCATTGGATAAGTCTTTATTTTGATTACAACTGGCAATACACAACCAATGCTTCAGGTGGGGGTGGATATTCTCCTATTTTTCCTGCCACCACTTTTCATTTGCTGAATCAACTTATAGAAGGTGGGATAAAGTTTAATCTTCTAGACGACAGATTTTATTTTTCTTTGACAGGATTTTCAGAAGAGACTTTTTTAGGAAATATTGATTTCCCTTCTACTCCAGCTTCTTTTCAAGGCATTGAAGCTAGTTTGACTTATCAGCCTAATAAACATTTCTGGATAAGAATGAGTTATCTTCTTGAGCAGGGCGTAGAAAATTGGAGTAGTTTGCCTGAAGGGCCAGAAATGGCTCAAACTTATTCCACAGATTTTGCGAGGATCTACCAACTTCCACTTAATAACAATGGGACATTCCCTCCAGGTAAATACGCTTTGATTGGATGGCCAGATCAAGTTTTTAATGGGATGATGACATATAAATTTGATTCTGGATTTGGTCTAACCATTGGAGCTCTAGTTCTTTCTGATCAGTATCTAGGTTATGATTATCGAACACGGATTCCATTACAGTTTATTTTGAACAATTCTATCTTTTATTCTCACTCCAAGTGGGAATCACGACTTAATGTTTTTAATTTTACCAACCAAAAATATTGGCTTCCTGCAGGGGTGGGTATGTCCCCAACAAGAGAACTGAATTATACATCCATTGTCCCTGGACTGCCATTCTGGATTCAGGGAACAATTTCTTACAAATTTTAAGACAAGACACCTCAAAGACTTTTAATAAATGGAGCTTAACTCTGGTATGTATTTAGATTAGCCCATGTTTGGTGAAACTTTTGTAAAGCGCTGATTATCAATGAGCTTTTTTTCAATGTGTCACTATGTGAGGGTTTTGGGAGCTATTTTTGGGTTTCCAAGGCTCCATGAAGCCAACTCGGAGGGCGGAAAGGATCCGGCCGCCCATGTTGGTTTCCCGCCGTGACTCCGCGGTGTTTGGTGCCAGTGATGTCTGCCTCGGGCGTCTTTGGACGGTGCGTGGGTGGTCAGGGCCTCTTCGGGGGAAAAGGGGAGTTTGGCTGCCTTAAGTTTTTTCTCCAATAGCCGGTCAAGCAAGAAGGCCAAGGCGGCGACAAAGCCATGGGCCTGGACGAGCTCTCGGATCATGGGGATAGATCGGAGGCATCTCTAGGACATCTTTTAACTTCCTAAAGTCCCCGCTCCACTTGGGTAAGCT
>NZ_LXQB01000059.1 GCF_004421185.1 Methylacidiphilum sp. Yel | reverse complement strand
GAGGCCGATGAGAGTGTCAGGGTCTATCAAAACCTCAACACCCTCATCGGAGAGCTTGCCCTGGCTAAATCTGGTCAGTTATCTCCAGGAATCCCCTGCCTTTAGGCATGGGGAGGATGTCAAGATAAAACTATATATGAACATTTCTTTACTCAATGCAATCGAAGCGGCCTTCAAGGATCACAAACTTCTCGAAGAAGCTTTTAAAAACCTTCATGCCTTCCTAAGCACTACTAATTTAACAACGATTGAAAAGGAATCTATCCAGGAACTGGTAGAGACCAACAACTGGGAAGAGCTCAATGAACGGTTTTATAAAAAGCTTTCTTTTGGAACCGGTGGTATTCGTGGCCGGACAATAGGAAGGGTTATCACTCAGGCCGAACGAGGGAATGCTGATCCCCATGGTCCTCCTCAATTTCCAGCTGTTGGCGTTAACTGCATGAACGATCGCAATGTTCGCAGCGCTGCCTTAGGTTTAGCTAATTACCTAAAAAGGAATTTTCCTGGCGAACCATTAAAAATTGTCATTTCCCATGATTCCCGTCATTTTTCTAGGTATTTTTCCGAACTTTGTGCAAGAGAATTACAAAAGGTTGGGCTAGAGGCTTTTCTTTTTGAGTCTCAGCGATCCACTCCCCAGCTTTCTTTTACTGTCAGATTGTTGAAGGCGCATGGTGGGATTATGATTACGGCAAGCCATAATCCTCCTTATGACAATGGCTTTAAAGCCTACTTTCGTGATGGATGCCAACTCATTGAACCTCACGCCTCTGAGGTCATAAAAGAAGTGGAGAAGATCGAATCTTCTCCAGATTTATGGACGTCCTCTGCCGAAGGCTCTTTGACTTATCTGGGACCAGATGCTGATAGAGCTTATATTGAAGCCGTCGAAACCGTCTGCCTTGATCCCAAAGCCTTTGCTAGCGCGAAAAAAAAACTAAAGGTAGTTTATACTCCCCTGCATGGGACTGGTATTGAAATCATTCCAAAGCTTTTCGACAGGCACGGAATTCACTACAGCCTTGTCCAAAGCCAATCGGTTCCAGACGGCAGCTTTCCTACCGTAAAGACTCCTAATCCTGAAGATCCTGCTGCCCTTTCACTAGCCGTCCAACAAGCAAAAGTAGAAAACAGCAATATTGTCATCGGAACCGATCCCGATGGAGATAGAATGGGAGCAGCAATAAAAAATCGAAATGGAGAATTCGTTCATTTAACTGGGAACCAGATTTTTGCCCTTTTTGCTTATTATAGAACCTCCAAACTTTTCCAACTTGGCATTCTGACTCCGGAAAATGCGCACAGAGCTGTGATAATTAAATCATTTGTAACGACTGATCTTATTAAAAAAATTGCCGAGCATTTTCATGTTCGATGCGTGGAAACGCTCACCGGTTTTAAATATATTGGTGCAAAGCTGTTAAAATATGAGAGGCAATCTGGCCTTGTGGATTACGACTCTCATCCTTTTGAAGAAAGGAGAGCTGTGCAACTCCAAAGAGGAACATATTTTATCTGCGGAGGAGAAGAAAGTTATGGGACTTCCTGTGGAGATTATGTAAGGGATAAGGATGCCAACAGCGCGGCACTGGAACTTATCGAAGTAGCTGGATGGGCAGCTATTCAATCGATGAATCTCTTAGAATATCTAGACTCCATTTACAATAGTTTTGGCTATTTTGCTGAAAAACTAGGGAGTTTAACTTTCGAAGGAGCTGAGGAGTCGGGCTACATTGCCGCCATTCTGCAATCTTATAGAAAAGAGCCTCCAAGAGAATTTCTTGGTCAAAAACTTCTATCCTTTGACGATTTTGGTCAGGAAGACCATTATGATAGCGAAGGAGATCTCATTCCAAAGGAAATCATGTTACATCTTCTCTTTGAAAATAACAACAAGCTGGTGGTCCGAGCATCAGGAACAGAGCCGAAAATAAAGTTTTATTTGTTTACCCACTTTCCAGTGACTAACAGACTTGAGCAAGTCAAAGAAGAGGCTCAGAACTTTTTGGAGAAATGGTGGGAAGCCATTCAGGAGGATGTTAGACGAAGAATAAGTAAGTAATTGTTGCAAAGCTGATTTTTGTTCATTGATTCTGTTTCATGTCTCTGTCTATTTTTGGCACTATAAATCTCAAAGAAAAAGGAAAACGAGCTAAATGTCTACATCCTTATGGCTTGATGGGCTAGTTATCCTTTTTTTTCTTTCTCTTATTTTTTGGATCGGTCTCTTGAGCAGCAAGAATGGTCAAGAGAAAAAATACGATGATCTCACCCTCGGAGGTAGAAAAATGCCCTGGTGGTCGATCCTAGGATCGATTATTGCTGCAGAAACAAGCGCTGGGGCCTTCTTAGGAACACCTGCTGAAGGCTACGTCCTTCAAAACTACACTTATTTACAACTTGCTCTAGGAACCATCCTAGCCAGAGTGATAATCGCTTTTTTTTTTATCAAGCCTTTTTTTCAACTGAAAGTTCATTCTATCTACCAATTTTTAGAACTTCGTTTTGGGCCACTTACCCAAAAGATCGCCTCTGCAATCTTTCTTTTGACTCGGGTGCTTGCCATGGGGACCCGACTTTATGTCGCGGCGATCATTCTAGTAGTTGGCACGCAAATCCTCTTCCAGAATCCTCTCAGTCCATTGCAGGAAGTGACACTCTACTTCTTTTCCATTGTTCTGATCAGTACTTTTACGGCTATTTATACCACCCTTGGGGGAATCAAAGCGGTCATCTGGACTGATCTCATCCAAGCTCTAGTGATGCTTCTAGGCGGTATTTTTGCTTTCTGGATTCTTGTAGAAAAACTCTCTTATGTTTATCCCTGTGCCACACTTTTCCATAAACTCATCGATCGACCCTGGGTTACTATGGGCATTATCCCCTCAAAAGGTCTGCTTGAAAACTTGCTAGTGATTCTGGCCATCGATTATACCATATGGTCGGCGTTGATCGGTTCGACTTTTACTACCATGGCCACGCATGGGACCGATCAAGACATCGTCCAGCGGTTGCTCACGGCAAAAGATTACCAGAAAAGTAGGCTTTCGTTAATCCTCTCTGGATTTGCTGATATACCAATCGGTTTTCTTTTCCTTTCCATAGGCCTTTTGTTATCTTTTTTCTACTCGACGCATGCCGATTCTGCTCTGCCGGCAAATCCAAACGAAATATTCCCATATTTTATCATCACTCAGCTCCCTTCGGGCATTCGAGGCATTGTCATAGCCGCGATTTTTGCCACAGCTACAGGTTCGTTAAGTGCGGCTTTGAATGCGTTGGCCACCTCTTTTTGTCAGGATTGGCTGCATCCCCCGATGGATGCCATCCCCGATGAGAAAAAAAAGGTTTCTATCCTGCGTGCTGCCACCATTGGTTTTACTTTTCTCACTTCCCTTATCGGGATTGGTACAGCGATTTATGTAGTTTACTCACCTGAAGCAAGAATATTGCCGATTATTCTTGGGATCATTGGCTTTACTTATGGACCACTACTTGGTGTTTTTCTTTTGGGGATACTGACTAGAACAAGAGGCAGCGACAAAAAAAATGCCTACGCCATGGCTGCAGGTTTTCTTGCCGTATTGGTTCTAAGTGGCCCTCTGTTTGGAGGGGATCCAAAAACTAATGCGCATGGTTCTTTAATGCCCTTTCCAATGCCTCATATTGCTTTCCCTTGGAGAATATGTATTGGAGCCCTAACAACCTTTTGCATTGGGCTGGTATTTGGAGAAAAAGAAAAGATTCCTCCCCAGAGTGACTCTCCTCTTTCCCCTAATGGGGATGGGCTTCTAACCGCATCTGGTAAGCAGTAGGCTCTTGCCGAAGGGAACATTCCGCCGCCTCCAATGCTCTGAACCCCTACTGAGCGCTTTGAGGGAGAGGTGGCTGGTGACTTTAACTTCTAAAGTGGCTTTGAGAAACTCGTTTTTGCCAGGTCAAGATTGGTTTTCTTCTCTAGCTGCAAGGTGCATGTTCTCACTCAGGGTCCAGAGGCGAATAGACTCCACGGCCCATCAGGGAGGATAGCTTCTAAGCAACTGGAAATTCCTTTGAGGAGGTCAATTCAGTCCCATGAGCGACTTCTTGCAAACCGAAAGAAACCTAGATGAAAGGAAATGAGCCATCTTTTTCTCTACGATTCTTTATAGATGGCGAAAGCTTCCTCCACGGATGCTCCATCAAAAGTAATAGCAGCAATTGCATTACAAAAAGCTACTGCTTCGCTCAAGGATTTTTGGTGAATGTTCCTTCCTGTGGCATTCCCATAAGTACCGCCGATATGGATTTGGCCATGTAACCTGCTTAGGAAATCCTTGACGGCTGTTTCTTTCCCACCAGCGCAGATAAGTCTTGTTCTTCCCGCGGCCGCTACCGCTTCTTTCAGTGCTAGGTTTGGATCACCTTCTTTTACCGAAGGCGGATTTACCTTAACAAAATCTGCTCCGAGGCATGCGCCCAATCCAGCGGCTCCCGCTACAAGATGCGGATCAGTTTCGTTGCTCACTGCTTTCCCACGAGGATAGGCCCATATAATAGCAATTAGTCCACGCTGATGGGCTTCGAAAACAAGTTGTGCAGCTTCCTTAAGCATCTGTGGTTCGAATTCACTGCCTGGATAGATCGTATAACCTACCCCAACAATAGGGACAGGCTTGGTCTCCAAAAAATAATCGAGTTGTTCAAAGGAAAGCCAAAGAAGACTTAAAGGGTCTCTCTGAGCAGTTTTTACCAGATGCGTCTTACTGTTGAGCTTGACGACGTATCGTACATTCGGATAATCCATTCCATAGCGAGCAATAAGTCCAAGCTGTGTAGCAAAGGCTCCGATCCGCGCTTTACTTGCAATTTTAAACAAATGCTCAGGATCAGCGTCTTCGGGAGAAATGCCAGGGCCGTAAAAATCGTCGTTCAAATGCTCCACCTTCTGATCCCCAGCCATCAGCATCAGTCGTCCTGATCCTTGGGTGATCTCAAAAAAAATCCGCTTGTAGGTATCTTTTTTTGATTGAGGGACATCCAGCGGCACTTTGATTTCATCTAAACTGATCATGAAAAACCTCCTTTTAGATATAAACAAAGAGTGAAACCAAAAAGTTTCAAATTCATATTTGCCTCAAGGCTATCAGAGAGAATCAAGCAGCTAGCGAATAACGCCTCGTTCAGAATCTTTGATAAAACGGATGATGGCCATAAGCTCTTGAGTTTTTTCAGTGACTTTTTCTAACTCTTCTAAGGCCTGGGAAATGTTTAATCCCCCATCTAGGAGTAGTTTTAAGGCAAACTTGAGACTTTTAATCTGTGCTTCAGAAAAATGATTTCTTTTTAAACCGACAAGGTTGAGGGAACGGAGCTTAGCAGGATTGCCATCCACTAGAGAAAATGGGATCACATCTTGAACAACCTTCGTGCAGCCGCCAATCATCGAGAATCTCCCAATCCGACAAAACTGATGTACAGCCGAAAGACCGCCTATTGTGACATGGTCTTCTACCACTACATGTCCAGCCAGTGTGGCATTGTTAGAAAACACACACCAGTCTCCTATTCGACAATCGTGAGCGATATGGGTGTAGGCCAGAAAATGGTTGTAAGAGCCGATTTCAGTCGTTTGTCCCTTAAAGGTAGAACGATGAACGGTAGAAAATTCCCTAAAAACGTTGTTTTTTCCGATTTTAAGATACGTAGGCTCTCCTTGATATTTTAAATCCTGGGATTTCTCACCAATCACACAAAAAGAATAAAATTCGTTTTCCGGGCCAATTTCAATCTGTCCTTTGAGAACGGCATGCGGATGAATGATACAATAGTCTCCAATCTTTACCCCTTCACCAATATAAGCATAGGGACCTATTTCGACTCCAGCGCCTATCTGTGCCTTTGAACTTACAACTGCCGTGGGATGAATAGAGGTCTGCATTACCAATTCATTAGGTTTTCTATCACACGATCCACCACTTCCGACCGGTAGGCTTAACCGTCAACCAAGGCAAAGAGAAGCTCTCCTTCGCACACCGTCTCCTTGTTGACATAGCATTTCCCAAAAGCTTTTCCAATCTTCCCTCTTGCCTTAGTCATTTCCACTTCGATGATCAGCGTGTCCCCCGGCATCACCGGCTTTCGAAACTTCACCTTGTCGGCGCTCATAAAGTAACCGAGTTTGCCCGCATTCCCTGCTTTTCTCAACAGAAGGATACTGGCTAGCTGAGCCATTGCTTCAATTTGAAGCACCCCCGGCATAATGGGATGACCAGGAAAATGGCCTTGAAAGTAGGCTTCGTTCATCGTCACCGCTTTCTGGCCTATGGCTTTTACGTCATCCTGAAAACCGAGCACTCGATCCAACATTAAAAATGGATAGCGATGCGGAAGAATCTTCATCACCTCATTGATATCTAAGGCTCCTTCCCCAACGGGTATATTTTCAAGGGGCATCAAATGGGAAAGATAATTCTTATAGGCTTTCTGTATTTCTCTGATAAATTTGACATTCAGAAAATGACTAGGCCGAGCGGCCACAACTCTGGCTTTCAATCTTTTGGGAAAGAGAGCAAAGTCTCCAATCATGTCAAAAATTTTGTGTCTGACAAACTCGTTTTCAAACCGCAAAGGCTGCTGACTATAGACTGCTTCCCCCCTAATGACAATCGCATTATCAAGACTGCCTCCTTTAATCAACCCTTTTTCGATAAGAGGGACCAGTTCCTCATAAAAGACGAAAGTTCGGGCAGGGGCAATTTCTGTTACAAAACTTTTGATATCGTACTGCCAACTAAAATACTGCGTAAACAGTCCTGTGTGACTGACATGGGTACAACTAATCGAGAAGTTCTGATCTGGCCAGGCGGCAATGTATGCTCCATCCTCTCCTTCGACCCAAACTGGTTCCCTCAGCTCAAAAAAAGAAACTGCTTTATCCTGTTCGACCGTTCCAACTTTTAAGATTTCATTGACTAGGAACATGCCACTGCCATCTCCAATCGGTGGCTCATTGGCATTCAGTTCAATGAGAGCATTATCCACCCCACAGCCTCTTAAAGCAGCTAAAACATGTTCAACGGTATGAACCTTGACGTTTCCTTCTCCTATAGTCGTCGCTCGTTCTGTTTGCCTGACGTTATCAACCGAGACCTGCACGGTGGGTTCATCGGGAAGATCAACCCTTTTAAATACATAGCCACTGTCAGCTTCCGCTGGCTTAATGACAATTCTGACCGGATTCCCTGTATGTAGGGACAGTCCTTCCACGCTCACCGGTTCGCGTATAGTCCTTTGCATTATCACAATGATCAACTCCTTTTGATTCCGCCTCTCTTATAAAAAGATCTAAAGTGGCCTTTTTGCAAGATTGTTCTGTTGCGTTTTTGTTCAATTTTGTTTTTTTCAATAAGATGATACCTTTTAACCCCGTGCGATTCCACCGATGCTTTTTTTCCTATGAAACCTTTTTTTTATTCCATCCCTCTGATGCAATAAAAAAAGGGGAAAAAAGGAATTCCCTAGCCCTATTGTGGTTTCTTTTCTTTCTTTTGCTTTTCTCTTTCCTAGCTGGAGGATGTAACCGACAAAGAAAAATCCAAAAGGCGCAGCGATCAGCATATCCTTTCTTTGAGGAAATGGAAACATCTTCCATGTTTAAAGGAAAACAAGGAGGCATATTCATAGAAACGAGTGCCGCAGAGCCTTCTACTTTTAATTGGCTTGTCTCAGAAGATGCTACTTCTGCTTCGTTCCTTAATCTGATGTTTGATAGTCTGCTTTCCTATGATCCAATAGAAGATCATGTGATCCCAGGGCTGGCAAAGCAGTGGGAGATAGCTCCCGACAATAAAACTTTTCGCTTTAGACTCAGAAAAGGGCTGAGTTGGAGTGATGGCGTACCGCTGACCGCTGATGACGTGCTCTTTAGCTTTGCCTGCATTTACGATCCCCGATTCCCTAACCGGAATGCGTATGATCTTTCTGTAAACGGAAAACCTTTTAAAGTAGAAAAGATCGATGATCAAACTATTCAGATCCAAACTCCTGAAATCTTCGCTCCTTTCTTACGCTACATGTCAGGCTTTCCATTGATGCCCAAGCATATCCTCGAACCCTATTTCAAGGATGGATCTTTACAAAACCAATGGAATATAAGCACAGCCAAAAAAGATCCTAAGTCGATTGTTACAAGCGGCCCCTTTTTGATTCTTTCTTATAATCCTGGAGAACGAATCGTTCTAGAAGCTAATCCCAGATACTGGAAAAAAGCCAATGGGGATATCCGCTTGCCTTATATCGATTATTTAATTGTCAAGTTCGTCAAGGATGCTAACGCCAGCTTGATTGCTTTTGCTTCAGGTCAAACAGACATCGAAGGTATCAGCCCAGACAACGTCGCATGGGTTCAAAAAGGGGAAAAGATTTATCACTATACCATTTACGACAGAGGTCCCTCTACCGCTTCTTCCTTTCTTTGGTTTAATCAGAACCCTGGGAAAAATAAAAACAATCTCCCTTATGTCATTCCTTACAAGCTCAAATGGTTTCAAAATAGACTCTTCCGCCAAGCCATTTCTTATGCCATTGATAGGGAAGGGATTATTAATGGCGTGCTTTTTGGAAGGGGGACCCCACTATGGGGCCCTGAAACCCCTGCTAATGTAAAATGGTATAACCCGAACGTTAAAAAGTATCCCTATAATCCTAGCCTTGCTTTGCAGCTTCTAGAACAGGCTGGATTCCACCGGGATGCCACTGGCAGACTTTTTGATCAGGAAAACCATCCAGTTTCTTTTACGCTTCTGACCAATCAAGAAAATCCAATCCGCACGGCCATGGCTACCATCTTTAAAGAAAACTTAAAACAGATAGGCATTGAAGTGCTCCTGCAATTCATCGACTTTGGCACGCTCGTAACCAAAATTAGTGATAGTTACGATTATGAAGCCTGTTTGCTTGGACTAACGGGAGGAGGAGATCCTGCCGATGGCATGTCTGTGTTCATGAGCAAAGGAAGACTGCATCAGTGGTATCCTAACCAACCACAGCCTGCCACCCCCTGGGAAGCAGAAATAGACAGGCTTATGATCGAACAGTTAACTACCTTGGATGAGGCGAAGAGGATTCAATGCTGGTTTAAAGTTCAAGAAATTATGAGTGAGGAGCAGCCGTATATCTATCTGGTAACTCCAAATACATATGTTGGATTGAAAAACCGGTGGCGGAATGTAAAAATTCCCCGCATCGGGCCATTAGTCTGGAATATAGAAGAAATATGGACGCCATGACTTCCACACAAAATCGGTCCAAAGAGCATATCTTTCTTGAGAGTGCTCTTGGGCCTGTGAGGATAGTTTTAATCGAAGGTCTTCCAACAAGACTCCAACGGATTGACCCAAACATTCCTCACTTATCTAAATGGATTCTAGAAAGTCAAAGGCAATCGCCCATGCTTTTTAGCCTACTGTCCAAGAGTCTACTAAACGGGGATAATTTTGAGGGAGACATTTGGCTTCAAGGGCTTTCCCCCTTTTACAAAATGGTATTGGAACGGGTAAAAACAATTCCCAAAGGGACAGTTAAAACTTACAGTCAACTTGCAGAAGAATTAGGGCATCCTCTTGCTGTTAGGGCTGTTGGATCCGCCCTAGCAAAAAATCCTTTGCCTCTGCTGATTCCCTGTCATCGCGTGATTAAAAAAAATGGCCAAATTGGCCATTATAGCTTGGGCGGAAAGTCAATGAAAGAAAAACTCCTTATGATGGAAGGGGTGCGGGTTGATAAAGATAAAAAAATAAAATTTTCTTCTCTTGCCTCCTCTCAAAGCTAGGTAGCTTACTAATGTCTTTGCCTAACGCCTTACTTCTATCCAGCAACAGGCTGGCAGCTCACTCAAAGGTATATCTGGTAAAGGAAACGGACCGTGAAGCAACGAAAGCTGCAAGTTTTTTTTGGCTGCTACTTTTTGGGCTTTTAAAAAAAGCCCCTTTGTTTGCAACTTTCTGTAGTTGGTTGAAAGAAAAAGGGTTGTTACTTCCTCTGAACAGAGATCCAATACTTGATCAAGCATTAGCTCAAAATCTCTAGGAAAAGAAAAATGCTTGCCATGCCTACCACAGGAAAAAGTGGGGGGATCAATAATGATATGATCAAATCCAATATGTTTTTTGCGGAGTAGCTTCAAAGATTCTCGGGCATCAATGGCCAAAAATGTGTGCTCAGTGGGCGCAACTCCATTGAGCCTGTAATTTTCTTTGCCCCATTCCAAAAATTTAGCCGAAAGGTCCACATTCCAACTTTGACCTCCAGCAACAGCAGCACATAGTCCAAAAGAACAGCTGAAAGCAAATAGATTTAAAAGCCTGCCGATTTTCCTCTTTCTTAAAAATATCCGATTTTGTCTTTGATCTATGAATAAGCCTGGAGAACTACCTCCATGAAATCGGATCGAGTAAGAAAGCCCATTTTCATGACAAATAGTTTCTAAGGGAAAAGACTGTTCTCCATAGAGTTGTAGAAGCCCCTCAGAGGCAGAGCCTGCTTTTTTAAAACGCTTTTTTAAAAATACCCTTCTACAGGATAATCCATGGGATCGGATCCAACAAAAGAGCGATTCAACCACCTCTTCTTTTCTTTGTTCTTCGTTTAAGATCACTACATAGTCTTCCCCATACCTTTCTATCCATCCCCATTCCGATGTATAGACTCGATGAATGTCTGTTAAAGATCGTTGAAAAGAAGCTAAAATAGTCGAATTGATCCACATAGAATGTCGCTAGATGGAAGGAATGGATGCAATGAGTTTTTTTGTATACGCATCTTTTGGATGTTTATAAATTTCTTCTGGTGTTCCTTCTTCCACAATCCTCCCTTTATTGAGCACAAGCACGTAATCGCTGAGGTATTCGACCACAGCTAAATCATGTGAAATGAAAAGGTAGGAAAGGTTAAATTCTTGCTGTAGATCCATTAACAAATTAATGATCTGTGCCTGCACCGACACATCCAGTGCACTTACAGGTTCATCGCATATTATTAGTTTCGGTCCGACGGCTAAGGCCCGGGCTATGCCGATCCGTTGTCGTTGACCTCCGCTAAATTCATGAGGGTATCGATACAGATGCTCAGCACTGAGTCCGACTTTTTCGAGAAGCTCAACAATTTTTTCTTTTTTTTGTTTTTTCTCCATGCCTGGAAAGTGGATATCTAGTGGTTCTCTTAAAATCGATTCAATAGTGAGCCTAGGGTTCAAAGAGTTGTGGGGATCCTGGAAAATCATCTGTATTTTTTTTCTATACGGGCGAAATTGCTTCTGGCTTAGATTGTGAATTGGCTTACCTTCGTAAAGAATGGAACCAGAGGTTGGGTCTTGCAGTCTGACGATCGTTCTGCCTATAGTCGTTTTCCCGCTACCGCTTTCACCAACGAGTCCAACAGTTTGTCCTTCTTTAATGGTAAAGCTAATATCGTCAACCGCCTTAACCCACTCTTTCGACCGGCCGAATAGGCTTTTTCGAATGGGGAAATAGACTTTAAGTGAATTAACGCTAAGCAGGGGAGAGGAAACAGTAGGTCCAGTCATAAGTTCAGGGAAGATTCTATTAAAGAATAATCGATAGCACGCAATCTTTTCCCTTTTTCTCCAAGTCTTGGGACACAATCAATCAAAGCCTTGGTATAGGGATGGGTGGGGGAATAAATCACTTTTTCAGTTGGGCCTTCTTCAACGACTTGCCCTCTGAACATCACCACCACCCGATCAGAAAAGCCTTTGACTATACCAAAATTATGAGTAATCAGCAATACAGACATGGCCAGATCCTTCTGAATTTTAGCGAAAAGTTCTAGTATCTGCGCTTGGATGGTGACATCAAGGGCTGTAGTAGGTTCATCAGCAACAAGAAGCTTTGGTTTACATAGCAGGGCCATGGCGATCATCACTCTTTGCTGCATGCCTCCGCTCAGTTCATGAGGGTAGCTTTTCCAGACCATTTGACAATCAACGATTCCTACCTTTTGCAGCACCTCTAAGCCAACAGACTTCTTGTCTTTGAGATGAGGTTGGTGTAGTTCAATAGCCTCCAAAAGTTGAAAACCAATTGAATAGACTGGATTCAAAGAGGTCGAGGGTTCTTGAAAAACATAAGCGATTTCTCCGCCACGATACTTTCGTAATTCTTTTTGCGACAGGGACAATAGGTCTACTCCCTCATAAAGAATTTTCCCTTTTTTATAGATAGCAGGAGGACTCTCCAAAAGTTTTGTCAAAGACAGTGCGGTCACCGATTTACCACTTCCACTTTCCCCGACAATAGCAACCGACTCTGCCTTTTCTATTGAAAAACTGACGCCACGCAGAGCAGGGATTTCACCGGACTGAGTCAAGAAATGGACATGAAGGTCTTCTACTTGTAGAAGCATGCGTACGATATCCTATTAGGTTGAAACTTTTTTTTCTTTGCTATCAATCAATTTATATAGATTAACCTCTTTTTGTTTGATAAATACGAAATTTTGGATCCACAAGATCCCTAAGCACATCGCCTAGCATATTAAAAGCTACCACGGTTATCAAAATAGCAATTCCAGGAGTCAACAACCACCAGAAATTGAGCATGAACACCTTCATATCCTGGGCTTGTGCTAGCATAAGCCCCCAGGAAGCAGAAGGTTCCTGAATACCAAGGCCAAGAAAGCTCAAAGCTGCTTCTCCTAAAATATATCCAGGAATCGATAAAGCGGCCGACACAAGTAAATAACTCGCCAGGTTAGGGAGGAGGTGTTTGAGGAGGATCTTAATCGAGGATTGACCCAGAACAATGGCTGCATCGACAAAGGTTTGGGATCGTAGAGAAAGAACCAATCCCCTGATCACTCTGGCAAATCCTGACCAACCAATGAAACTCAGGATGATGACGATAAGGAAGTAGACCTGAGCGGAACTAAACTTCACCCCAAAGATGCCTCTCAAAGCCAGCAAGAGATAAAGAGCCGGTACGGCCATTAAAAACTCAGTCAGCCGCATCACTACATTGTCGAACCATCCTCCATAATACCCTGAGAGCCCACCGATCAATAAGCCTAGAATCATGGTAATAGAGACCCCAATCAGTCCGATACTCAAAGAAACTTGGGAGCCATACACTAATCTTGAAAACACGTCTCTTCCCGTATTATCACTACCCAACAAATAAACTCGATCCGGCTTCTCTACCCCAAAAAGATGGATATCAGAAGGAAAAATTCCAAGCAATCGGTAGGCATACCCATGGACGAACCATTTCAGAGGACAAAATTCACCCTCGATCACTTTATAAGTTGCTGAGGATGGATCTACATTTTTGTAACGTGCCACCACGAACCTAGCGGAGTGCCAATAAATTTTTGTCGGTGGATGATAGGTTTTCTTTAGATCTTGATCGGAAGGTTCGTAGGGAGCTAGAAAAGGAGCCAAAATCGCTATAAGATACAGCAACAAAAGGATGAGGCAAGCAGAACCCCCAAAAGGATTTCTCAATAGTTCTTTAATATAAGATCTTTTCTCATTCATGATGGACGATTCGGGGATCAACCCAAGCCAAAAGAATGTCTGCAATCAAATTCCCTAAAACTAATAAAAGACAACTAAAGACTACGGAGCCTAAAACCACAAATTGGTCCTGTTTCATCAACGCTGAATAAATCAGCTGCCCAATTCCTGGATAGTTCATTATGTTTTCTACTAAAAGAGAGCCGCTCAATAGCCCAGCGATAACATAACCAAAGGTACTTATTAAGGGGTTGATAGCATTGCGTAGCACATGCCTGAACATGACGACATTTTCAGGAAGTCCCTTGGCTCTGGCCGTTAACACATAATCAGCACGGATCGCATCTAAAAAACTACCTCTCATTATCCGCATCATGTTGGCAATCCCTCCGATACCGAGGACAACAGTGGGAAGCACAAGATGATAGGCTATGTCTACTAATTTGTCTATAGGAGAAAGAAAAGGATACTCTATGGATGTTAATCCTCCGATGGGGAACCAACCAGTTCGAGCTGCAAAGTAAACGGCCAGGAGGGCTAAAAAAAATTCTGGAAAAGAAATGGAAATGTATGCTAAAAAAGAGCTGAGTCGATCTAGTAGAGAATCTTTGTAAATAGCAGACAATACACCAATTGGGATAGCAATGCACCAGGCTAGTAATAGAGAACTTAGATTCAACAAAAGGGTAGCTTGCACCCTTTGCATCAGCAACTCGATCACAGACATTTTATAAATCCAAGAGTAACCAAAATCACCATGAAGTACGTTGTTCAGCCATAAAAAATACCGCTCATACCATGGTTTATCCAAACCAAATTTCTTTTCCAATGCCTCAATCATTTGGGGACTGATATCTCTTTCGGCCTTCAAGGGGGTTAAATAGTTCGTTTGGGTCAAAGACATTAAGAAAAAAACCATAAAAGTGACCCCAAGCAAAAGAGGAATAAGAGCTAATAGCCTGCGGAGGATAAATAAAATCATAATGATGGAAGATGGAAAAACCTAACAATAAACTTTCTGACTTTAATCATCAACTAAAGTCAACAGCTTGCAGATTCATTAGTAAGGATTATGATAAAAAAGCTCTTGCATAAGATAAAAGAAAAAACACAATGTACAAGAATTTAGCTTATTTGGTTCTAATACTCTCATTGCTTTTCATAGGCCTCATCGTGAGCTTTTTTTCTATCATAGACGGATATATTTCAAGTCAAAGGTTTAGAAAATTTCTTTCTCAAAAAATCACCGAAGCCATTCAGGTAGAAGGTAGTTTTGAGCCATTGCATCTACAGGGAAATCTCCTCTTAACCGATAAATATACCGGTAGAGGAAAACCATCTAGCCCCATCGAAAGCATAGTCGGATCAAACATCGAATGCCAGCTTTTGCTACGAAAAATTTTTTCTGGTTCTTGGTACATCGAACAGCTTAATGTGAACAATCTAGAAGTCGTCTTTAAAGAACAATTTCCTAAAGAACTTTCCACGGGTTCTCCAAATCTATCATTAGCCTCCTATAGTGAAGCAGACTCTCCGCATAAAGAAGCTTTTTATAAAAATTTGATTCCAACAAAAGTGGAATTAAAAAAGGTTGTCATCAACAACTGCACTTTAAAATGGCCTAAACAAATCGCCGGAGGAGGCAAGCTTTACAGTATGTCAGTAGAGCTCTTGAAATCTCCTGGGACGGATATGTGGATAGCTCAAGGAAAAGGAGGACACCTTACTGTCGGTTCTTTGGGTCCATTCAGAATAAAAGAGCTATTCCTAAAAATTTTTTCTGATGGTCTCTATATCTCCAAGTTTGTTGTGGTGAGTGAACCTCATGGCCAAATAGAAGCCAATGGCGAATGGAAATGGGCAAGCAAAGAAAAAAATATGGAATTGACTTTAGACTCCCTGCCACTACCCCTCTTTCTGCCTGCCTCATGGAAAGGAAAAATAGATGGAGATATCAATGGGAAAACTTTCTTAAGCCAGTCTCCAACTATGGAGACTTCTCTTGAGGGGACTATTTATTTGAAAAATGGAGCGATCGAAGCTCTTCCCTTGATAGCTTCTTTAGCACTACTAGGGACAACAAACAGGCTACCTATTGATATAGGCAAAGCAAACCTTTTTGTTTCAAACAGCAAAACGGAACTTTCCAATATCGAAATGGAATGCAAAGGAAAAATCAGAATCGAAGGTCAAATCGAAGTTATAGGAGATCAAATTCATGGAAAGCTTTTTACAGGGATTAATCCAGAGCAGCTTGAATTCCTACCTGGGGCTAAAGAAAAGGTTTTTTCCCAAGAAAAGAACGGCTATCAATGGACAACGGTGAATATTAGTGGATCCCTCCAAAACCCTAGCGAAGACCTCACCCCAAGGCTTACCGCTGCGGCCACAGAAACAATTAAAGAAAGTGCAGGTCAAATTATCCAATCAGCTCTGGATTTTATAAAAAAAATCCAAAAGAAAAGCCCTTCCAACTAATTTCCTTGGAAATATTCTTGGTAGTTGATTCGGCGTTCCCAGAGTGATCCTTTTGGTCTATGATTGATAATAACGATCTTCGGCTCGTGATATTTCCAGCCTCCGTAATGCTTTTCCTGCCCTTGTTATGCCGTTGGATGGGAGGGAAGAGTCAAAGCCTGCTGTATGCGCTGGATAAGCTGATAGGCCTGGGATGTCAGCTGCGGGTTGTGTTCATCTTTAATAGCGTAGAGCTGTGGGAAAAATCTTATTAGATAAAACCCTTCCGGTACTCCGTCCTGAATCCACTGTGGATCGATTGCTAGGTTTGGGAAAAGAGGGGAGCAGAAGAGCTCGCCAGCCATAAATTCAGCTGATTTGTGGAGCTTTCCAGAAGCAAGTCTGTATACCGTTAGCTTTGGGGAATACACGTTGGTTACTTCTCCAACAATCCAGACTTCCTTAACCTGGGTTGCTTCATAAAGCTTCAAATGGAGATCTATTTTTGTCAGGCTCTTATCCTGAATCAGTTCTTTGAATATGGGAGCCCATTTTGAGGTGCTCTTCTGCTTCCATAATTTTTTCTCCTCACCCACCACCACTTTTTCAAGATTGGAATAGGAAAGGATTTCCACCACAAGATCAGGAGCCTCTACCGCATAACGCTGTCCTCTTTTCCCTATGGGTTGAATCGCTGTCTGCAGCCGTTCCCTACTAAAATAGGATAAATCTGGCCTGTAAGACCTAAATCCAGAAACGAATATTTCCTCTTCTATTCCAACACCATTAGGATTGCCACACTGCTGGCAGTAAAATGATAATATGCGATAGAATGCATTGCGCCTGTTGTTATGAACTTTGTCTGAAGCTGGGGACATTTCCAGTTCTCCGTATTCGTTGAGCAGGGCTGGGAAATCTTCTGGCAGTTCCAGATACTGCTCTATCGTTATGGGTTCGCCATCAGCCCTGGCTATTCTCCCACTGAGGACGATGCATTTAGGGAAATCTTTGGGTAGTGCGGCAAGCCAGTCCTCGTTGAATGCTTCTGGAATTTCTAGTTCCACTGGGCCCTGGCTGCGTGTAGCCTCTTCGGTAGGGTGCATGTCTTGACTATATCAAGATAGAGGGCTGTTTTCTATTTTTTTTTTTCTGCAGCCTGCTTCTTGGTCTGTGTGTGTCTTTCCTTCTTAATGTTCCGACCCTTTGACATCCTCCCCATGCCTAAAGGCAGGGGATTCCTGGAGATAACTGACCAGATTTAGCCAGGGCAAGCTCTCCGATGAGGGTGTTGAGGTTTTGATAGACCCTGACACTCTCATCGGCCTC
>NZ_LXQB01000058.1 GCF_004421185.1 Methylacidiphilum sp. Yel | reverse complement strand
GGCCGATGAGAGTGTCAGGGTCTATCAAAACCTCAACACCCTCATCGGAGAGCTTGCCCTGGCTAAATCTGGTCAGTTATCTCCAGGAATCCCCTGCCTTTAGGCATGGGGAGGATGTCAATATTCTAAGCTAGCTCCGGAAGCTAAAAGGAGGGAGGAATATCTTCTTTTTTTGCCACTTTGACAGTCTTTTGCAATGCCAAACTAACGCCCCTACCAGAATATCTGTGGAAGTGTTGGTATTCCTCTATACAATAGATTTATTTATGGTTCATCGATTTGCGCGGGAAACTCTGGCATTCAGGCCGTGGAGGGATAGTGGGGCGGCGCGAGCCGCCCCGGTTCCCGCCGTCTCCTTTGTCCAATGCTATCTAGGTCCACGAATACTCATACCCATCTGCCCGCCAAACAAGGTGCAGAATCAGTGCTTGCCTGCCCTTGCACCAGCCTGTTTCCGGTCTGGATGTTGAAATTGCCACTGGCACCAATGGCGACACGTCCCAGGTAGGCGTCTACCTTCTTTCCGGTCGTGCCTACGGCCCACACCAGATCGCCCGTTTGGAACCCAAAGGCGCTTTTGCTACGGGTCAGGTATCCGCGCAGAAACCCTTGCCTCCTCAGGCGTGTGCGCTGGTAACTGCCGCATCCCCTGCCCTGCACCTGCAATACCTGCTGCTGCCAATTCCAAATCGCATCCCCCTGCCCTCCGCATACCGCCTCCAGGCAGTGGGTCTTGGGGATACTGAACCGACGCCGGTTCCACTTCGTCCGGCCACCACTGGCGACTTCGACCTCCAGGCCCCTCGCCTTGAGTCTCTGGAACAATGCCCACCCGCTGCTATTCACCGCTGCGTCCCGCAACGGAGCCTTGGCCTGCGCCAGTATCCTTCGGGTCCGCTCCGGAGGTTTCGCGAGAAATTGCTTCAGCTGCTGGTTGCCTTTACGTTGGTTGCAGGGACGGCAAGCCAGCATAAGATTGCTCACGCGGTCACTGCCGCCAAAAGATTTAGGCTGGATGTGTTCGATCTCCAGAGGTACGTTCTGCCCGTCGCTGTACGCACACTTTCGGCCCACTTCTCTAGCAGATACTCCCGCACCTCGTAGCCAAAACAAGGTGCCTTGCTGGTACTCCGTTCCGGAGATTTCGGGATTCTCCAGCGCCTGGGTCTCGAAGCGCACCAGTTCCTGCGACACAGCCGTTGCCGGCACCCAGCGCAGCAGGCGCCAGACCCAGGACATCGTGGTATCCACTCGATGCCGCAGACTGGGTGCCAGCCACCCGTCCGGCCTGGCTAGGTTGTCAAACCGTGCCAGACGATACCTCAATTTCCCCCGCTGCCGGCGCCGGAAAGCGTGGCAACTAGTCAGCGCATCCCGGATAGCCTGTACAGGATGCTTCAGCTCCAATAGCATGATCATAGGGAGGGCACGCATAAGCTTGTCAGTGGTTGTGTTCACCGTTTCGTTTTCTCCTGCCAGTGCCAGCCCGGTCGTTTTACGGCCAGGGTCCAGTTTCAATCATAGAGGTTGCAAGGTGGAATGCTCCACCAAGCGATCCACCAGCCGGAGGGTAAAGGGGACCATCCGGTGGATCCGCACCCGGCCACGGCTCAACAGAAGACGTGCCCATTTCTCCAAGCACGGCATCAGAGGCTTCAGACGTTTGTCCAACTCAAATACTGCCATTTTCTATTCTCAGTCCTTACGGAGACTTGTAACGCGGGCATCGCTGCCTATCTCCCCTCGGGAAGGTTTGCAACCGGCTCCATCCTTTCGGATGCGGTCTGAACCTTCGGGCCTTCCCCTTTGCCCAGCATGATCCTCACCTTGCAGAGAGGGGAACTCTAGAAAGCATTCGCCGGTGCGTCTCGACGACCCGCCTGCAAACATAGCGGACTGACTACCGCTTTCCCTGGTCAACCTAGCCTACTTTCACAAGCTCCGCCCTTTAGGGAGGGGCAGTTGACTAGCATGAGTTTCTCTTCCAAAAACGTTCCGAGTATGAATGACCTTTGGAAAACTCTTTTCTAAGAATAAAATTTCAACAGTATCAAAACGAAAAGGTATGGAAGCTTCCTTTAAAAGCTTCAAATAGCTATAGGCAGCAGCAATCAGGCGGCTCTTTTCCTTTTGATCTATCTGTATGGGCCATTCTTCGAATATGGCTGAATAATGGCTTTTCACTACTACAAACACGAGGGTTTGTTTCTCTCGGCATACAAGATCAAGTTTGTATCCTTCGATCGTTACATTTCTTAGAAGGATAGTAAATCCTATTTTTCGAAGAAAACTTGTTGCAAGTTTCTCGGCTCGTTTCTCCACCCAACGCTGAGCATTCAGTGGATCTTGCTTTAAGGAAAGCAGCCGAAGCAGAGGCAGCAAAAAGGTCCTTTCCATGAACACAATCATTTCTTAGTATTAAATAGTAGGCCGATGATATTTTATGAGTTATTTCTAAGTAGTACGACGCTTCTAATTTTTAAGACACCCTATAAAAAAAAAGCGTTAGGATGAGGGTCTAAAAGGCTGCCTTTTCTTACAAATAGTCCTCATATTGACCAAAAAATTCTCTTTTCCTAAAAAAAGATTTTCTATGAAAAGGACTCAATCCGTTTGTTTTTATTGCTTCAAAATGAGAAGGAGTACCATATCCCTTGTTTTTATCCCATCCGTAAGTTCTATAGAGAGATCCAAGCTTCGTCATCCACAGGTCTCGGCTTACTTTAGCAACGAGCGATGCGGCAGCAATAGATGCTACTTTAGCATCTCCTTGAGCAATGGGTAGAGAGGTAATTCCAATCCCTGGTAAATTCCATATCCCATCTATTAGAAGAAGATCAGGTTCGACATCAAGGCAACAGACGGCTCTTCTCATGGCTAACAAGCTTGCGTTATGAACATTGCACTTTTCTATCTCTTCGACCGAGGAAAAACCAAGACCATACTTTATTTCAATTTCTTTGATCAGCCATCGAACAACCGATTCTCTTTTTTTCTCTCCTACGCTCTTGGAATCTTTCAAAGATTGATGGAAAGGTAGCTCCAGTGGCAAAATCACAGCTGCCGCAACGATTGGCCCAGCCAAAGCACCCCTTCCAACTTCATCAATTCCTGCTATAAGCCTATACCCGTCACTAGAGAGTTTCTTTTCGAAAGTCAGATCGAGGGGAGCCATATAGAGCCAAAGAACGAGCTTTTTTCCCCTTATTTCCCTATTTCATTTTTTCATCCCAAGCATCGCTTCTTTGCCCTTTTGTTTCCGTAAATAATAGAGTCTTGCCCTTCTTAGCTTAGGAGCCTTCTTTTCAACAATGATTTTTTCTATAGTAGGAGAATGCAATTTAAAATTCCGCTCGATCCCTTCTCCATAACTAATTTTTCTGACAATAAAAGACTCATTGATTCCCCTCCCTTTTCGACTAATGACAATGCCAGAAAAGGATTGGATTCTTTCCTTTTCTCCTTCCACGACCTTGGTCATCACCGTAACAAAATCTCCCCGAGAAAAGGAAGGGATGTCTTTTCTTAGCTGACTTGATTCAATTTTTTCAATCAGATTCATATTGAGTCTCCTTTTTCTTAGCTTCCCACAGATCTTTTCGAAATTTTTCAGTTTTTTCTTCCGCTAGCCGTTTTTTCCATAAATTGATTGCTTTGTGGTTTCCCGACAGAAGCACCTCTGGAACCTCCCAATCCCTAAATTTTCTTGGCCGGGTATATTGGGGAGCTTCAAGTAACATATCTTTAAAAGATTCGTCAATAACCGAATTTTCGTTGCCTAAAACCCCTGGGATCAACCTCACCACACTATCTATAATAACAAGGGTGGCGATCGTCCCGTTACTGAGTATATAGTCTCCAATACAAATTTCTAAGTCTACAAGCTGATCTATCACCCGCTGATCCACCCCTTCATACTGTCCACAAATAAAAATCAACCGTTGTTGACTTGCTAAGTGGGCGGCCATTTTTTGGCTAAACCGAAGGCCGGAAGGAGAAGGAAATATAACCGTATCTTTTTCCTTATCATATCCAATGGCTTCCATAGCATCAAATATTGGCTCACATTTCAAGACCATTCCAGGACCCCCTCCATAGGGCCTATCGTCTACCGTCCTATGTTTATCCCTTGCATAATCCCTCAACTGATGGATAAAAAGACCTAACAGCCCTTTTTTGATAGCTTGTTTTAAAATTCCTTCTCCCGATGCAGCCTCAATGATTTTAGGACACAGGGTGATTATGTCAATTCTCACTTTACCAGAGAAAAGAATGGGTCTTTTCTCGATTGCTTATTTCTCTATCTACGGGCCGGTCCATTTTAACCACAAAAAAATCCCCAGTTTGCAAATCTCCTTCAATGAACGGCAATGTTCTTTGATGCTTTCTTTATAAGGTGATTGACTGTTTCCGTTGGTTTTGCTCCTTTCTGAAGCCAATATTCCACTCGATCCATCTTAAGTCTGTAAAAATTTGGTTCTTCAGCCATTGGATCATAAAATCCAACTTCTTCCAAATACTTGCCATTAGCAGGCCACCTCTTTTCTGCTACAACAATTCTAAAAACAGGCCTACCTTTTTTCCCTTCCCGACGTAATCTTATTACTACAGCCATAGCTATCGTTCCTTATGAAATTATTGATAAAAACTCTATTGATTCGTACCAAACATCAATCTAAAGAAAAAATAAACTATATAAACGGAAAGATAAAACACAAGCTTTAGTTTTTAAAAAAAGGAAAATTGAAGCCTTCTTTAGAAGAAGAAAACTTTTTGATTAGTTTTCGGACAGATTCAAATCGTCTTAAAAACTCGTTGATCTCTGGAACAGTGGTCCCACTGCCTTTAGCTATTCTTAATTTTCTTTTACCATTGATTATATCAGGATTTTTTCTTTCTTCCGGAGTCATGGAAAGGACAATGGCTTCAATCCTTTTGAGTTTTTTGTCATCAATCTCAATCTGTCCTTTTCCTGGGAATCCTGGCAGATAAGACAAAAGTTGGTCCAATGGTCCAAGCTTTTTAAGCATTCGCATTTGGACAAGAAAGTCGTCTAATCCGAATTGCTTAGAACGTATCTTCTTTTCGATTTCGGCAAGCGACTGTTCTTTTATCTGGGCTTCCACTTTTTCAACAAAAGAAACAATATCTCCAAATCCAAAGAGCCGATCGACCAATCGTTCCGCCCGGAACAACTCAAAAGCCTCGACCTTTTCTCCTGTCCCTAAAAACAAAACGGATAGTCCTGTTAGTTTCTTAACAGAAAAAGCAGCTCCCCCTCTGGCATCCCCATCAAATTTCGAAAGGATTAATCCCGAAACAGGAATTTTTTCAAGGAAAGCCTTTACGATGTCGACCCCCTTTTGGCCGGTTGCCGAATCAATCACAAGAAGGACTTCTTGAGGAAGAACCACAGAATAGGCAAGCTGTAATTCTTTAAGAAGCTCTTCGTCTAAATCTAGCCTCCCTGCCGTGTCATAAATGACGACTGATAACCGATCTTGCTTTGTTTGCTCTAGGGCTTTTGAAAGGAAAGCCTCTATTTTTTCCTCTTTTTCTGGAACATATACCGGAACATCAATCTGCGAAGCAAGCTTGGTTAACTGCTCTCTAGCAGCTGGTCGCGTCAGATCCGCTGCCACTAGCCCTACTCTTTCCTTATTCTTTTTGCACCATAAAGCAAGTTTAGCGGCAGTGGTCGTTTTTCCAGACCCGTTTAACCCACAGAGCAATATTCTTAAAGGCCGTTCACTCAATAATCCCTGCTTTTCTGAAGCAAGATATTCAATGAGAGCATCATGAAAAATCTTGATGAATAAGTCCCCAGGCCGAATGCTTTCCAAGACCTTTGTACCTAGGGCCTTTTGTTTGACTTCTTCACAAATATCTCTAACGACCTGATAATGAACATCAGCAGCTAAAAGAGTCAGCCTAATTTCCCTTATGGCTCCAGAAATATTCTCTTCACTGAGTTTTCCATAGCCTCTCAGATTCTTAAAAAGCGACTGCAGTTTTTGCTGTAAAAGCTCCAACATAAAATTATCTACCAATGGATTGTATCAAAATAAGGCCGTTTTGTAGTCTTTGGCATAACGCAGATAAAGGGATCATCTAACGAATAATATTTCGAATTACCTATTTGAACATAATCCCAATCGATCACATAGGAAACATTTTCTTTGGCCAACTGTCTCATGAGCAGGCTGCGAACATAAGCCCTTGTATTTCTTGGGGGTTCCGCAAGATAGTTATTCTGTGGCCATGCGGGTAAAGCAAGATCCTCATAACTAGTATTAGGAAGAAGCCACACAAAATTCTTTTTCCTATCGATCTGATGGTATTCTAAATCCAAACTATCGAGCCAAGGATCATCCCAAGCTATCTTTTCATGCCTACAAAAAGATTCTAGCAAATAGCGCTTGGTGATCCAGTCCACTTTCCCAATAAGCTTTTCCTGATTCCCCGCTAATCCTTCCAGCACTTCTCTCCAAGCTTTTAAAACCCACAGGGCATCTTCATCTTTTTCATCCAGTTTTTCAGCCTGAAGATAATACTCAGAGAGCACATCCACAGGCGTCCACTTTCTCCCATCAGCCAATTCAATCAAACAATCCGCAGTGGCTGCATGAGAAACCGATTGCATCGTTTTTACGGGATCAACAAAAGCGATCTTTGGCAGCATTCGGCATTCTAAAAGATCTAAAACAAGCGAGGTGGTTCCTACTTTTAAAGCTTGAGAAAAGGGAAGAATGTTGGAATCACCCAATAGCAGGTGTAGTCTGCGAAATCTACAGGGATCGCTCAAAGGTTCATCGCGGGCATTGATCAGCGCTCTGTTAAATTGAACCCATTCATAAATTTCGGTTTGTATGTAATCTGCCCGCTGCATGATTTGAAATTGAACGGTTTTGCCATCCTTCTTATTGTATTTTTTTGCAGTCAACACACTGCCCACCCGACCACTTCCAACCATCAGTCCTCTAATCGCAAGAAATGCTAACAGGGATTCCACGTTTTGCTGGGTCAAAGGCGCGTTACGCCGAATTAGATAATTTTCATGGCAACCAAAGGTTGCCCCTGTATAATGATCGATGTTATTCTTGATAAAAGAAACGCTCTCACTCAACCCCAATTCATCCAAAGCCGTTTGCAACAATCGCTCTCCTGCATGATCAGAAGCCACAAGATCGGCAAGATTTTTGCACTCCGAAGTACAATACTCCACATGACCCATATCGATATAGAGCCTACCTCCATTGAACAAAAACCCTCCATTTCCTGCGGGCTCATCATAGTCCCTATCATGAATATCAATTAAACCAATTTTTTTTTCTAAAATAAGATAATCTTTCACCTGTTCTGGAACCGATAGTGGATCAGCCCCATGATTGAACAGACACCCATATTCGGTTTCGATGCCTACGATTCGCTTCATTGAAAAATCATCCTTTTTATAATAATAAGCTCCAAAACTACCTCCTATGAAGATGAGGAGAAGCCCAACAAAGCATCATTGCCAACCGTAAAACTCTGACGATCATAATAGTTTCTATCCATGAGCACAATTTCATAGTCTGCAAGCGTAGTTACTTCCATCCTTTCTTCAACCGATCGAACTCCCTCTGTCAAAGAGCTTTTCAAAGATGCCGTCTCAGATGCCCACAATATTAGCTTTATAGCATATAGAACCATTTCATTAATGCTCTTAAATTCTAACAGGCCAAGGCTTTCTCTTTCTGTCCGGAACTTTTCCATTATTTCCTTTTTGCCACTGATCAAGAGTCCTTTGCTCATATCCCTGCCAAAACTGGTCCAGTAGCTTCCATCATAGTCGACAATCCATCCTTCGTCCTTTTCGAGCTTTTCTCCAAGTTCGACGAACAAACACCTAAAAAGAAAAGGGGCAGAAAAAATCTGCTCAAATGCATTTTTAAGGCCTACCGCCAGACTGTAGGTCACAATCCGCCGAGCCGAAACATCTTCTCTAGATCTTGTAAAGCCTTCCAGATGAGCCAACTCAATAGCCGATTGCCTAATCTTTTCCATATCCGCCGGATGGCCTATACAGCCCATAGCTAGATGATCGTAAATTTCATATATTTTAGGGGTGCCTACTCTTTTCGTCGCAATGATTATCCCTGGCTCACCATTCACAACAGCCAGTGGCAGCGCAGCTTGCAGTTGATCCTCAATATACTCCCTTCTGTTGGCTATGGCTTCAAGCCATCTGTAAGGCTCCTCTATCACAATATTATCTCCTTTTACTTTATATAAGGTTTTTATAGATTAAAAACAAAACCTTCTATTGTCGATGTTCAAAGAAAGCATAATGATTAAAAGTTGGTGAGGGGAAAAAAAGATAGTGAAAGCACAATGCTAAAAAAGGCAAAAGACTATAGGAACTACTTAAGCTATCCGGCTTCAGCAAATAATTCTGCTAGCCTTTCTTGAGCTATTTCAACCACGCCACTTTTTTTCAAGAGTTTTACCTGCGGATAGATTCTATTCCTTCGATTGACCCCCCCAGTAGCTGTATCCGACTCGGCAGCAATATCTAATAGCTGTAAGGCAAGCCTTATAGCTTCTTCTTCATTCCTTTCTATACTTGGCTTTCCACTCCATCGGTTAATATACTGCAGAATGCTTCGAACAGCAGGAGAGCCAGATCCAGAGGCTGCAAAATCCACGGTCTGAAACTGAGCTCCCAAAGCATCGTAAAAATAAATAGTCGGTTCCTCCTTACCGAAAGGATCTGCCAAGGCAAGCAATGGCACCACAATTCCAATGCCTTGCAAGGATAAAGCCATGTTATCCTTCAGTAACTTGCTAACCATTCTTACCTTGGCAGCAACACTAAGAGGTTGAAGCTGGCTTCTTCGATAAAACTCAAAGGAATGCTGAAGGACTCTGGCAATCTCAAAAGCAGTTGCCGGCGTACCCGCTATGGCTAAAATCGTATTTCGATCAATCGAAATCACTTTTTCTGCTCGTTCATGAATTACAAGATTACCCGCCGTTGCCCTCCGATCCCCTGCTACAATCACTCCTTCTTTATAATAAAAGGCTAAGATCGTTGTTGATTCTACCCATAACCTTTCCGAAGTCGGCTTTGTGGGAAGTTCAGCCGGAGCAGAGAAAGGAAAGAGTATACCACTTTCTTTCAGTAACGACACAAAATCGCCTTTCAGTCTTTCCTCTCTGCCCGCTTCAACAGGCCAAGAAAACCTTAGATGTGGGTTTTGATTCACTCTCCAGTCCTCTGCCTGTAGCGGCGCGCCTGGTCAGGGTCGACTTTGCGCATGCGCTTAAGAATTTCTTCTGTATTCGGTTTTTCTACTTGTGGAGCCTGTGGCCCAGGGCCACTGCCTCCTCCTGGTCCTGGAGTCGGAATCATCTGTTTGTTTTTCTGTCCTTGCTCAGGCATGAGCATGATTACCTCCATGTTGTTTTTCATCGTTTGTACAATTTAATCAATTCCCCATGGGCTTCAAATTCAAGTTCTTTACGATGTCTCCTACGCTTTTAGCATTATCGATAACTTCGCAATAGACCTCCAGATCCACTCCTGGAAAAGCAGATGCTAAATCCAGTCTATAGGTCTGCCCATTGAACCGAAAAGCAATATAATCCCATTGGACGTTAATAAGATCCTTTGAAAATCTCTGGATACATTTGCCTCGAACAAAGGCCCGAGAAGAGGAAGGAGGCTGTTGTATAGCCTGGCAAATATCTTCATCAGTCGTTAAGCGGATAATATCCCCTGCAGATTCCAAAGCGTAAAACAGGCCTCGGCTCCGATCAACCAGATGATATTCTAGATCAAGACTTTGAAGCCAAGGATCATCCCAAGAAAGGTTCTGATCCTCTCTAAATGTCTGCAGTAACCAGAACTTAGCCATCCAATCCAATCGGTCCTTCAGCTCATAGGGATTGGATGACAAAGTACGAAGGGTCTCTTTCCATGCCTTCCATACTTTTTCTTTTTCTGGATGATCTAAATCCACATAACGAGCAACCCAATCTGCATATTCATTCTGCAGTTCAATGGCCGTCGTCCTCCCTCCCTGTGCTAGTTCTATTTCCCAGCGGAATTTCGGATCACGCGATATGCTACGGTGCGCATAAAGCGGATCAGCCAAAAAGAATCTTTTAGGGATACGCTCATACTGCAACGCTTCCAAGACTAAAGCTGTAGTCCCTACCTTGAGCCAAGTGGAAAATTCTGAAAGATTCGCATCGCCAAGAATCACATGGAACCTTCGATAAAGCTTTGGATTGGCATGGGGTTCATCCCGAGTATTGATGATCGGCCGGCGATTCATCGTATCAATGCCCACAAGCTCGGTGAAAAAATCGGCTCTCTGTGAGATCTGATACCCCCCCAGCATACCATGATCTTCTCTTTCCCATCCAAGTTTTCCTGCTCCCGCATAGATCTGGCGGGTAATCAAAAAGGGAAGCATGCCTTCGACAAGCCTATCCCAGGGAATGAGACGAGGGATCAAATAATTTTCATGGCATCCGTAACTGTGCCCAGCAAAATCCGTATTGTTTTTGTACATGCAAACGGTATGGCGTCTTTTTTTACTGGAAGCCTTGGCACACTCTTCCAATATTCTTTCTCCGGCTTTGTCCTGAGCAATCAGTTCGATCAGCGTCGAACATTCCGCTGTGGAATATTCCGGATGGGTATGATCGTTATAGAGTCTAGCCCCGTTGCGCAGGACAAAATCACTCTTTATTTCTTCAAAACTGTAGGGTCTTTGTCGATCTTGAGAAAAAAAGTTGGCTTCATCCGCATCCTGCCGCAATTCCTTTGCCCGAAACCCTCTAGCATCTTGATGGGGATCTTCTTTGGTATAATCCCAAAGGTTGGGACTGCCAAGCTGAGAAGCAGAACGGACTAGATGAATCGACTCTTCGACAACATCAATATCGGCATTCTCTAAAACAGAAATCCCAAATTCAGTTTCCAACCCAAAATACACCGACCAGGGCACAAGCCTCTTTTTTTCCATAAAACTTCACATCTTTTTTTTACTATACTACTCCAGAAACCATCTTTTTTCTAGGCATAATCGGCGATAGTTTTACAACATTCTGTGGGTCATAATCCACAAGCTTCAACCAATCCTCAGTAATATCTGAAGGAGGGAATATGTCATTTTCGATGTATTCTTCTTCCAAGGCACAAAGGAGATCTTCTAGTCGCATCCCTCCCTGAAGAGGATCAACAATGGTTCTTTTTATAGCCATACCCTTTGCTCTTTCTACAATGGAAGCAATAATAGCCCCACTATTCAGATCGCCCCTGTAGAGATATTCTTTTTTACCGCTTCTTAAAGTCACTTCCAAAAATTGGTTGCGATCCGTTCGAGCGTATTGTTCTTCGACTACCTTTTCGATAAGAAAATCGATCACTTTCTTCGGATCTCCTTCAAACCTTTCCATAAGGCTCGCATCATAAGGAAGATCTTCAGTGAGATAGATCCTAAAAATTTCCTTTGCTTCTTCTTTGCCTGGTCTGTTGACTTTGATCTTCCTGTCAATTCTTCCAGGCCTTAAGATGGCCGGATCGATGAGATCAGCTCTGTTAGAAGCAAGAATAATAACTGCCTGTCGCATCGACTCAATCCCATCCATTTCAGCACAAAACATCGGAACGAGTGTATTTAAAATGCTATTAAATCTTCCCGCTCTTCGAGTCCCAAGAATCGATTCAGCTTCATCAATGAAAATAAAAGGAAGATAATCTTCCTTGGCTAGCTCTCTGGCCTGTTCAAAAATCTCTCTAACCTGTCTTTCAGATTCACCGACCCACATGTTGAGGATTTCAGGGCCTTTAATATGCATAAAATATTCTCGCTTCTCCTCCCCAGTCTTTTCTCGAAGCTTTTTTGTCAGATTATACGCCGTAGCTTTGCCAATAAGTGTCTTACCGCATCCAGGCGGCCCGTACAACAAAAATCCTTTAGGCACATTGTGCTTGTATTTGGCAAAAATATCAGCATAAAGGAAAGGAAGCTCAACAGCATCCTTTATCGCTTCAATCGCCTGCTTCTGTCCACCGACTTTCTCCCATGGTAATTCTGGTACTCTCTCTAGCAGCTTCGATGAAGTCTTCGTCGACTTTACCACTTCGATCGCCACTCGATGAGAGGGGTCTAATCGAATTTCTAATCCCGGCTTCAACCTCTCCTTCATCAGTGGGGAAGAGCGAATGACGATGAACGTACCAAAGCTGCCTTCATGACTAATCCTTAATCGATTGTCTGGTAAAACATCCAAGATCTTTACAATCAGTCCTGAAGCATCAAAACCCAAGTCCCCTACAATAGCATAGGCTTCATTTAAAAGTACCCTTGTGCCAATAAGCAATGTTTCCCCTTTTAAACGCGGATCAATAAGACAATAGAATTCAGAACCTCCTTGAGCCACAAGCCCTACGTCACTTTTAGGAAGATCTAAAAGTGTTCCTACGCGATTGGCTGGAGATGAAAGCTTTTCAACAGCTTCATTAAGCTTTTCAATAACGTCTCTTGCCTTATCACAGGTCTCTTCTAGATCCCCCACCCGCTTCCTCAGATAAAAAAAGGCTTCCCTGCTGAAAGCATCATTGACTAGAGACTGCCCAAGCAGATCAACTATTTGGAGGGTCGACAGCGAATCAAGTTTTTCGAATGTCATAGAGGTGTCCTTCATTCCAGTGTCTTTAACTTTTTTTGCCATGTTTCAAACAATACCAATGGTTTTGTTTTCATGCAAAAAAGTTATTTTTTTCTACATTAAGCTTTTCCTATAATTTATCCTTTTTAAGTTCACTAAGCAATTTTCGCACCAACCCTAGTTTATCATTAGCTTGCAATATGGACCTACCGACTACAATGTGTGTTGCCCCCAAGGCTGCAGCTTCTTGCGGATCTATGGTCCGTTTCTGATCGTCCCCAGTCAGTTTTTCCCATCTAATCCCAGGCACTACGATATAATCAGGCTGTTTTTCCAGTTTTCGAACAGTCACTAGCTCTCTGCCCGAACAGACTATGCCTTTGAGCCCAGCCTCAAGTGCCAAGCCAGTCAATAACCGAACTTCTTCTTCAACCGACCGATCAATGCCAACTCTTTCCAGTGTTTTTTGCTCAGCACTCGTCAGCACAGTCACTCCAATGACTTCTGTGTAACTTCCAGCAGCTGCTGCAACCGCTTCCCTGAGCATTTCTTCCCCTCCTAGAACATGAACCGTTGTAAACTTTACTTTGAGCTTGACAGCTTCAGAAACTGCTCTAAAAACAGTTTTAGGAATATCATGAAATTTTAGATCAAGAAAGACGTCGGCACCGTTATCAATAATTTTCTTGATAATATCAGCTCCTCCAGCCATAAAAAGCTGACTGCCTACTTTAAAAAAATCGATCAGCGGCCTTAACAAATGAACCAAATTCAAAGCCTCAACTACATCGGATAAATCCAAAGCAATAATTGGTTTTAATTCCATGGACACTTTATCTTATATTAATAGCTTTGCTCCGGCAAAAATCAATCTTGGACTACGTATTCTTGGAAAAAGACAGGATGGTTACCATGAGATTCGAACCCTCATGGCACCGATATCTATTGGTGATAATATTTACATCGAACTAACAGAGAGTGGCATAGAATTGGAGACTAGCGGTCATTTCGATGTTCCAAAAGATGCGAACAATCTTGCATTCAAAGCGGCCCTGCTTTTTTTATCTCATTATTCCATACGAACAGGCCTAAAGATAAAACTGACCAAAGTGATTCCTCCCGGTGCTGGGCTTGGAGGCGGTAGTAGTGACGCGGCTACAGTTCTTTTTTCTCTAAAAGAACTATTTGGAATAAAAGATTCTATTGATTCTCTTTTTCAATTAGCTGCCCAGCTGGGCAGTGACGTGCCTTTCTTTCTATTAAAAAAACCAGCTCTTTGTACAGGCCGAGGAGAAAAGCTCCAACCAGCAACCATTCATTATCCACGCAAGGGCATCCTTTTTTATCCAGGCTTTCCGATACAAACTCCCTGGGCATATAGGAAATATAGAGAGCTGTTGGACCATGGCGTCCTCCATCCACCAGACCCAGAAACGATTGATCAACCCCTCAATGACCTCGAACAAGTCGTCTTTTCAAAATATCTTTGGTTAGGAACTCTCAAAAACTGGCTCATCGGTAGATTCCACCCAGAACTTTGCCTGATGAGCGGCAGTGGTAGCTCTCTCTTTGCCCTTTTTCGTCAAGAAGATCCTCAATTTTTTGAGTCGCTCATCCAGGAGGCTAAAAACTACTTAGGATCCTGTTGTTGGATTCGTTCTTTTGAAATCCTCGAGTCGTTTTAGCTTCTTCTTAAGCTGAAAAAATTATGTTTTGATCTTTTCTGTGTTTCTTTTCACAATACTGCTATGATATCTCATTATCCATATCTTATTGTCGGCGGAGGGATGACAGCGGATGCTGCGGTTCGTGCCATTCGTTCAATCGACCAGAATAAAGCCATCGGTATTATCTCTCAGGAGCCATATCCACCCTATCTTCGTCCCCCTCTTTCCAAGGGGTTGTGGAAAGGAAAGCCGGTTCAACGGATATGGTGTCGAACCGAGTCAAAAAAAGCGGATCTTTTTCTTGGAGAAACAGCCATAGCTCTTGATCTTTCCAATCGCAGGCTGTATACGGATAAGGAAAAAACGTATAGTTTTGAAAAGCTTCTTATAGCAACAGGGGGAAGACCAAGAACGCTGCCTTTTAAAGATCAATCCATCATCTATTACCGTGATCTTGCTGATTATTACAAGCTTAGGGAAATAACAGAAAGGGCAGAACATTTTGGGATTATTGGCGGGGGATTTATTGGAACTGAAATTGCCTCCTGTTTGTGCGAGCTTGGGAAAAAAGTCAGCATGATCTTTTTGGAAGAAGGAATAGGCCGTCGGATATTTCCTTTAGAGCTTTCTCTTCGGCTCAACGCCTTCTTTGAACAAAAGGGAGTTCGCCTCTACCCTAATCAATCTGTTAAAGACTTTAGGAAAGAGGGGAAAAAAGAAATAATTGTCAGTTCCACAGGCCAGGAACTTGTTTTTGATTGTGTTGTGGCAGGCCTTGGGATTATCCCCAATGTTGATTTAGCCAAAGAGGCGGGCATCAAAGTAGAAAACGGTATTGTTGTTAACGAATATCTACAAACGAGCTGCGAAGGGGTATACGCAGCCGGGGATGTGGCTAATTTTTATTGTCCAACACTTGGGAAGCGACTGAGGGTAGAACATGAAGATAATGCAAGAAAAATGGGAGAATGTGCAGGCAAAGCCATGGCTGGAAACCCTCTTGTTTATGATCATATTCCTTCCTTCTACTCCGATTTTTTCAATTTTTCTTACGAAAGTGTGGGCATAGCCGATGGGAACCTTCCTGTTATCTCTTTTTGGAACGCGGATTATTCCAAAGGCGTGCTTTACTATCATGATTCTTCGAAACTTATGGGGGTGCTACTATGGAATATCCCAGGGAAGGTGCCCGAAGCAAGAGCTATTTTAAGCGAAGGGGTGGCAGCTGATCTTCAAGTGCTTTCTCATAGGATTTCCTTCAATTAGCCGCTTTTTCTTATAGGCTTTTGTTGCTAAAATTGCTTCTGGATTTATTTTTTTCTGGATGGATGGCATTACGTTCCTTCCGAGGGAAGAGGTTTTTAAGCTGAAACTTGTGGTAAACGAACTGTTTTTAAGCATCCAGGGGGAAAGTACCTTTGCTGGCTACCCTTGTGCTTTTATAAGACTAACCGGATGTAATTTGAGATGCCGGTGGTGCGACACAACGTATGCTTTTTCAGAAGGCAAACTATTGCCTATCGAGGCCATCATCAATCAGATTCAAAAATTTAACATTCCACTTGTAGAAGTGACTGGAGGAGAGCCGCTCCTTCAAAAAAACACTCTGCACCTGCTCCGCTTGCTCTGCGATCTTGGCTATCAAGTGCTTTTGGAAACCAGCGGCTCTTTGTCCATCCGCCAAATAGACCCAAGGGTCCATCGGATTGTTGATTTGAAATGCCCATCAAGTGGAGAAAGCGAAAAGAACTTGCTAGCCAATCTTGATTGGCTTGGGGAAAAAGACGAACTGAAGTTTGTCATCGGGAATAACGAAGATTACCAATGGGCAAAGACCAAACTAAAAGAAGAAAAAGAACGACTCACTAAAGTTAAAGCAATCACTTTTTCTCCTGTTTTTGGCGAACTAGAGCCACGGATCCTCTCCGAATGGATTTTAGCCGATAGGTTAAATGTTAGACTGGGACTTCAAATCCACAAATACATATGGCATCCGGAAGCACGCGGAGTGTAATAAATAACTTCTTAATTGGCAGTCCCTCAAGCTCTTCAGAATCCTGCCCCTGGCATTCCTCCCATATACGAGCCAGCCTGTCCATTTTGTTGCCATGAAGGAGGGGTGTTCCAAGGCATGGAAGTGACATTTTCCTGTTTCTGCTTCTTCTTTTTGGATTTAGAAGAATCCTGGCTAGCTTGTTGGGTAGTAGAATTTGAAGTTGATGCGCAGCCTCCCACAACGCTCATGACGACACACAGGGACACAACCCAAAGTAAATTCAACATTTTCGCTTTCATAGCAAACCAGTTTTGCTTTTTTTAAGAAAGAAATCAAAAATATTTTTTTCTTTTTTTCTAATTTAAAACATCATCTCCAGGCTGAATGTTTCCTTTAAGCGAATCCATTACAATATCAGCAACAGCTGTGGAAGGTTCTGTAGAGACAATCTTTATCTTTCCAAGAAATTGTTTGTTGCGGAAGACTTCAAGCTCTCCATTTTCAACTAATCCATCTTTTTCTCCAATATTCAATACGACGAAATTCCAGTTCCGGTTGACCGAAACCACTTTACCACGAATGCCAGTCCTCATGGAGACAGCTCGTGCAACCGCAGGAGAGGCTTGCTTGAACTTGTTTAATTCATTGGTCAGCCGAGCTATACTATCTTCCAAAGCAAGTTTTTCTTTGACTAAGTTTTCTATTTTTTCTGAGGCTTCCTGATTGGCTTTCTTTTCTTCTTCAAGCTTAGCTGTCAGAGCATCTAATTCGGATTTATGCTGATTGGCCATCGATGAACTGCTCTCCGATTTCTGTTGGAGATCAGCAAGTTGACTTTGGGTTTCTTTAAGATCGTTATCAAGCTTTTGAGCTCTTTCTCTTTCCTGAGCAAGTTCAGCCTTAACCTCCTCTAAGTGTTTTGAAGTCCTCTCTAGCAAGACTTTTGATTCTTCTAGCTGTTCGCTCGTTTTCTTCAACTCTTCAGAGGTGCGTGCATATTCAGCCTTGAACTGATTTTTTTGTTTGACAATAAGAAGACCAAAAACTGCCGATACAACAACGCCTACAAAAACAACAACGGATAAAAATCTACCGATAAACATGGAAAAATGATTGCCAAAGTTTTATTATAAAAAGGTATGTTCTTTTTTTCGCATGTTTTCTCCTCTTCTAGAATGTGCACGCATTTTATGCCATGAATTCTTAAGAGTGTCAATAATGCAATTTCACTGGTAATATCTGGTAGGAAAAAAAATATTAATTTTTAAACAGAAAAAATATCACTTTCTTTTTTTAACTGGCTCAGTCACAAAAGGTTCATCCAGGATGCTTCCTTGAAGCGATGGAGGCAGTGGTATAGACACAACTATGGGGTTGCTTTCCCCTTGCCTTGACACAAGAAAACGTATCGATTTTTTAGCTCCAGTAAGCCCAAATTTCTCTTTTCTATACAGAGACAAAAAATCAGAAAGACCACCATTAATCCCTACATCATTGATAGCCAGGATCTGATCCCCAGATTTCATTCCGTATTCGTAGCCTTTTCCCCCCACTTCTAGAGCTACCACAAAGACCTTCGAATCGATTTGGGCAAGGATCATGCCTTCTGGAAAGCTAACCGGTTCATCCTTAAAAGACTTTTTGCCTTTTTCTTGAAAGATAATTCTTAAATCATCCGCATCAAGAAAATCAAAAGCCTGGCAAAACGCTAGTCCTGTCTTCCATACTGTCTGATGGATCATTTTCATCTCTTTTTCTTCAGGACTATCCGTATGGAATGCTCCTTCAGATTCTAAGGCCGGAGTGGACCGAGAAGCGGCTGCAGCTAATCCCCCTTTTTCTCCCCCTTCTCCTTCAACTGTTTGAGGGTTACCGGAAAGAAGATCCATCTGCGGCTTTACATAAATCACTCGTAGCAGAGCATCTGGAGGAATGATCGTGTACGCATTGATCACGAAGGGGTATTTTGGATGCACCCCCTCTTCATCTTCTATAAAAAGCTGGCAATCCTTCAGTTCAGGCGTAAATTTTAGTGGAGAAGAAACTAAAGAAAAAGGAAAGACTAAAAAGAGAAGAAAAAAGAAGCAGAAAATTTTCTTTTGCCTTAGAATAAAGCATCTAAAACAAACGCTCATCGTTCCTCCTCCTGTTACCTCACCTTTGCTTTCAGGAGAAAGTCTTGTGGGCTATCTTTCCTTACCCATTCATCGATGACAATTGTTTTGAGCCTGTTTTTTTCTCCTTTTTCAATACGTAACAACCCTTTGGGGACTTCCAACTGGTCAGAAAGAAAAGTAAGAAGCAGTTCATTCGCTTTTCCCTCCACGGGTGGAGCCGAAAGCTTGATTTTAATCGATTCACCATGCATGCCAACCACCTCAGTTTTTTTTGCGTTGGCTAACACTTTGATCATCAGTCGTGCCGAAGCCATAAAAAGACGCCTCTCTCTCTTCTCCCCTCTTACCCTTGCGCAAGCCAAGGGCTTGCAGAGTTTTGTTCGGCTTTCCAAAAAGCCTCTTTAACTTTCTGGAGTATCGACTGCTCTAGAGGGCCTTCTTGTAGCGTTTCGATATTCTTAAAGAGATGCTCTAGCTTTGTTGTACCAACAATAACCGAATGCACTTCCGGAAAAGAAAGTACAAAACGAAAGAAAAACTTGGGCCAATCCTTTTTTTCTATGCCAAAATCTTCCGGTTTTAGTTGCATTTGCTCAAACCGTTTCCTGTATTCAGCCCCATACTCCCTAGCATAGGAAGGGCTCAATTCCGTAGGATCCTTCCAAGGGCAATTGGCTAGGGGTCTTTTTGCTAAAATACCCACATTTTTAGCTTTGGCTTCCGGTAAAACTTTTTCGAGATTCTTCTGATCGGTCACATTCAAACTCATCTCTAATACATCAATTTCAGGAAGGCTCAAAGCGTAGATGGCCTCCTCATTGTCTCCAGAATAACCAACAAACCTTATTTTCCCTTTTTCTTTGGCTACGAGTAAAGCTTCCAGAGCTTCTCCTTTCTCCAGAATTTCTTTTGAACAAGTATGCAGAAGCATAATGTCGATATGATCGGTGCGCAGTTTTTTTAAAGACTGATCCACTGAAGCCGCAATCTTTTCTTTAGACCAAGGAGGTAAAAACTCTTTGCCTTCCACCTCGCCATAGCCACACTTCGTGACAAGGATAAAATCTCTTCTTCGATGAGCAACCGTTTTGCCAATCAGCTCTTCAGATTGTTCATAGCCCCGGGCTGTATCGATGAGATTAATACCATGATTCAAAGCAAAGAGCAGCAACTCAGAAACGGCTGCTGTTTGCATATGTTCAAAGCCTATTTCAGCGGTTCCAATTCCTAGCCTTGAAACTTTGAAACCTGTTTTGCCAAGAACTGTATATTCCATAGACGTTTCTTTTTGAACTCCACTCGTTTATAGGTACACTTTGCACAAAAAGCTTTTAAAAATCGATTACTTTCTATTTTATTGATTGTTTGCGCATTTGTCCAAAATGAACCAAGCATAAAATTTGCATGCAAGTAATATTATCTAAAGACTTTGATTTTGAAGCCGCTCAGGCTTTACCTTCTTTCCCCGAAGGCCACAAATGCCGTAGGATTCATGGTCATAGCTTTAAGCTTACTGTGGCCGTACGAGGAGAAGTAGACCCTAGCCGAGGCATCCTGTATGATCATGCCAAAATTTCCGAGGCTGTTATTCCTTTGATCGAGCAGCTCGATCACAGCTATTTGAATGATATTGAAGGACTCCAAAATCCAACCATAGAAAATATGGCTGGGTGGTTTTGGAAAAAGCTTCAGGATAAATTGCCTGGACTTTATGAAATCACCGTTCAGGAAACAGCCAGAACACGATGTATATACAGAGGAGAATAGATTATAGAAGAACTTTTCAGAAAAGAGGAACTAACCATTATGTCTTTAACTCAAGAATCAGAACTTCTAAGACTGCGGAAGGAAAAACTGAACTATTGGAAATCCCAAGCAATTGATCCATTCGGAGGGCCTTATCCCGATACCCAACCGATTGAAGCCATTATTACTACTTTCGTCGAGAACGTGTCCGTTCGGATCGCAGGCCGCATCCTTTCCATCAGGGATATGGGGAAAAGCTTTTTTGCCCATCTGCAGGATCAAAGCGCAAAAATGCAGATTTATGCCAATCCGCAATCAGTTGGCCAAGAAGCATTCAATCAGCTAAAACATTTGGACATTGGAGATATTATTGGAGTAGAAGGAGAGTGTTTTCTTACAAAAACAAAGGAAAAGACCGTCAGAGTGAAAAGCTGGCAGCTTCTTTCAAAGTCGCTACGCCCTCTCCCATCCAAGTGGCATGGGCTGCATGATGTTGAAGCCAGATACCGACAAAGATATCTGGATTTAATAATGAATCCTGAAGTCAAAAAAGTGTTCTTTAATCGTAGCCAGATCATTAAAGAAATCCGTCATTTTCTTCACCAAAAAGGCTTTATAGAAGTCGAAACCCCTATGATGCAAACATTAGCCGGAGGGGCAGCAGCCAATCCATTCAAAACTTTTCACGAGGCCCTTGGTATTCCCCTTTATTTAAGAATCGCACCTGAGCTTTATCTGAAAAGACTTTTGGTCGGAGGATTCGAAAAAGTATTCGAACTAAACCGGAATTTTCGGAACGAGGGCATTTCTAGAAAACACAATCCTGAGTTTACGATGCTAGAGGCTTATTGTGCTTATGGAGATTACCGCTCGATGGCAAAACTGCTCGAAGAGCTCATTGTACACGTGGCCCAATGCGTCTTTGGTACCCTGCAGTTTCCAGTCTCTAAGCATTTAGCGGAAAATAAAATGGTAGATCTGACCCCTCCGTGGCCACAAAAACCGTTCAGAGAGGTGCTTAGCGAAGCCATTGGCAAAGACTGGTTTGCTTTAGATGAGGCAGAAAAAAGAAAGGTTGCTATGGAGTTTGAGATCGAAGCCAAAGAAGAATTTACCGAAAGTGATATTGCTAGACATCTTTTTGAAAAATTAGTCGAAGCTCGAACAATCGGTCCACTTTTTGTTACAGAACTGCCTGCAGATCTAGTACCACTAGCCAAACAAAATAAGCTGAAGCCAGAGTTCGTTGATGTTTTTGAGCTGATCGTTAACGGTCAGGAACTGGCGCCGGGCTATAGCGAACTAAATGATCCGATTGTGCAGAGAGAACGGCTTGAAAAACAGGTGGGAGAAGAAAAGCAGAAAATTGATGAAGAATTTCTTCTGGCCTTAGAGTACGGTATGCCTCCCGCAGGAGGAATCGGAATGGGGATCGATCGATTGACTATGCTTTTAACCGGTCAAGAATCAATCCGTGATGTCATTCTTTTTCCACTCCTTCGGCCAAAAGAGGAAAAATAACAATCATGTTGCTTCTACTTTAGCTTTTCTATTTTGCTTGCATTTTCTCTAATGACTAGATTGTATTGAATATATAGAAAGAGGGGGTTTAGCTCAGTTGGTAGAGCGTCTCGTTCGCAATGAGAAGGTCAGGGGTTCGAATCCCCTAACCTCCAGAGTTTAACGCCTTATAGCCCTATCCAGGCGAAATAAAGAGAAACTTAAAACCATGGCTACACTCGTGGCCCATAGCAAAATACCCATTTTGCTTTCCACAAAGTAATAATTCCAAGGTTTTATTGCTACCGTAATGGGAAAATCAAAAGCAAGCTGATTGTTTGTTGGCTTATCCTTTAGAATCACTTCCAACCGGTACCTGCCTTTCCCTAAATAAACAGGCAAGGAAATGGTACCACTCGGATACGACTGAAAGGCCACTGACTTCAGCAGCTTGTTATTCTCCGAAAAGAGCTTCACAGCCACGGAAGCCGTTCTTGCTTTATCACTGATTAAATCAACAACAATAGTGGCTTGACCCGGATCAGGTACATTATCACAGAAGGTTTGGCCCTGATAAATGGATTTTTGCGTATAAAGATCCATATGCACCGAATAGCCCTCTTTTTCCATTACAGGACACTTAAAACGACCTGCGTTTTTATTGCACACATGCCCACAATCAGCAAAAGAAGGAGAAGATAACCCAAAGATCCATCCGAAAAGCCATACGAGAAAAGGATAAAAGAATAGCTTCATGTTGTCATAAGAAGTATTTAATGTGATGACATTTATAGTATTCTACAATCCACTCGTAAAGAAAAAAATGGGTTTTTTAAAAATATTTTTATAATCTATTGATGTTTAAAAGACTAGTTAAATGTTAAAGCAAAGATCTTTAGAGAAATACGTAAGAGACAATTGTAATATTCAATGGCAGAGTGATTTAAAAGGTGGAGATGGTTATTAAAATGTATCATTCTAAAATTTCGACTGTTTTTCTTGACTCTTTGGCGAAGAGGTTTGAAGAACCAGTCTTTCTCAGCTTAAACAACTCACAACTGAGCTTTTCCGTACCAAGGAAGAATGGAAAGTGGACTATCTAGATCCAAATAAGGAAATGGAAATTGAAAATATAGGGAAAAAACTGACTTATTTCCCTATTTACAGAAGCCTTTAAGGTTAATAAAGGCACCCTTGATGATCTTCTGGAACCAGTAGAAAACGGTATCTTCTTTTGTGCAGTCGAGTGACATTTGGCAGTTTTAAAAGAAAAATCCTAACAGAAGGATAAAACAATGGCAACACCCAATGTAACCAATGCATCTTTTTCTTCAATTCCAATATTAACCAATGGGTAGGATCATATCCCCTACTAGGATTGGCACTTGACCCTATACATATAGGATCAGGAAGCTCCGAATTAAGTAGGGCTTGAATAGTTTCTATACAAGTTACTTTTTCCTTCTCATAAATGTACATTCTAAACCTGTCGCCCAAGCTAGTCAGCATTCAATAGGCCGCCGAATTCTTTGGGGTTGCACCGCAAACACTGCGACGCTGGGAGCGCGAGGACAATCTCCTACCCGATGAACCCATAGCAGGTGGGCGACGACGCTACGACCTTGCGCAGCTTCGGCCAGACCAATTTCATGCGCCGGAGAAGGTAGGCCGCACCATTGCCGCCTATGCCCGTGTGTCCAGTCACGACCAGAAGGACGATCTGGAAGGGCAAAAACAGGTTCATGAGCTGTTCTGTGCCCCCGGCAAGGCTGGACATTCGAGCTGATCGCGGACCTGGGTTCTGGCATGAACT
>NZ_LXQB01000057.1:3173-3563 GCF_004421185.1 Methylacidiphilum sp. Yel | reverse complement strand
ACTGCTGCGAAGGTTTGGGTAGGCTATGGTCTGCTTTCGACGCCGCATATTGCCTCTGCCACTGGGCCAGTGCCCAGTTGTAGGCGAACCGCACCCTACCCGCCGCCTTGGCGAAGTAGGTCGCCTGCTGGTTGTTCGGGGCAGGCGCGATTTTATGGGCGACGATCATGCCTGAGATTCCTCTACGGCTTTCCGGACACCATCCAGCAGTTTCTGGTTCTTGCCCAAGCGACTACCGTAGAGCCGTGCATTGAACACCGTGATGCTCTCCAGCACGTCCTTGGCTAAATCTTCTTCAAAGGCCCTGTCCTCACCCTGGTTGTGGATGACCACTTCCAGGTTTTTTGCCTCGCAGATGGCGAACACAAGTTCCGCCCCAAAGCCCGTCAG
>NZ_LXQB01000057.1:0-3146 GCF_004421185.1 Methylacidiphilum sp. Yel | reverse complement strand
TGTGGTAGTTCATGCCAGAACCCGGGTCCGCGATCAGCTCGAATGTCCAGCCTTGCCGGGCACAGAACAGCTCAAGAACCTGTTTTTGCCCTTCCAGATCGTCCTTCTGGTCGTGACTGGACACATGAGCATAGGCGATGGTGTGGCATACCTTCTCCAGCGCATGAAATTGGTCTAGCCGAAGCTGCGCAAGGTCGTAGCGTCGCCGCCCACCTGCTGTGGGTTCATCGGGTAGGAGCTTGCCCTCGCGCTCCCAGCGTCGTAGTGTTTGCGGCGCAATCCCTAAGAACTCGGCGGCCTCTTGAATGCTGACAAGCTTGCGCGACATTTTTAGAATGTACATTTATGAGAAGGAAAAAGCAATTTGTATAGAAACTGTTCAAGCCTTTAAGAAACTTTATAGTTCCTTATTTTTTAATAGCTCTCTATACGCATCGGCATCCTTGAGGTCATTGAGTTCTTGAGGATTTATGATTCGGAGCTTGTATAGCCATCCTTTTCCATAGGGATTGCTGTTGATCAATGAGGGCTGATCAGCCAACTGTGAATTAATTTCCAGAACTTCTCCACTGACCGGTGCATAAAGATCGCTGGCTGCTTTGACCGATTCAATGACGCCGACTACTGATTTTTGACTGACTCGTTCTCCCACTTTTGGTAGTTCTATAAAAACGATATCAGATAGTTCTCTTTGGGCGTGGTCTGTAATGCCTACGGTAGCAACATCCCCACTGACCATAACCCATTCATGGGTTTCTGTGTAGAAGCGATCATTTGGAATGTTCATGGAACTAAAAAAAATAAACCCTACTATCGATGAATAGTAGGTCTTTTGTAAAGGGGTTTTTTCCGGATTTCAAATGGATAGAGTTTGTTCCTAATTTCTATTTCAATTTTGTTGCCTATGATAGCATATGATTTATGGACATATCCCATACCGATTGTCCTTCCTAGGGAAGGAGACCATATGCCGCTTGTTACCTCGCCACACTTTTGGCCTTTAAAAAAAATTGGAGAACCTGTTTTGGGCTGAGGCGACGTCTCTTCGCAGGCTACAAAAGCAACAAGGAGGGTTTGAAAAGAGTCCTTCAATAAGACCAGAGCAGCTTTCCCTGGGAAAGAATAGGGTTTTGAAAGACTAACAGCTTTACTTAAACCAGCTTCCCAGGGAGTTTTATCTTCTCTAAGATCGACTCCATTCAATGGTAAGGAGGCTTCAAGCCTAAGAATATTCCTGCTGGCTAGGCCGCAGGGTAATAATCCATAGGGTTTACCACCTTCCAGTAAACGATCCCATAGTAGCCGGGCGATCTTACCAGGGAAAAATAGTTCAGCTCCCTCTTCTCCTGTATACCCTGTGGCAGCAATATACAAAAATTCTTTATCAAAAATGATTTTTTTTATCGTGTGCTTGGGAATGGTATCCAGAGAAAACACCTCTTTGAGTACATTCCAGGATGTTGGTCCTTGTATAGCAATGCAACCCCATTTTCGACGGTTGTCAATCAAGCTAACATCCCCAAAAGGAAGATAACCATGCAAAAGCGAATAATCTTTTTCTGATGCACAGGCATTCACTACTAATAGATAAGAAGAGGAACCAATCCGGTAAAGGATCAGATCGTCAATAATCCCACCGCTGTCCGAAAGGATTAAATGATACTGGCTTTCTGAGTCTTTTAAAAGGGATAAGTCGTTGGTTAAAATTCCATTTAGCCATTCCATCGCCTTAGGCCCTTCAACAAAGAATTGCCCCATATGACAGAGATCGAATATGCCTGAATTTTCTCTGACGGCTTGGTGTTCTTGTATGGCTGAAGTATAATAAATCGGCATCCACCATCCACTATAGGTTCCCATGTATGCCCCAAGCTCAATGTGGCGATTGTATAGAAATGTGGTGAAGGGAACTGAGCCAGTTGGAGCAATCACACAGTCATTCTAACTATAAAATCCCTGTCTTTCAATTAAAAAGGAAATTAAGACGGACCATTACGCTTTGTCTCTAAGCTTATTTTCCTAATGGAGGGATTTTTAAAAAACAAAAAAGAATTCTTTCTGATTCTTTTTGACAGATCTTTTTTTAGTGGATAATACTAGGAATATTTGAAAAGAAAACCGATCGGGTGCTTTGTAGGTTCTTTTGGCCAATCAAAAAAAAAGGAGTAGTCTTCTTTTGCTTACATCCTATGGAGGAAACCGTGAACGATGATAGTGAAAATCGTTTTTCCATAGATGATCTGAATATTAAAGTTCAACAGGCTCAAGAAATTCTTCTCGATCTTGAGAGAAGAAAAGAGGAAATTGAGCGACAAAAAAAACAGCTAGAAGAATTACGGCAAAAGCAAAGGACTTTTGAAGAAGATCATCGGACGGCTGTTGATTTGCTAACCAGAGGGCTTGTGCTGCTAGAAAGACAAGCTGGAGAACTGAAAAGACAGCTTGAAGAAATTGAGACCATCCATTCCCAATTTAGCGACCAGCTAAAAGCCATAGAATCCATTCAACCTGCAAGTTGGGATCCCATGAATTTGGAAGATGAGTTGAATAAGGCTCTTGTAACCGTTGAACAAGCAAAAACCATTTATGCGCAGTATCGAGACAAAGTCGGTAGTGTAAATGAAAGACTGGCGATCGAAGAAGAACTGGAAGAGGAAGAAGAAGTTCCTTTTCGCTTCTGGAATAAGGTTATGAGCGGTTTTGCCTATTCTTTACCCCTTATTTTAGTCCTGTTGGCTGGCATGGTGATATGGATCCTTAAGAAATAGCGAAGGGAGTCGTAAAAAATGCATTTGGGAAAAGACGAAGAAGAGTTCAGAGAATATCTATTAAGATCTGAAATCCGCTCCGCAGCTTTTTACCATAAAGCTAAAAAGAAGAAAGATAGACGTAATTTTTTTTTCCTGTTCGTTTTTTTGTGTTTGATCCTTTTTTTCCTCTGGCGTCGTTGGATCTATCTATAGAAGAGTCTATTCAAATAAACTTAGTGCCAAAAGCATAGCATTAAAACCCTCTTATACATTGTTTACCATCCATCGCCGTAATGCCCCTGCCTTCAGGCATGGGGATATAAGGCGATAAATTATAGCTATGTGTAGTATAATTATGTATGAACAGAAAAGAACAATTGAAATCCAATAAAAATA
>NZ_LXQB01000056.1 GCF_004421185.1 Methylacidiphilum sp. Yel | reverse complement strand
CCCGCTGCCGACGCTATCCCCCTGCATCCCGCTGAAAACTAAGGCGCGACCGGGGTGGATTTGGGGGTATCGGCCATGGCAACATTCTCCACAAGGAGAAAAGGTAATCGGTCCCAAGCCGCACAGGGCCTTGCTCAAGCGATTGGGGCGACTGTCTTGCAGTCTCTTGCGTAAACACCAGGGGGCCAGGAAGACGTTGGGCCTTGCGGACCACACAACGATTCCCAAAGGCTTGCGGTTGCCCATATCGGGAAGTGCCCAAAAGGCCAGAGTCCGACTCTCCAAGCTCCATGCCCGTATTGCCAACATCCGGCAGGAGGGCTTACACAAGCTCACCTCACGGCTCAGGCGATGATTTCACCGCGTGCTTGTCGAAGAGCTGAAAGTGGGCAGCATGGAGAAGAACCGGTAATCTTGCCTGCTTTCTATCCGACATGGGTTTCTTCGAGTTTCGGCGACAACTGGAATACAAGGCAGAAAGGCGCGGTGGTTTGGTGCTTGTCGCTGGTCGCTGGTTTCCGTCCAGCAAGAGCTGTTCGGCATGGGGGAGGGTCCAGGAAACACTGCCGCTGACCATTCGCCAGTGGGTATGCCCGGAGTGTGGAAGCATCCACGACCGGGAGGTGAATGGGGCCAAGAATATCATGACGCATGGTTTGTCCGTCCTAAACGGCCCTATGGCGAGTTCTGCCAAATGTGAAGCCGGTGGAGAAAAAAGCTCTGGCCGGCGTTGCATGACGATGGTAAAACTGTCCTCTGTGAAGCAGGAAGTTAGCTTTGTTCCTCTCTGAGCAGGAACGAGTAAGTCTGACAGAACGGCTTTAACAGATTAAAAACATTTCAAATGGAACCCTTTTCAAAGAGATGATCAAAAGGAGAAGACTTATAATAAGAAAAAGAGCTGAATTGGAAGCTTTAGGAAATGGCAGCAATGTGGCATATAGCCGTGCTGGCTAAAAAAATGCTATAAATGGCTTTTTTTAATCAAAAGATATTTTGAGAGAACTGATAAAAAAGTCCTTAACTTTAGTCTCTAAGATGAAAAACCATTTTATTTTTGGGCTATGTATAGGTAGCCGAGTGTTAACAGAGAGATGAAGAGCATTATGGAAAGAAGAGAAGCAGCAAAGAGTTTGTTTTTGTTTCCAGCTTGTACCAATTTCCAAGTTATGACTGCTCTCCACAATAACATAAGGCTAAAGAGGATAATAAGGATAAAAGAAATAGGTAATACCAAAGGCAGTTTAGAAAAGTAGCCAAGGAGTATAGAAAGAACGCCCATGCCTCCTCCACTGAAAAGAGAAGTTTTAGCTTTTTGGGGATTAGACAAATACCCTACGAACCCAAGAATGAGGAGGGTTAGTCCATAAAGGATTAAGCCGGTGGAGATTCTTTCTGTCATATTTTAAAGAGCAACTGCTTTATTGTAAGGTAGAAAGCTCGATTTTTGAAGAAGGAAATGATTGTCTTGCTAATAAGACCATTTCTCGACATTGTTGTAGGAACTGATGGATCCCGCTGCCTTCGCGAGCGGATAGGGGCAATAATGGATAGCCAGTTTTTTGTTCAAACACATAGGCTTGTTGTTTGGCATTATCAATAGGTAGGAGATCTATCTTGTTTCCCACAACAATAAAAGGCTTTTCTAATAGTTTTTTATTATATTTTTCAATTTCTTCCTGCAGCATGTAGAAGACAGATATTGAGTCTGTCATCTGATCAGCAAGGTCAAGCACATAGACGAGGATACGGGATCTTTCTATGTGTCTAAGAAAGTAAAATCCAAGACCCTTTCCTAAATGCGCTCCTTGGATGAGTCCTGGAATATCGGCAAAGGAAATTCTTAAACCATCCTCATAACTAACGATGCCTACATGAGGCCTGATTGTAGTAAAAGGATAGGGCGCTATTTTTGGTTTTGCACTCGAAATCTTAGAAAGTAACGTCGATTTGCCTGCATTAGGCATTCCCAAAAACCCGATATCAGCAATAGTTTTTAGTTCGAGAAGAAACTGGCCTGATTCCCCTTCCTCTCCTTCCTCTGCATAGCGTGGAGCTTGATTGATAGGACTTCGAAACTGAAAATTACCTCTTCCGCCTCTTCCCCCTTTGCAAAGGATAAAACGCATGCCAGGTTCCAGCAGTTCGACCATTTTATCCATCGGCTCTCCGGGTTTGGGAATAGGCAAGAGGTCTGTGGAGGAATGGAGCAGGTGGTCTGCTGGTAGCCGGTAAACAACAACTCCTGGAGGTATCTCTAGCTCAAGGTTTTTCCCATCTCTCCCCTTTCTTTTTTTGCCTTTGCCTGCTTGCCCATCTTCTGCAAACTGGTGTGGGGAAAAGAAGAATGGGGTTAGATCCGAAACTTGAGGGTTGACTTTTAAGATAACATCACCCCCTTTACCGCCATCTCCGCCATCGGGCCCTCCATGAGGACGAAAGGCTTCTTGACAAAAGCTAACGCAGCCATTACCTCCTTTTCCCGCTTTGGCTAAAATCCGCACATAATCAGTAAACATGTTAATCAATTAATGAGGTTTTATAATACTATAGCAAAAAAAAGAGGAAAAAAAGGTAGAAAGGATGGGATCAAGTGAGTTCCCTCAGCGGTTTGACATGAACCACTCTTCTTTGTCCATCCCAAAAAACCTTGCCGTCCACAAGGGAATAGAGGGTAAAATCTCTTCCTATGCCAACGTTTTTCCCTGGATGAAATTTTGTTCCCCGCTGTCGTAAAAGAATATGGCCAGCTTTAACAATTTCTCCGCTGTATTCTTTTATGCCTAGTCTTTTACTATGACTATCTCTACCGTTTCTTGTACTGCCTTGACCTTTTTTGTGAGCCATAAAAACCTCTCCAGGTGTAAAGGGTTACTGATTGTCAGCTGGATAATGGATCTTTTTAACTTTGACAAGTAAAAGTTTTTGTCTGTGACCCACGGTTCGGTGGTAGCCTTTTCTGCGACGGAATTTAAAGGCCACAACCTTAGGTGCCTTTATTTCAGAGATACATTCTAATTCAACCGAGGCACCAGGAACAAAGGAAGTACCGACTTGCCTTCTTTTCCCATCCTCCACGTAGAGAACTTCCTCTATTTTAATCGTATTCTCTTGGGTAGGTTGCTGACGGGGCAATTCGATTGGGAATTGTTCTCCTTCACTCACCCAGTATTGCTTTCCCCCTGTTTGTATGATTGCTTTCATAAGTCCAAATTGAAGAATCTAACTAAAATGGAAGATAGTTAAAAATGCAAATGAAAATTTATATAATATCTTTTCGAAATCTATAAAGAAAAAAAGAAATATTTACTTTTCTAGTCGCTCTGTCTGGGTATCTTCTTTTAAGGGTGTTTCCTAACCCTCTTCTATTCTGTTTACTTATCCCTGAAAAAGGAGAACTATGAAAACAAAAAATATTACAGATTACCTTACACCTTTAGAAAATACGGCTCTTGAAATTATTGAACGGGTGCGAGGTAAAAACAGATTGAAAAAAGCAGTCAGGTATATTTCCCATCCTCTATTGCAGGCACTCAAAAAAGTGGGCACCAGCCATATTTATGTTGATACCGCTGATTTTAAAGAACTTTCAGATCTTGTCGTTTTTTCTGAAGACCAAGACCAGTGTGTTTACAATGCAGAAATCGATGGCAATACTACCAATCAGCCGCTTGTAGCAAAAATTTTCGATAGCTTCTGCAGAGAAGGTTCACAGGAAAGCCTCGAAGCATGGATAAAAGAGCTAAAAAAGGCTACTCCTTCCTTAAGTCTTTCTAAAGCTGCTAGCATTCTTTATACTATCCTTAATGGAAGAATAGGGATAGAAACCACCGAGAGATATGGAGTGGATAGGAGATGGGAAATTAGCCTTGAATTGCATACGGGACTAGCTGCCAGCATGGAAGAGTCCTTTAGAGCGGGGTGGTGTCTGCACACTAGCAATCCCAATTGTTTTGTCAAAGTTCCTTTTACACCGCACTTCCCCCACTGTTTTGTGATAGCTCGGGAGCTAGAGAAAGCGGGTATTGCCGTTAATTTTACGGCAACTTTTTCGGCAAGGCAAGTTGTTGCAGCGGCTCTACTGGCAAATCCACACCGCAGTAACGTGTTTATCGGTCGGCTCAGTCAAGGGCTAGAGTCAGATTTATTAGGAGAGCATGTGGTATTGGAGGCTCAACGACAGCTTCGAAACATAAGGAGTGCCCACGGAGTGCAAACTTTAAATATTGTGGCTAGCATGCGCCGGTGGCAAACATTTCCCCTTACAGCTGGCTGTGATGTCTACACTGCTCCATACAAAGCTCTCAAAGATTTCTTGGAACAAAAAGAAGTGCCTCCTGCAAATATCATTTCTCAGCAGCAGAAGAGTTATCTGCAAGAGCTACATTTAAAAGAAGAGGTATTGAATAAAGTTGGCAGAAAGCAGCTTGAGCGTCTTTTTGTGGTTGAGCCGCAGTTTGTTGAATTTCTTCTAGAGTTACGAAAGACTCCTGAATTTGAGAGGATCGATGGAGAAGGATTACAGAAAAAATTTGATCAAGCTGGATTTGGGGATTTCTTTTATGCACCTACTGTAATAGAGTGGAAAGAGCTGAGAAAATCAAAACTGCCAGATTTAAATTCTACATTGACAAAGAATATCGCAATGGATACACTCTATAGCCTTTTAGCTTTTGGTGATTTTTCCAACTTTCAGGAAAAAATGGATGCAGATACCATTCAAAAGATAGAAAAATCTTTTTAAATCATCTTTTTGGATTTTTCTTTTGGTAATTTATTCTTAAAATATAAAAGAAGCAAAAAAAGGAGTAAGAAATGACAGTTGCAGGTGATGGAAAAGCTGGAGCAAAAAAGAACAGGTGGTCTGCGGGGGTGACTCCCTATGCGGAGATGGGCTATTATAACGCTGACTACGTACCAAAGGATACGGATATTTTAGCGGCATTTCGATTTGTACCTCAGGAAGGAGTAGAACCCATAGAAGCTGGGGCTGCTGTGGCCGGGGAATCTTCTACAGCGACATGGACAGTAGTATGGACAGACAGATTGACTGCCTATGAGCATTATCAAGGCAAATGTTACCGAGTAGAAAAAGTCCCTGGAACTAACCAATATATTGCTTTTATTGCATATGATCTAGACTTGTTTGAGGAAGGTTCAATAGCCAATATGTCCTCGTCCCTCATCGGCAATGTCTTTGGCTTTAAAGCTCTAAAATCTTTAAGATTAGAAGACTTGAGGATTCCACCTCATTATACAAAGACCTTTCATGGACCTCCCCATGGGATCATGATGGAAAGAGAGTATCTCAACAAATATGGCAGGCCACTGCTTGGAGCCACTGTAAAACCCAAACTGGGATTATCTGCTAAGAATTATGGAAGGGTTGTCTATGAAGCTCTGAGGGGAGGACTCGATTTTACAAAGGATGACGAAAACATCAATAGCCAGCCATTTATGCGGTGGAGAGACCGGTGGCTTTTCTGTATGGAAGCTGTGAATAAGGCTATGGCACATACTGGGGAAATTAAAGGCCACTATTTAAATGTGACAGCGGCTACTATGGAAGAGATGTATGAAAGGGCTGAGTTTGCCAAGGAACTTGGCAGTGTGATTATCATGGTAGACTTAACCGCAGGATTTACAGCGATCCAATCGATGGCTAAGTGGTGTCGAAAGAATGGGGTCTTACTTCATCTCCATCGTGCCGGGCATAGTACGTATACTAGACAGAAAACCCATGGAGTGAATTTTAGAGTAATCGCCAAGTGGATGCGGTTGGCAGGAGTGGATCATATCCATGCAGGCACGGTAGTGGGAAAGCTAGAGGGAGATCTTCATTCGGTGCAAGGCTATTATAAGACATTAAGGACACAGTATACAGAACCCGACCCAATGCTTGGGCTTTATTTTGAACAGGATTGGGCTTCCATGCCAGGGGTCATGCCGGTGGCATCTGGTGGCATCCATGCCGGCCAAATGCATCTACTCTTATCGTATCTGGGTGAAGATACCATCCTGCAGTTTGGAGGTGGGACGATTGGGCATCCGGATGGGATTGCTGCAGGGGCGACAGCTAACCGCGTAGCTGTTGAGGTTATGGTGCAAGCAAGAAATGAAGGCAAAGACATCCTTAGGGAAGGGCCAGAAATTCTTGAAAAGGCCTGTCGGTGGAGCCCGGCACTAGCGAAGGCTATTGAAACATGGAAGGATATTAGCTTTGAATTTGAATCGACTGATGTGCCTGATGCAGTGGCGATGCCGACTGTAGAGGTTTAAAAACTTAATAACTAAAGGATAACGATTATGAGAATTACCCAGGGTACGTTTTCTTATCTGCCTGACTTTACTGATGAAGAAATAGCTGCTCAGGTTCAATATATTATTGATCAGGGATGGTCGATCATGATTGAATATACCGACGATCCTCATCCGCGGAATACTTATTGGGATATGTGGGGATTGCCTCTTTTTGATATAAAAGATCCGGCGGCGGTCATGCAGGAGTTAAATGAATGCCGAAAGGCTTTTCCAAACCATTATATTAGGATTAGTGGCTATAACAGGCAGCAGGGCTATCAATCGACCATGATCAGTTTTATTTGTAACCGGCCGAAAGAAGAGCCTGGTTTTGAACTAGATAGAATGGAATGGGAAGATAGGCAGCAGAAGTACCGGCTTAAGGCTTATGCGTTGGATAAGCCAAAAGGTCAACGGTATTGAACCTTAGCGTTTTATCGTCAAGCTCCTGAAGTCAACCCAAAAAGAGGTAAGTGATGGAGGTTCAGCAAAAAGAAGCGTTTGTTTCTACGGAGGGTGTTGAGACTGCTATAATCGTCGATGTGGAAGAACAATTAACTCAGTTTCGGATCGATGATGTGTTGAATGATCTTGAAAAGGAGTTGATTGGTTTAAAGCCAGTTAAACAAAGGGTCAAAGAGATTGCTTCTTTTCTGATGGTCCAAAGGCTTCGAGAATTGGCTGGAGTTATTACTGAACCTCCTTCCTTACATATGTCTTTTACGGGTCCTCCTGGTACGGGCAAAACGACTGTTGCGATGAAGATGGGTAAGATTTTACATAGACTAGGCTATGTTAGAAAGGGACATTTAGTATCGGCAACACGAGAAGATCTTGTCGGTCAATATGTTGGTCATACGGCCCCTAAGACAAAAGAAGTGATTAAGCGGGCAATGGGTGGGGTTCTTTTTATTGATGAAGCCTATGCTTTATACCGTCCTGAAAGCGAAAGGGATTATGGTCAAGAGGCTATAGAAATACTTTTGCAGGCCATGGAGAATAACCGGAAAGATCTTGTGGTGATCTTTGCTGGTTATCAGGACAGGATGGAGCTTTTTTTCCAGATGAATCCTGGATTAAGATCCAGAATCACACATCATATCCAATTCCCAAGTTATACTTTTGAAGAGCTGATGGCAATTGCTGAACTTATGCTAAAGCAGCAGATGTATACGTTTGATGATGCATCGAGAAAGGCCTTTGAGGAATATTTAAGACTACGAATGCAACAACCACTCTTTGCTAACGCCCGAAGCGTTAGAAATGCCATAGATCGATTTAAACTTCGTCAAGCGGCTCGTCTGATCGAAAAAGGGGGGAAAATCCCTGCGAGCGAACTGATGAGAATCGATGTGTCCGATATTCGACAGAGTCGAGTCTTTCAAGAAAATCAACCAAAAGAAGAGAAAGAAATAACCAAGTCTTGATCTAATTCTATGCGACGGCCAATAATGCTTGGAATTGTGGGAGATAGTGCGGCGGGGAAATCCACGTTAACAGGTGGATTAGTGAACCTCTTAGGTGCTGATCGAGTGACCCATATCTGTACAGATGATTATCATAAGTATGATCGGAAAGAAAGAGCTCAGATTGGCATCACAGCTTTACATCCTGATTGTAATTATTTAGACATCATGGAGCAACACCTAGAAAGGCTCCATTATGGACTGCCTATTTTAAAGCCAGTGTACGATCATTCTAATGGCACCCTTGTTCGTCCTGAATATATTATGCCCAAAGAATTTATCATCGTGGAAGGGTTGCTTGGCTTCTATACTCGAATCATGCGTCAATTTTATGACGTCAAGGTCTACTTAAATCCTCCTGAAGAACTCCGCAGAATTTGGAAAATAAAGAGGGATACGACCAAAAGGGGCTATACAGCAGAGCAGGTGCTCGAAGAGTTGGTCAAAAGAGAACCCGACTCTGAAGCTTATATTCGACCGCAACGAGAGTTTGCAGATATTATCGTTACATTTTATCCTCCCAAAGGAGTGGATCCTGCAAAAATAGATGGGCATTTGAATACAAGACTTGTTTTGCGGCCTACCATTCCTCATCCCGATTTTTCGTATCTTATTGATAATCGGGCTGAAAATTCTGGAATACGGCTTGAACTGGGTAGAGACATGGGGAAGCCAGTGGATATTCTTGAGATTGATGGGAATGTTCCAGAAGAAGAGGCCTTAAGATTAGAAAAAACGATCTGGAATCATCTTCCTAAAGGGGTGCCGCCACTCAATCTGGATCGATTAGGGAGATATTTGGATAGAAATGAGATTAAACATAGCCATCCTTTGGCTTTAACTCAATTGCTTCTTGCCTATCATTTGTTGAGAGCGTATGATGAGAATGCTACTATTCCTTTTGCTCCCCCAGTCGATGCGCTTTCTAGGATTAGAAGGCAAAGAGAGTTGAGCCTTAAGGAAATTAACACGGAGATCAAGCGCAATGGATAAGATCATGGATCGCACAATAAAGGATTTACTTCAAGATGAAGCCCTAGAGCAACTAGCTGTCAATGTGATTAGGGGGTTGTCTATGGATGCTGTTCAGAAGGCAAATTCAGGGCATCCAGGAACGCCTATGGGTCTGGCCGATGCAGCTGTAGTGCTTTGGACAAGGTTTTTATCTTTTGATCCTGAAGCACCCGATTGGCCTGATCGGGATCGGTTCGTTCTATCCTGCGGACATGCCTCTATGCTGCTCTATAGCTTGCTTTTCTTAAGTGGGTACGGTCTGACTTTAGAGGATTTAAAAAATTTCAGGCAGTTTGGTTCAAAAACAGCAGGACATCCCGAATATGGACACACCCCTGGAGTAGAGACAACGACTGGTCCCTTAGGCCAAGGGATATCCAATGCTGTAGGGATGGCTTTGGCTGAAAGAATTTTGGCAAGCCGGTATAATAAAGCTGATATAGAGCTTTTTAACCATTGGACCTATGTATTTGCCAGCGATGGGGATCTAATGGAGGGGATTTCTCATGAAAGTTGTTCCTTAGCTGGGCATCTGGGGCTGGGCAAGCTTATTGTATTGTATGATGACAATGGCATTACAATAGATGGGCATACCTCGCTTGCCTACAGCGAAAATGTGCAAGAAAGGTTCCTTGGATATGGATGGGAGGTCCAGCAGATCAATGGCAATGACCGCAAACAGGTGGAAGCGGCATTTTTAAGGGCGAAGATGAGCATGGATAAGCCTCATCTGATTATTGCCAAAACTCATATTGGTTATGGCAGCCCGCATAAGCAGGATTCGGAAAAAGCGCATGGGGAACCTTTAGGGGAAGAAGAGGTGAGATTAACCAAGCAAAGACTAGGGTTACCTCCTAATGTTTCGTTCTATGTCCCTGAGGAAGTAAAAGAGTATTTTTGTGCTTTTGCTCAAAAAGGTAAGCAAAGAAGAAAACAGTGGCTCAAGCTCTATGAGAGCTATTCCAAAAAGTATCCAAAAGAGGCTTTAGAGCTAGAGAAAGCATTAAAGAATGAGCTACCGGAAGGGTGGGATAAAGATTTGCCAACCTTCTCCTTAGATAAACCGATTGCTACACGGGCTGCTTCTGGAAGTGTTATTAATGCCATCTTCTCTAAAGTTGGCTCCCTTATAGGAGGTTCCGCTGATTTGACTCCTTCAAACAACACCAAACCGAAAGAAGCAAAGGATATTACAAAAGGGAATTATGCAGGCAGGTATATCCACTATGGAGTCAGAGAACATGGGATGGCAGCAATAATGAGTGGGATGGCTTTGCATAAGGGAATAAGGCCTTATGGAGGGACCTTCCTTATCTTTTCGGATTACATGAGGCCCACCATGAGATTAGCTGCAATGATGAAACTGCCTGTGATTTACATTTTCACTCATGATAGCATAGGGTTAGGGGAGGATGGGCCAACCCATCAGCCTGTCGAACAGCTGACCGCACTTCGAGCCATACCGAATATGACGGTATTCAGACCTTGTGATGCCGCAGAAACAGTGGAAGGTTGGAAAGTAGCTTTAGAAAAAACCGATGGGCCAACTGCCTTGATCCTGACCCGGCAAGCGTTGCCTGTACTTGATCGATCCAACTATGCCCCTAGTTCCGGAGCTAGATATGGAGCATATGTACTTTCTGATATGGCTGACTTTCAGGTCATTTTGATTGGAACTGGTTCAGAGGTACATATTGCTTTGGAAGCTCAAAAATTACTGGCGCAAAAACAAATACCCACAAGAGTCGTTTCTATGCCTTCTTGGGATCTATTCCTTCGACAGCCTACGCAGTATATCGAAGAGGTGATTCCATCACGGATTCGGGCTAGGGTAGCGGTGGAAGCAGGAGCGACCCTCGCATGGAACAAATGGATTGGGCTTGATGGAGAGGTAGTAGGCTTAGATCATTTCGGAGCCTCGGCACCCTATAAAGTGATCTATCAGCAGTTTGGTATTACTGCTGAGAAGGTTATGGAAGCTGCCATTCGATCCTTAAGAAAACTACAATAGGGCTTGAAGAGCTTCAATGTAAGTTGCACTTTCTTGCGCAAAGATATGTATTTTGAGCATGTCTCGTAAGATAGTCAGCTTTGGACCTGTCCGGACTGTGGAACCCCACACGACCGAGACGTAAATTCGGCCAGGAATCTTTTGGCGTATGGATTGGCCGCCCTAAGCGGCTCTACGGCTCAGGCCGGCTGAATGTGAAGCCTGTGGAGAGGAAGGCTCTGGCTCGGACCGAAAGACCCAAGTGAAACCAGCCTCGGGGAAGCAGGAAGTCAGCTTCGAACCTGTGGTAGTAGAAAGGAATAAGTCTGACGGAACGGTTACTGGACAAGTCCTTGATGTCTAAAGGATTATATTTTTTAATAAGATGGGAAATCTCTATTTGGCGCGGCATTGTAAGACCGCTTGGAATCTAGAGCACAGAATTCAGGGTCGGACGGATATTCCTTTATGTGAAATTGGGATTGAAGAAGCAAAAACGAATATCGGCTTGCTGGAAGCATTGAAGATTGGTAAGATTTATTCGAGTCCTTTAATAAGAGGAAGGCAGACAGCTGCAATTTATGCCACTGCTCTGCATGTACCCTACGAAACAAGAGATGGTCTATTGGAAATAGATATGGGGGAGTGGGAAGGGAAAACTATTTTAGAACTTTCTGCTCAAGTACCTTCTTTATATCTGCAATGGATTGAAGATCCAAGGAATGTGCCTCTGGTTCCTGGCAGTAAAGAAGATGTGTTTAGAGCACAAAGGAGGATTCTTAGCACCATCTTTGCTATTTATAAAGAAAATGACGAGCAGAAAAATGTTCTGGTCATTATCCATAAATATATAGGCTCCCTTTTACGGTGCGCGCTTCAAGGGTTAGAGCTAACTCATTTCAAGAAAGAAATTATCGAAACAACGTTACCCCAAAACCTATCCATTGTATCTTCAGAGTTCATTGAAAAGTGCCTCTCGAATTGCTAGAAGAGTAGTAAGTGCATGCGCAGGCTAAAAGCAATAATTTTTGATTTTGATGGAACAATAGCTTTCAGCGAAAAGGAAGCTCATTTGCCTGCCTGCAATGAAGCATTTAGAACACTCAGTATACCTATCCAATGGTCTTGGAAAGAATTTATCTCTCTCCTTGAATTGCCTGGTAATCAAGCAAGGATGGAGTATGCTTATAGACAATTGTATCCTTCGGTAGGGGAAGAAGAATTAAAAAAAATATCGTATCTTTGGGCGGAAACGAAAAAAAAACTTTATATTGAAAAACATGTCCATAAGGCACGACTAAGAGAAGGAATAAAGGAATTAATTGGGCAAGCCTTGGAGGAGAGAATAGCTATTGCTATTGTATCTATCTCCATTGAAGAACAAATCGAAGCCTTTCTTGTTCGCCATCTGCCTGAATTAAGGCCTCATATCCATCCTATTCTAGGAAGAAGAGCTGGAACGAAAACAGCTTCAGACTCCCCCCTTTATAGGAAATGTCTAGAAGAGCTGGGCTTAGGAGCAGAACAGGTGATTGCCATAGAAGATTCTATGAACGGGTTACGTTGCGCATTGAAAGCAGGGATAAAATGTGTTGCCGTTCCTAATGAGTATACGGCATGTGCAGATTTCAAAGGAGCGGTCTTTGTAACGGCTGACATATCTAGGCTTGATGTTTCCTTGCTCGACTCGCTCCTTAATCCTGCCTAGGCATTATCTTTGAGTTTTGTTTCGATAAAAGATTTTAAAACGACTGCCTGATTATGCACCGTGTCTTTAGCACTGTAGAGGAGAGTAACAGTCGGGGAAGGACAATTGCTTAAGTGCTCTTTGATAGCATGTTCTTTACTGGTAAGTTCTTCTACATACTTTTTCGAAAATACCTCCCATTTTTGAGGATCATGGGTAAACCATTTTCGCAATTCATCCGAAGGAGCCCAATCTTTTGCCCAAAAATCGATTTTTAATTGTTCTTTGTGCATTCCCCTCGGCCACAACCTATCAACAAGGATCCTGTAGCCATCTTGTGCAGAAGGCTCTTCGTAAACCCGCTTAATGCAAATTTTTTTTACCACTCCCATGTAAATAGTTCCAGTCCTCCTCCAGGAGTCATGACCTCTGTGCTATTGATTGTCCACGTAGGGTGAGGCTGTCTTGGATCCTTTGCCATGAACCTTTGTCCATATCCCATTTCTTTTGGAGCCAATGGATTAATAAGTTGAGGCCCTTGTCTTATCCCTTCAGGGATAATGCCCGTAGCCCGGGGAGGGAGAAGGGTAGGGGCTTTTTTTGCCTTTTCTGGCGCAGGCTTGATAGGAATAGGTTTTGGTTTCTTTTCAATTTTTTTAGCTTGTGAAACTTCAGGATCACTTTTCTGCGTATTGGCTGCAGGAAGCAAAAAGGGAAAGTTTACAAAGAAAAGGACGCATAATAATCTTGCGATACGTTTCACAAGAAAACTCTAGCATTTTTCCTTTTAAAGAACAAAGAAAATCATAGAGAAATTAACCTCACATTATAAATATCCTCCGTATTGCGTATCTGAGCTAAGACTTCGGGACTAGGTATGTTGTCCAAGTTGAGTATGCTAATTGCCTTTTCTTGGGCCTTTGCTCGGGCAAGAGACATCGCTGCAATATTGACGGCATGTTCTCCAAGGATGGTCCCAACTTTGCCAACGATTCCTGGCCTATCTTTGTTTTCGAGCAATAGAAGAATTCCCTCCATAGAGGCTTCAATGGGATTGAAATTGAGTTGCACAAGTCTGTGTGACTTCCCATAGAAAGTTGAGGCAGCTTGAAAGATAAGTCCATTAGTTTTGGCTTCAATGCCAATAATCTCGGTGAACTCTCCGGCACTACTCATTTTGACTTCTTTGACATTGATGCCGAGGGTGTTGATCAAGAACATGACATTGACCTCGTTGACTTCCTTGCCAGCGACTTTTCGCAAATATCCCTTTAAAACAGCACGGGTCAGCGGGCTTGTATCATATTCATTGATTTTTCCTGAGAAATAGATAACCAGCTCGTCAATTCGGTTGGGAATCCACTGGCTCATAAAAATTCCCAGCTTTTCGCCCAGTGCCATATAAGGACTAAGGATGGAAAGCACTTTTGGATCAACACTCGGAACATTAACAGCATTCCGGATTATGCCATGGCAAAAGAAGTCTATGATCATGCCAGCGATTTCAGTCCCAACATTTTCCTGTGCTTCGACTGTGGATGCAGCCAGATGAGGAGTGAGAATGACATTAGGCAGTCCGCGTAGAGGAAAGTCAGCTGGCGGAGGTTCAGGGTCATAGACATCGAGTGCGGCTCCTGCCACCCACCCTGATTTAAGCAGCTCCAGCAAGTCTTCAATCCGGATTAACCCGCCTCGGGCGCAATTGACGAGCCTGATTCCCTGTTTGCATTTTTTTAAGTTTTCCTTGTTGATAATCCCTTCGGTTTCAGAGGTAAGAGGGACATGAAGGGAAAGAAAATCCAAATCAAAAAAGAGCTCTTCCAAATTGTTAACAAGTTCCACTTGCAGGTTTTTCACCTTCGTGGGGGAGAGGTAGGGATCGAAGCATTTAACTTTCATGCCAAAGGCAAGCGCTCGTTTGGCTACTTCCATTCCAACTCTCCCAAGCCCAATAATGCCTAGGACCTTTCCAAAAAGCTCTATGCCTTCAAAATTTTTTCGTTTCCATTCTCCCCGTTGCATGGAGGCATGGGCTTGGGGAACATTTCTGGCAAGAGCAAGAAGCAAAGAAAAGGTATGTTCGGCTGTAGCAATCGTATTGCCTCCGGGGGTATTCATCACTACTATCCCATTTTCTGTTGCTGCCTCGACATCAACATTATCAATACCCACCCCCGCTCTCCCAATGACCTTTAGCTTTTTTCCTGCTTCGATTACCTTTCGAGATATCTTCGTCTGACTGCGGACAATCACTCCATCGTATTCAGAAATGATGGAGAGAAGATCGGGTTCTTTTAAACCATATTTTTCCTCTATTCTAATTTGCCCAGAAGCTTCTAATTCATGAATCCCTTTTTTGGAAATAGGGTCAGCGATAAGGATATGATATGGAATAGTCATAATAATTTACTCATTGAAATTCATTAAGAATACATTGAATTTGTTAAAAAGTTATTTGCACTTTTTCATAGAAAAATTCATTGAAAAGGAAAGAAAAATAAAAGCATTTCTTTTTTTTAAATTTTTTCAATAAAAAAAGATCGCTTTATTAAGCAAATATTTTTGCAATGCATTTCCAATGTAGCTTTAAACAGTATGAATAGCCTTTTATCCAATTTGATAAAAGATTCTCGTTATAATATTCTTTTTGAATTAAAGATAAACCCGGGACTTTCCATAGGGGAACTGACTAAAAAAATCAATCTTTCGTACATGGGAGTCAAACAACATTGTGCAGCGCTAGAAAAGGAAGGATTTTTAGAAACCCGTAAAAGGCAGAAATCTGTAGGAAGACCGGAGATTGTTTATTGCTTAACGGAAAAAGCGGACGTTTTTTTTCCTAAAGACTGTTCTTCTTTTACTGAGCAGCTGCTAAGAGCTATAGAATCCATTTATGGGTCCCTAGCGGTTGATCGGCTGATCTATTGGATATATAGAACGGAGGGGGAAAATCTTAGTCAGGCTCTCAGTGCGTTAAGCTTAGTTGAAAAAGCTAAAGAATTACTGAGTTTTAGAGAAGAAAGAGGGTATATGGGTAAGCTTGTTATTGAGGAAAATGGAGAGCTAAAAATCATAGAATATCATCATCCTCTTTTAGCTCTGTTGGATAAGTATCCAGTAATAAAAAAATTCGAAAGGAGAATGTTTGAAAAAGTATTAGGCGTGCCTGTGCGACGTATCGAGGAGAGATCTTATGGGAGCTATTGCTGTAGTTTCCTATTTTCTGAACCCTCTTCTCCTTTGGAATAAAAATGGGAAAAATAAAATTTCTTTCAATTAAACTTCTTTATTATTGTTAAATTGTTCATATGTATTAAATTTAATTATCATATGACAACCGAATTAATTGATATTATTTCTAGTAAAGAGGATGACGAATGGGAACAAAGTATTAATTCAAATAATTTTAAAGAAGGGGTTTTTTGCATTCATCGGAGTTGGGGATTGGGCAAGATCAAGAAGATAGATGAGAGCAATGATCGTGTGATCATTGATTTTAAAGGCAAGCCTTCGCATCAAATGGCTCTTGATTTTGCTTATACTTCTCTCACAGTCCTTTCTTTTAACCATTTGTTGGTGTTGAAAGAAGAAAAACTATCTTATTTACAGAAACTTTCTCTTGAGAATCCAGAAGAGTTAATTAAGATTTTTGTTCTTTCTTTTCGGCAAAAGGCTACCCCAGAGCGGTTACAGGCTGTTCTTTGTCCTGAGGTCATCTCTGCTGACCAATGGAAGAAATGGTGGGAAAATTCAAAAAAAATAATTAAAAAATCTGCCTCGATCCGTATTCCTTCTAGAAAGTCTGAACCGATTGTTATTTTAGATAAAGCTCCCGATAACTATTCCCTAATTATTGAAACTCTTCAGTCAGCACTACCTCCACGAAAAAAGATTGATGCGTTATACAAAATACTCAAAGAGATAGATAATTGGAATGATCAGGATCAAGCTTTGAAAGTGGTTGCAAGCATAGAGAGCCTATTACAACAGCCTAAGGAGGATTCCTTTCCTACGTTAGATTTTGTTTTATTGAAAGAAGAAATTATCCAAAAAGCTAAAATTCCTCTGCCTTCTGTAAAGGAAGAAGATCTATTTTTTTATATTCCTCAAAAATATGATCTTCTTTTATCTTCCCTTCTACGATTATCCTCAATAAACCAAGAGAGAGTTTTGTGGTTGCTTTGGGAGAGGAGGAATAAGCCTATTGAGCTGTTTTTCGATCTCTTGATCAATGCGGATGGCAAATTGGCAGAAAATATCGTTAAGATTTTTGAGCAGTCGGGGTTGACTGATCTTTTGCTTGAAAAATTTAGTAGATTGATCAGAGAAAGAGTCTTATCCGTTGAATTATTATACTGGTTTTGTAAAAACAGAAATAATCTGCTTCAGCCTCTTTTAAATTCTGATCTTTTTTATTGCATCCTTTATGTTCTAGAAAGAGAACTCGGTTCGGTAGGAAAGAAAGCTGAAAAATTATACGATCTTTTAACTACTGGAACAGGATTGATCCAGGATTTACTGTCTGGCTCTTCTTTGGATGACGTCAAGGATATCACCCGTACGGTACTCCTTAGTCCTGTTTTTAGAGAACTTGATAAGCGGTCATTGCTAGGAGCTATTGTAAAGGTAAGGCCAGAAGTTCAGGAATTGATCAGTGGGAATCGTGGGATCGAAGAGGAAAACACCTTAATTGTGTCTTGGAGTAGCTTGGAAGAAAAGAAAAGAGAACTGGATGAGTTAGTGAGGAAAAAGATTCCAGAAAATAGTAAGGAAATAGCACATGCTAGGTCTTATGGGGATCTTAGAGAGAATCATGAATACAAAGCAGCTAAAGAAATGCAAGCAGTGTTAATGCGAAGGAAAGCCGAACTGGAATCTATGATTAGCAAGGCTAGGGCTACAGACTTTTCAGATGTGGATACTTCAGTAGTAAATATTGGAACGGTTGTTCATTTTACGAATTTGGAAACTAATACTCCTAGTTCCATAGCCATTCTAGGGGCATGGGATAGCAATCCAAGCAAGGGGATTATTTCTTATTTAGCGGCATTTGGTCAATCTTTACTAGGGCATAAACCTGGGGATGTGTTGCAGGTATCTATGGAGGATGGCAACACAAAAAAGATCAGGATTGACAAAATAACGCGATGGATCGACGCTCCTTCTGTTTGAAACCTAACGAACAGCAATTTTTTTCTCAAAGAAAGGAATGCAGATGCCAACCTATTTATACGAATGTAGTAAATGTGGTAAGGAATTTGAAATTTTCCAATCGATTACCGAACCACCTTTTCTCTGTTGCCCAGAAGAATGCTGTGCTATGAAACCCTGGGCAAAAGGAGAAGTTAAACGCATTATCTCTGGTGGTATGGGCCTTTTATTCAAAGGTTCTGGTTTCTATATTACTGATTATCGCAGCCCTAGTTATATGAAAGCTGCCAAAGCAGAAAAAGAAGCTTCAACTACAACTAAAACAACTGGTGACAATAGCAGCGCTTCGAATAGTACTTCAGCCAAACCTAAAGCGGGGATGGAGTAAAGCGCTGGCTGTTTCAAACAGTCCATAGCGATACATTCCCCATCGAGCTTATCCTTCAATGGTACTGATCTCCACAGGCTCTACATGCACCCCTTGTGATTCTAGCCAAGAAACTGCCTCTTTAATAACTTCTGGATTGCCTTCCAGTTCAATACCTATGATGCCAATTTCTCCAGTGATACTTGCATTTCGGATGTTGAAAATGAGATCAAAATTCCTACTCAACTCCCATATCAAAGGCCTTTTACAGAGATTTCCATCCAAACTGAGCCAATACCGTTGTTTGATCATCTTTATCCCCCAGCAATAGCGGGGACAATGCTTACTTCATCCCTCTGTTGGAGTGGAGTATCTAAACCGTTTAAAAACCGGATGTCTTCCCCATTAAGATAAACATTAACAAAACGCCTAATCTCCCCTTTTTCATTGCATATGCGGTTCAAAATCCCTGGACATTGAGATTCTAAATTAAGCAGCAGTTCTTTGATCGTCTTTCCAGAAACATAGACAACTTCTTTATTCTGAGTTAGTCCACGAAGTGGAGTGGGAATCCTAACAGTGATTTCGTTTAACATTGTATTCATAATTATTCATTACTCCTTTGCTTTTTTACTTTTCAAAGTCAACTATTTTGTCAAAATCTTGAATATGTGGCTCAATCACATCAATGGGGTTTAAATGATCTTTGAGGACTTCTGCAGTTTTTAATCCATTCCCTGTAATACACAAAACTACCTGGCTTTCTTGGGGTATATATCCTTTTTGGATCAATTTTTTTGCACATCCTACTGTAACACCTCCAGCGGTTTCAGCGAATACCCCTTCAGTTTCAGCCAAAATTTTTATGCCTTCAATAATTTCTTGATCAGTGACATCTTCAGCATATCCACCGGTTCGCCGAATCGTCTGAATCGCATAATAACCATCGGCAGGCGTTCCAATAGCCAAAGACTTAGCAATCGTGTTTGGATTGGCTATTGGCCTGATCAAATCCGTGCCTTTTTTAAAGGCTGCCGTAATGGGATTACAACCAGAGGCTTGGGCCCCATGAATAGCATAGGGTTTTTCTTCCACCAGCCCACAGAGAATGGCTTCTTGATAAGCTTTATCGATTTTGGTCAATAGAGAGCCGCTAGCCATGCAGATTACAGTGTGATCGGGAATTTTCCATCCCATTTGTTCTAAGATTTCAAAGCCCATCGTTTTTGAACCTTCAGCGTAATAAGGTCTAAAATTGACGTTGACAAAGGCCCAGCGATATTTGCCAGCAATTTCTGAACACAGCCTATTTACTTTATCATAGGAGCCTTTGATACCGATAACCCTCGTATTATAGACCAAACTCCCTATGACTTTTGCTGGCTCAAGATCGGCAGGAATAAGAACGTAACTTTTAAATCCATTGGCAGCAGCGTGGGCGGCCAGACTGTTGGCAAGATTTCCTGTTGAAGCACAGGAAACGACTTCATAATGAAGCTCTTTAGCTCGAGAAAGGGCAACAGAAACTACTCTGTCTTTGAAAGAAAGAGTAGGAAAATTGACTGTATCATTCTTAATATAGAGTTCTTTGATCCCTAGTATTTTAGCTAACCTTTTAGCTGCCAGTAGTGGTGTCATTCCCGTATGGAGTCCAACAGTGGGTTCCTCTTCCAAAGGAAGAAAGGGTTCATATCTCCACATTGAATCGGGTCCAGATTCGATCATTTGCCTGGAAACATATTTTTTAATTTTATGATAATGGTAGGTTGCCTCCAGAGGCCCAAAATCGAATTCACACACATGAACCGCTTCTTTAGGATAACTTCTGCCGCATTCCTTACACTTCAAACGATCAAAAAATTCTTTCACGATTTTATTCCTTTGTGATGCTTATCGAGGATTACTTTGAAGGAAGAAAAGGCAAAAATAAAGAGAAAGAAACTTCCTCTCATCCTCCCCTTAACTTCAAAGGGCTGGGCTTGGCACCTAGACGAAAAGAGCTCTTTTCCGGTTGCCGCGGCTTCACAGGGCCAGTCCCTCCACCGCTCTCGATAAGAGTTTTTGACTATTAAGCATAAAGGCCTTCGTTAAGTTGTCAATAAAAATAAAAGTAATAAGGCAAATAGAAAAAGAGCGGGAATAAACTAAAAGCTTAACATAGATAATCTTGTAATTTTTTCGATCCATTAGTTTATCATCAAACTGTGCTTGCAATCGTCTTTCTTCAAAGCGAATATCATAGGAAAAAAAAAAAAAATTCATGAACAGTCATTGGCATCAATCTAATCCTTTCTGGAAAATCGCTCTGGAGGAAGCAAAAATTGGATTTGAAGAAGGAGGAATACCTATCGGTGCCTGCCTTGCCTACAAAGATAGAGTGCTTGGAAGGGGAAGAAACCGTAGGGTGCAATTGGGCAGCGTTATAAGGCATGGCGAAATGGATTGCTTAGAAAATGCGGGACGCTACCCCCCAAAAGTTTATCACAATGCCATACTCTATACGACCCTTTCTCCATGTTGGATGTGCACGGGAGCCATTCTTCTCTATGGAATAAAAAAGATTGTCATTGGAGAAAATCATAACTTTAAAGGACCTGAAGAAGTCCTTGTAGAGCATGGGGTAGAAATTATTCATCTCGATGATGAAGAATGCAAAAGATTATTAACTTCCTTCATCGCATCGAATCCTGAGCTATGGTTCGAAGATATAGGAAAAATCACTAACTAGGGCCTTAGATGCATCCTAAAGATCGAGCACTTTCCGATCTAGAAGCAAGAGTGATTGCTTGCCGTCTCTGTCCTAGGCTTGTAGCCTGGAGGGAAAAAATACTAAAGCATAAACCGAAAAGATTCGCCAAAGAAACTTATTGGTCCAGACCCGTTCCTGGATTTGGAGACAGTTCTGCTAAGCTACTTATTGTTGGGCTTGCACCCGCAGCTCATGGAGGAAACCGGACTGGTAGAATCTTTACGGGCGACCGGAGCGGAGATTTTCTGTTTGATGCCCTCTACCGTTTTGGCTATTCCAACAGTCCCTTATCTATAGGAAAAAACGATTCTTTGGTCCTTAATAAAGTCTACATTACGGCTACGGTTCGCTGTGCGCCTCCTAATAATAAACCGCTTTTAGAAGAAATTATCAATTGCAGGCCGTATTTGATAGAAGAATTACACATTCTAAAAAGCCTCCATGTCATTTTGGCTTTGGGCCGCATTGCCTTTGATGGTGTCTTTAAAACGCTTAAAATTATGGCCGAAGAAAAAGCAGAACCTTTTCCAGTCAAAAAGCCCTCCTTTAGCCATGGAATCGAACTAACCCTCCCGGACGGTAAAATTCTTGTGGCTTCCTTTCATCCTAGCCAACAAAACACCTTTACAGGCAGACTCACCAAGAGTATGTTCGATGCTGTTTTAAAACGGATTGGTCAACTTTTAAATAGCTAGCCGTTTAGCTCCTCATACTGCCAGGACTGCAGGGTCTGTCTTCTTCGAGGTTAACTATAGTAAGATGTATGTTTGCTCTTCCAGATAATTTGAGAGATAAAAGGTTTCCATTCCATGTTGTGAAAAAGGTTCAAAGAAGGCTAGAGAGGGACAATAGGAAAAGAAGTAGACCACCTGTCTATTTCTCTTTCCCCTTATATGGTCTTAGCGTGTGGTCAGAGTAGCTCTTCAAACTCTTTGCAACTGAGAAGCTAGCAGCTTTCATGGTCTGAAGTTATTCGGTTCTTTTGGAAAGGAGCTTTGCCAAATTTCTTGAACAGAAAATTATCCTTAAGAAAAGAAGAGGGCTTTTAAATTGCTAAATAATTAGAAAAAAATTCAAATCTCTGACTGAATATTAAAAGTTCCATGAAATTCCTCCGTAAATCGCCCAACCATCCCCAGGCCAATAGTAGGTTTGTTTTGATAATGGAATCTTTCCTCCATTAGAAGCATCAAAAACATCACTCACCATTGCTACATAATGCTCGTTGGTTAAGTTCCTTCCGTCTAAATAAATGGATAGATGTTTTTTTGGGTTTTGATATCCAATCCGAAAACCGAGCAAAGCAGTCCCAGGAGCAAAAGTTGTGTTAACCAGATCCACTGGATAAGTGGACCATGCCATAACATTGGGTCCAATATAAAATCCAGAAGGATGCATATATAACATTTGTGCCATATAGGAATATTCAGGCACCCCAAAAAGTTGATTACCCCTTAGAGGTATCTCTTGATGTGTTGTAGGGGAGAAAAAATTCCCATTTAAATAAAATCGATACCAATCAAAAATTTGATAGAGCACAATTTGATCCTGATTTTGTGAATCAGAATTGCTAACCATTAAACCCTTAGCCAGGGTGGTATTGAGACTGATTTCAATTCCACGATGAGTGGTTGGAGGAGCATTAATTGTATAAATTAGAGTATTAAGAGGAGGATTTAAAGAGACTTCCAGCAGTTCGTTTGTTACCCAAGATTGAAAAAAAGCAAAACTCCAATTAAATCTATCCCATTGGCCTCTGGTTCCAATCTCAGCGGTGATGGCATTTTGAGCCCGATTAGGGTATAACGCAAGGTTGGGTGGTAAAGCGGTAGGGGAGATTGCCGTTTCATAAAGAGAAGGGGGTTCAAAGCTTCTGGCTACGCTGGTATAGAGTTGATTATGAGGATCCACTTGATAAAGAAGTCCCAATTTAGGATTGAATTGACTAAATGTCAGTGTGGTATCGACACTTCGATGAAGGAGATCTTTAAAAGCTTCGTTAGTCATCCGATCGTAAACAGCTTGTAAAGCAAGATTAATAGAAAATTTTTCGTTAACCCAGAATTGATCATAGGCATATATGGGTATATTCACGACGGTCATATTATATGTGGCCATCGGAGTTCCCTGAATAGTTCCCAAAAGCCTATTCCAATTCTCTTGATAGAACTCACCCATTGGCATGACCCCAGCAACAATCAAGTTCCGATGTCCATAGAGGTCCATGGTATTTGTATAGTTGCAGGGCAGAGAGAAGAAATTATTGGAGCTTTGGAAAAAAAGACCATAAAAAGTTATCTGATGGAGATTGGTCCAAGAAATTCCCATGTTTACGGTTTGGTTTGGATCAATAATATAGGTTGCTTTGTCGGCGACGCGGGTTGTGTCCCAAAATTGCCGATAGTCTCCCTCCACATAGGCTGGATTAGCAGTGGTAGGATCCGTTAAGACTTCCTCAAGAGCCAGAGGCCCAGGAACTTGCCATTGCTGGTTGGAATAGGTAAAATAGATCCGATTTTCAATACTTGACGTGATCTTATAGCCTATGTTTGTGTTCAGCCAAGCATTGTTAAAGCTGTTGTGAAAGCGATAGCCTTCTGCTGAAGCATCGGATAGAACTGCAAAATAATCTGTCTTGGACTCCACACCAGCGGCTTCAATGGACCCTTGCAGCCAACCAAAACTACCAGCTGTAAAATAAGCTGAATAAGGAGGCGCAGTATAGCCAGTGTAGGTGACAAAGTTTACGGCTCCAAAAAGTGTTGCAAATCCATAATTAAAAGCCTCGGCTCCACGAGAAATCACAGAATACTGATAAGCCAATGGATCAAACTGCCCTTGATTAAACAGTACTCCATCTGGAGGGTTTAAGGGAATCCCATCTTGTAAAAACCATATTCCTCTTTCAGTCCCTGCTCCAGTCGATAGGCCAGATCCCCTGATTGATATTCGATAGGCATTAGGACCGGTAAATCCAGGTTGGGTCCATATGCCAGGTTGAAACAAAAAAAGATCTTGCAAAGTAGCTGCTCTACCCTGACGGACTCGTTTGGCTTCAATGAGATTGGAACTTGCTGGAAGTTCATTTAATAATTCTTGCATTTTTTGTGCAGATGGAACAGTTAAAGAAGGCTCAGATTCAGAGACCTCCACTTCCGGCATAACCACTCTGGTATTTGGGTTAGGTGATTCCTGAGATTGTTGACTATTTAATAAACCAAGATTTATACTATTATTTAGTATACATATTATAAACAGTTTTCTTACTAAAAAATAGTTACTATATTTCATTATATATATAATTTCATGATTCATATCATAAATACAATGATTAAGTATCATTTATTATGATATTTTACATTATGACAAAGAAGCGACAATATTACGCAAAATCATATCTGATAAAATGAGATTATTATTTTTTTATTTCAAAATGTTACGATAGAATGGAAAATGTGTATATTTTAATTACATCATTGATGTTTATTTGAATGCCGTTGTTTGTTATAAAATAGGAGCTATTTATTTAAGGATGTGGAAATAGCAGACTATTAAGGAATACAATAAAAGACAAAGATAAAAGAAAGTTCTTTTGGATTGCTTACGGCCAGATGAAAGAGAAAAACCTTGCTTTATTACCTAAAAAAATCAATACAAATCGTTGCCAAAAAGCTTAGCCTATTGTCTAATTCTGTGAGTTATAAAAACTGGATTGCGTAGAAAAGGGAATCGATAAAGTCAATAGAAAAACACCATTACAATAAGTCTGTTTTAATTGTAATAATTTCTATTTAATTAGTATTATGTTGTTTGTCATGATTTATTAGTAAGCTATTGAGCTTCTGGGAATACGATATCCACATAGATGGCAAGAGGCAATAAAGAGAGAGTTGCTGCGCTGCTGCATTTAGGAGAGCTGTGGGGAGCACCAGTCAAAAACACCTTCTTCTTGCCCAATGAAATGGGATATGGATGATTCTTAGATTGGTGCGTTATAGGTCAAATCATCAAATAAAGATGATTTTTCGGGATAAATTCTTATCCAGTCATGACAAACCGATTGATTAGAAGCCCCCCTGGCAATTTATTTGTGGATGGGCGGACTGGAGGCTGTGATTCTCACAACAGGTGGACACAAAACTACTTGAGTTTACACAAAAACTTAACTTAGCAGTGGGCAAGGTTGCGCTCCGACCTTGCCCCTTGCACGCCCAGCCTACCTGAATAAACCAGCTCAGAAAATAAGGACAAAAACGGAGTCAAAAACACCTATGACTTTGTTCTCAACCTTTTTCAGTGGTGTAAGTAAAACTGAAGGCTTTCTTTATAGCTCCGTAAAGTGTTTCTATTTTATCTTAAAGAATAAGTAGAGATACAATCAACCCAAACGATTTTAAAGTTCAAAATTTACTCTTATAGGCTGACTCTGGTGATGCTCCCCAGAGCAGGCTTGATCAATAGGTACATCGACTGGCTTGTCTATCCTTTGGACATAATTTTTGGCAATGAGATACTCTTCAAGTTCCTGTCCACTGATATCAGCTAGCATTTCGCCATTGACTTCAACGCATGGAGAAAAAGGCTGCCCACTTTTCATAATCATTTCCTCCATGTTTTCAGGATAATTAATGATGTCTTTATCTTCGTAAGGAAGGTTGTATTTCTTCAAAATAGCTCTTACCCCGTTACTCCAACCACAAGATGGTTTTAAATAGGCAATAATACGTAGATTACTCATGGCAATTACTATATTTAGATTACACTTTTTGACTAGAAATTTTTTTAATAAACTAAAATTTTTCTTAGATTCAGACAATCCGCCTCTACGCCATTTTCTTTAGGAGTTTCCAAAACCATAGGCAAGCCCGCAAATCGACTATCTTCCATTATCCTTCGGAATGGTTCAAGGCCAATAGTTCCTTCTCCAATATGGGCGTGCCGATCAACATTTGAGCCAAAAGAGCTGCTTGAATCATTGAGATGAAACGCAGCAATTCTAGAGAGGCCTAAAGCAGCTGAAATTTTTTCAATCAATTCTTCATATCCTTCCTTGCTTTTTAAGTCATATCCTGCTTCCCAAAGATGGGCAGTATCTAAACAAAAACAAAAACGTTCCGGCTTCTTTAGTCTTTCAAAGATTGCTTTTAGTTGTTCAATATTTCTTCCAATCTGACCGCCTTGCCCCGCCATTGTTTCAAGAGCAATTTTTACCTCTTTTGCTTCGGTCATCTCCATTACTATATTTAACCGAGCAGAGAGAGCCTCAATTGCTTCTATTGATTTCTCTACTGTAGAACTGCCAGGATGCAAAACGACAAATGGCAGAGTAAGCTTTGCGGCTATAGCCATTTCTTGGATCAATGCGTGGATGGATTTTCTCACTGTCTGTTCTGTCGAAGCGCAAAGGTTGATTAAATAGCTGAAATGACCAAAAAAAAAGATTCTATATTTTTCTTTTAAACTTAAAAATTGAGCTATATCTTCTGAATCTACTATTGGGTCTTCCCATCTTCGACAGTTTTTCAAAAAAATTTGCGCAGCGCTAAAACCGCAAGCTTTTGCACGCAAAACAGCAAATCGAAATCCACCAGAAATCGAAACATGCGCTCCGACAAGTCTAGATTTTATCTCAGCAGGCAAAAGGGGATGTTTACACATTTCCTGCTTTGGTAATCTCTCTTTAGTGCCCATTTTTAGGTTCCCATTTTTAAAAAACCTTAGATTTCCAGACTGGAGAAGCAAGCTTTCCGGTCCCATGATATTCAAAGAGCTGACTGATAGGATAGAGCAAATAGCCCATGGGACCCCGCATATTGACCCGCATATCCATGTCGAGATTATCTCGGATAAAATCGTATTTTCCTGAGCCTAGGACCGAAAAAGTAAAACTAGAAATTTTCAGATCTTTAGTCAAAATACAACCATCTTTGATATTAAAACTAGCAGAAGCTTCATCGGCTCTAGCCATTGCAAAATCGTTGTCTTTTGTACTTAAAGAGGTAGAAATGATTCCTAAAAAAGGAATAGACATAATATAACCGTCATGAATCTCAATTTTCCCATCCCCTTTAAGAGAATACAGATCTCCTAAATTTCCACCAAATTGAGTTTTGAAATTAAAGATTCCAGAATCTTTTTCGTTTTTAAATATTGTTAGCATTGCCTTATGAAAATCCCCATGCGTGATAGTAAAATGAGTGTGAAATGGAATTGTCTTCCGCCACAAATTGGAAGTATAAACTCCTTGAATGGTTCCATCGAAAAGAAAGCCGTGATGGACTTTGATGGTTAATTCCCTGCCTTTTAAGAAGATTTCTCCTTTGGGTTTGGTCAGAGGAAAGGTCACTTTAAAAATATCCAGATCCATAACAGAGGAAGAGACTATCTCGATATGCAAGTCAGTTTTTGGTTCTTTAGAATTTTTATCTAAATCAACAACCCCGTTGACTTTTAAAAAAGGGGGAGAGTGGAACCGGTAAGGTTTGACATAGGAATAAAATTCTTTTCCAAGAGCTGGTGCCGATTCGATGACGTTGACTGAAGAACAAAGGTTGGTGATCCAAACCAGTTTTTTTTGAAAATTATGTCGAACGGTTCCGTTGACTGTTCCTTCTGGACGACTGACTTGTAAATTTGGTAAAAAAAGCTCGTAGTTGGAAAAAGTAAAATCCGATTCTGCTGATTTAATTAAAACTCCTTGATAAATAAAATTATTTATTAGGTAGTGACCAGAATAGACCCATTGCTTAGGATCTAATGCAGGACCTCGGATTTCTAAGCTCACTACAGGAAATTCTTTATTGAATTCTGTGACATCCAAGATCCTATCAAATTCAGATCCAAAAAAATTTTTGAAAATCTTAGGATTTATTCTATTACTGCTAATTTTTGCCCAGATGGTGGAATGGAGCCTGTCCCAAAGCATTTCTCCAATCAACATCCCATCGGCAGTTTTTAGCTTAATTTCGGGGATAAATAGTTTCTTTCCATCATAAGCAATTGGTAAGGATAAATCGCTCAACTGATTGCCACAATAAGAAAAATTATGGCAATGGATGTCTACGACCAGACTGGTCATTTTCTGCTCTCCCCATTTTGTAGTCAAGCGACCACTGAAGGTAGGCAAATCATTGAATTTTAAGTTTTCAAAAGCCTTTTGCCAACCTTTGTCCAGTACTGGTTTTAACAAAGTGACATCGGCGCTGCTGAGAAATTCGATAAACGAATTAGATCCTTTAAAGTCTATTTCTCCCCATGCTGACATTTCTCCTCTAGGGAGTTCAATGCTTAGTTCTTCAACCTGTAATACTCCACTGTTGAGTCTTAGCTCAGCAAAAATATGGTCAATTGGAGCGTTCTTATACCAAAGTTTTTTAGAGGATAGTTGAAAGGCTGCCGATGCATTTTCCGGATTTTTAGTACTAAGATTAAATGCCCCTTCAAGCAGAAGTGGTTTTTGGGTTTCCAGTTGATCCAATGTAGCCATCACTTTTGACCATACCGAATCGATCCACTGGATTTGTTCCTCGGTCTGTGGATAAAAGGGAGGAAACCCATTGAGTTCAATTTTGCCTTTAAGATCAAAATTTATATTAAGAATCCTGCCATTGGCTTTTTTAATTTCTATGGCATCAGCTAAGAGCTTGACTGAAGCATTGACCTGATGGATTTCTAGTTCATTGTGTGGAGTCAGAGGAATCGAAATCGTTGCGTTGGAAACGATGGCAGATTGTATCAACGGCTGACCTTTCCACCATGAATACCACCCGACGGATAGATAAACTTTATCGACTTGCAGCCATATCGATTGTTTGTCTTTTGCACGGAATACAACGACTCGGTTGGCTATAAGATTACCTTTAGGATCGATGGAGAGTTTATCTAGGGATATTATCATTCCACGGGATTCTAGTTCAGAAAGAACATAGCGTTTGACTGGCGATGGGAAACCGAAAAAGCGAAGGTAAAGAAAAAGACCTAGTATAATCCCTATTAAGGCTAAAATAAAGAGAAGGAGCAGCTTTTTTGTGAACGAACAAAAACTACACCAAAGGGCAAAAGGCAGCCGATACGGAACCACTTCTGTGGAAGTTTTTTCTTTTTTGTCGATAGCTTCAGATTTTGGTGTCTTTTTGTGCACGTACAATTAAGATATACTATTCATTTTTGGAAGTTATGACAGAATTAACGCTTTTAGAAAAGATTGTTGCGCTGTGTAAAAGAAGAGGCTTCGTATTCCCTTCTTCTGAAATCTATGGAGGAATTAATGGGGTGTGGGACTATGGTCCACTAGGGGCCGAACTGAAGAACAACATCAAAATGTCATGGTGGAAAGCCATGACACAGCTAAGAACCGATGTGGTTGGATTGGATGGCTCCATATTAATGAACAGGGAAGTATGGAAAGCAAGCGGTCATGAAGAGCAATTTGCCGATTGGTTTGTAGACTGTAAACTCTGTCATGCCAGGTTCCGATTAGATCATTTAAAAGAGAATGCTTGTCCGTTACATCCTTCAAAACATCCAGGAGAGTGTGGAGGAGAATTGACTGAACCGAGACGATTCAATCTTCTTTTTAAAACGTATGTTGGCCCTCTGGAAGAAGAAAGCACTCTGACCTATCTAAGACCGGAAACAGCTCAGTCCATTTTTGTGCAATTCAAAAATGTTCTAGAAAGTTCCCGAATGAAAATTCCCTTTGGAATAGCCCAAATAGGAAAAGCGTTCAGAAACGAAGTTAATCCAAGAAATTTCATTTTCCGTTCCAGAGAATTCGAACAGATGGAACTTGAATATTTCATTCCTCCTGATACGGGCTTTCAGTATATTGAAGAATGGAAAGAACAACGGATCTTATGGTATGAGTCGATAGGTATTCCAAGAGCTCATATTCATGTTCGCGATGTGCCAGAGGAGGAAAGAGCGTTTTATTCTAAAAAAACCTACGATTTAGAATATGATTTTCCTTTTGGCAGGCAAGAACTCGAAGGAATAGCCTACCGAACGGATTTTGATCTCAAACAGCATGGCACTTTTAGTGGAAAATCTTTAGAATATTACGATGAAGAAAGAAAATGTAAATATATCCCCCATGTTGTCGAACCGAGCGCTGGCGTTGATAGAACTCTTTTAGCCCTACTTTGTGAAGCTTATAGGGAAGAGGAGATCCTTGGAGAAAAAGGAGAAAAAGAAAAGCGCGTTGTACTCGGATTTTCTCCAAGAATTGCCCCGATAAAAGTTGGGATATTTCCTCTTCTAAAAAACAAGATCGATATTGTTTCTAAAGCTAAAGAGGTCTTTAGGCTATTGCAAAAACATTTTAAGTCATTTTATGATGAATCTGGAGCGATTGGGCGGCGATACCGACGAATGGATGAAATTGGAACGCCCTTCTGTGTGACGATAGATTTTGAAACATTAGAAGGAGTAAGGGAGGGAGTACTGGCTGGGGAAAAAAATACTGTGACTGTTCGTTATCGTGATAGTATGAGGCAAGAGAGAGTTAGGATTGAGGAGCTTGTAGATTTTCTTAGAGAAAAGATTGAATAGCAAGCAGATCCTTTAGCTATTCTTTAGAGCTTCAAAGGTTAGGACAGCAGGCGCTGTTCCTTTTGGCTATTGCTACTAATGGCTGCCATAATTTTTGAAGCCTTTTCTCGTGCTGCTTCCATTTTTGGATAACGGATTTCTCTATATCCTTTTATTTCTTCAGGCAATTTGAGGATCTCTACCCAGAGTTGGTATTCTTGCACAGTCGAGTAGTCGAAGCCTTTGCAAAGAGAGAGGAACCAATCCCGAAAGGCTCTTTCCTTAGCATGCCAACCAGGGAGAAGCCGTCTTAAAAATTTTGCTCTTTTCATAAGCTGAAGCATCCACTGAGAAGATTTCAATCGAAACCTAATCCTCAGTTTTCCAATAACAAATTCTGGGCAGGTCCAGTGCTTGTAAACGACCTTGTCTCCTTTGTCAAAATGAATGTGGAGTTTCTGCAAGTCTTGCGATAGGGTTTGAGGTTCCGTCAGAAGCCTTGCCACTTCGACTTCATCTTTGATAGCCATGCATTTGTAGATGTTTTCAATGGCTGCCTTGGTCGCTGCAAATTGGAATTGAGCTTCGTCTTTAATTAAAATGGATTGTATGGCATCGAAATAGAGCTGGGCATAATTGATGTCTTCGTAAAGATATAAATTTTTGAGCCTTACGCTAAAAGCCCGAATTGTAGGTGTATCCAGAGGATAGGAAGATATCTCTGAGTTCCATTTCCATAGTTTTTGAGCCTCTTCTTTTTTGGATTTCTGGAGTTGATTAATGAATGCATCCCACTCTTGATGGTAGTCTTGAATTGGCACTTGCTCGGTAGGCTTCGCTCTTTCTATGGATCCCGTTGCTAGGGCTCTGCCAACGGAAAAAGCTTCGAAGTTTATTGGACTTGTTTTGCCGAGGGTCTCCTGCACCGCCCATTCTATGCTTTCTAGAGAAAAAGGGAGTAGTCCAGCCTGAAAGGCTACTCCAACAACCATAAGATTAGAATAGAGCTTGTTATCAAAGTATTCCTCAGAAAGGCGTGAGAAAGGAAACTTTAAATACTTCTTTGGATTGATCATGGAAAGAATTTTTTCTTCAAGTTGCTCAAAACGAAGTTGATCCTTTCCAAGCAATGAGCGGACGGTTTGAGTAATCGTTTCGTTAAGAATCAGTGAGGTTTTTTCAGGAGAAGCAACCCTGTAGCGGCCTACTGGATCGATGATCCTGGCTGTTTCTAATGGATCCAAACCCAAAATCAGATCCGCATCCCCATAATTTCCAATTGCGGTAATGGGCGGATTGTCTCCTTCGGATTTAGGGTAAAAAACAATTTGAGAAACTACCGAGCCGTTTCGAATAGCTAGTCCATTGCGATCGCAAAATTGCACCCCATATCCTTCCCTATGCCCTGCTCTCACAAGAACAGCAGTAACACTGGCAATCCCCATTCCCCCCACTCCAGCTACGACGATTCGAAATGGCTTCGTCAAATTTTCTCTAGGTGGTAAATCCAATTTTAAATTTTCTTTTTTCGAAGTCGATCGAGGTGAGCTTCGATAAACAGTTAGCTCTTCAAAGGCTGGACAGGCTCCAACCCTAGCACATGCTCCATCAGCTATGCACCAGGATAAGTCGGTAGCCATCTTTTTCCCAAAATCGGTTTCAACAAAAGTTAATCCCGGACAACCTGTGGATAGTGTACATTCCAAGCAAAATTCGCAAACATCGGGATTAATAAAGACATATCTTTTCTTTGGAATATATCCTTTTTCCCGAAGTTCTTGCCTTTCTCTACTTGTTTGTCTGCGGTGCGAGACAATGGCGCATTCCTTTTCGGCAATCACCACTTTTACCCCATCTTTCAGAAGGGTCCGCTCTAAAAGCATTTTATAACTTTCTCTGGACGCAGGATTGAGTCTATAGATGGGAACTCCAGTTTTTTCAGTCACCGAAGCAATAATTTTTTCTATGTCCTGAGAATCAGTTCGTTCACCGAGAAGGTCTTTATCTAGAGCTGGGGTTGTTTGATGCCCAGTCATAGCAGTGGTCCTATTGTCCAAAATAATATAGGTGATATCTTGTCCATTTTTAACGGAGTTGGAAATGGCGATCATCCCAGAATGGAAAAAGGTGGAATCCCCCATGAATACTACTTGTTTGTTTTTAATAAATGGATCGATTCCTAATCCAGTGCCTCCGCCCAAACCCATGCCACTGTAATTGTGCATTAGGTTTTGAAAAGGTTCGAACATTAGCATAGTATAGCAGCCGGTATCCCCATGAAACACAAGTTCAATAGGATCGGATTGGTACCGGGATTTCATGTAGTGAGGATTCTTAAAATCTTTTTGGATTTCTAAAAGCACGGCTGCTGAATCTCTGTGAGGACAACCTGGGCAGAAGGTAGGAGTCCTTAATGGTAGATTAAAAGAAGCCCTTGAATTATTTTCTAAAGAAAAACCTCTGAAAGAACTTGTCCTCTCATTGCTTATCGACACTTTGGAGAAAAGAGGGTTCAATAGTTGAATAAGGATAGAAGGATCTAGCCCGCCTGTTGAGGGAATGCCTTGGAGTCCAAAAGGGAATTTTTTCCCATAGACTTTTTTTGTAATTCCTTCCTGACTAAAAAGCAAAACAAGGTTTTCTTCAACAAAAGCCCTTCTTTCTTCTATCACATAGAGTTCTTCAACGGCTTCGGCAAATGGAATGATAACCTCAGGATTTAAAGGATAAGATAAACCGAGCTTTAAAATAGGGATTTGGCCATACATCCCAAGAGTGCTTAATGCCTGTACGAGGTAACAATAAACTAGGCCAGAGCTAATAAAACCTATTTTTTTGCGGCCTTTTTTTTGATCCAAAAATTCACTTTTATCTATTCCAAGCTCTTTAGCTTTGGACCAAAGAAGGCGATACCGAAAAAGATAATCTTGTTCTCTTTTAGAAGTCCTTGGTGGGAGAATTACCCGGTTCTCTAAGTCTATTTCTGAGCTGTTCAGTAAAAAAGGATTAAGGGCATTGTGAATGGGAAAATGGTTTTTCTTCACAGAGACCGTACCACCACCATCGGCTTGATTGGTCGTGACTAAATAGCCTATGAAAAGATTGGAATGCCGGGAGAGAAGAAATCCTAAATTAATCCAATCTTTCATTTCTTGGATTGTTGAAGGCTCTAAAAGAGGCATATGAAGATGCTTGCAAAGAAAGCGAGAATCTGCTGGAGCTTGAGTTGAATCATTCCATGGATCATCCCCAATGATGACAATTGCCCCTCCTTCAGGATGACTGCCGCATAAGTTACCTAGTGCTAATCCATCGGAAGCCACATGGAACCCAACACTTTTCATGGCTGCAACAGCTCTTAGTCCAGCCATCTGTGAGCCGTTAAGCATAGCCGCAGCCAGAGCCTCATTATTGGCAAGGATTGCCTGAATGCCGTGTTCTTTTAGCAAACCAGCAATTGATTGAACTGAATCGAAAATACCAGAGATAGGTGAACCAGGATAGCCTGTTAGGAGATGAACACCTCCATCAGTTTCAAGAAGTCCTTTAACGATTGCCTCATTACCAGTATAAACTTCAAAACCCTCTTCTTTGAGAAATCTTGGATCGGCTGCTGTGATAATACTTTTAGTTGCCATGAAATATTTTTGTAGTTCTATTATAGCTCTTCTGAAAAGTAAATCATTATAAAAATGTTAGTTTCGTTTTGATTTAAAAAGAACTTGCCGATTTTCTACCTCTAATTCATATTTTTTTAAAAAAGGGGGGGAGGAGAAAGACAAGGTAAAAATAATGTAGCTCTCCAAAGAAAAAAAGAAAAATCCGTGGGAGACATTTTAGTAAAAACAAACGATAAATAAAAAAAGGAGTTTTTTATGAAAAAAATGACAAAGTATCTTACAGTGCTCTTTTCTATCGTTGTTTGTGGTTCGTTTTTTGCCACTCAAGGCCATGGACGGATGATCCAGACAACAAGAGGGGATATGGTTATTGTTGGAAAACAGGGGAATAATTACTTAGGGAAATCAGGAGAATGTCCATCCTGTAAAAAAGAAAAGAAACAGAAAAAGACTGAATAAAGAGTTTTGTTATAGACTGGAATTTTTAAAAAAAAGCCAAGGGAAAAAAAGCCTTTGGCTTTTTTATACTATCAAGCAAAGCATTAGCTAGTTTTTGTGTATTCTATTCCTTATAAACGGATTGAACAGTGGGATGATTTTTATGTATTCTTCTCTCAAGAGGAGAAGTTTCCTCGGGCATAGTTAAAGTTAAGAGCAGCATAAAGCTTTTGAATTTTTGATGGTTCGATAAACAAACGTTGGCTCTTTAGATTTATTATTTTCTTTAGGTGCGTTTATCTCTTCTACAATCTTTTCAATGAGATGATGGTGTGGAGAATAAATGCAGACAGGATCAGTTGCTGAAGCATCGGCTGTGAACAAGAAGGCTTGACATCGGCAACCGCCAAAATCGATTTCTTTGCGAGGACAACTCTTGCATGGTTCTGGAAGAAAATCGGTCCCTCGGAATTTGTTGAAGGCTTCCGAATTCCACCAGATATTCTCTAAAGTGTCTGATCGGATGTTTGGAAAAGAAAGGGAGCGTATGTCACGGGCGCTTTGACAGGGTAAAACCGTTCCGTCAGCTGAAACAGTCATGTATACTTTAGCCCATCCTTGAAGACAAGGTTTTGGAAACGAACTATAATAATCGGGGATTACAAAAAGAATTTCCATCTTCCCCTTATACTTTTCTTTTGCGTTTGAAGCTTCTTTAGCAGCCTTTTCCACTTGATGCCTTCTAGGAAGTAACTCCTTTCTATTATGGAGAGCCCAACCGTAGTACTGGGTATTAGCCAATTCTAGCCTCTGAGCTCCTAAGGCTGCAGCGAAATCTATAATTTCAGATATTCTTTCGATGTTATGTCGATGAATGACAACGTTAATCCCTAAGGGAATAGAAAATTCATTAATGAGTTGAACGGCTTCTATTTTTTTTTCAAAGCTCTTTTTTACTCCTGAAAAAAGATCAGCACTTTCGGGCCTGCAATCCTGAATGCTTAGCTGAATGCTGTCCAATCCGGCCTCTTTTATCTTTTTTAAAAGTTTCCTGTTAATCAAAGTTCCCCCTGTACTCATATTCGAATATAACCCTAGATCATGAGCTGTACGAATCAACACAGGCAGGTCTTTTCGCACTAATGGCTCACCCCCAGAAAAATAAACTTGCAAAATTCCAAGTCTTTGAGCCTCTTGAAGAACTCTTATCCACTCTTCGGTAGACAGTTCCTCTTTCAACCATTTCGAGTATCCTAGGGTATTACTGCAATAAGGACACTCTAAAGGACAGTGAAAGGTCAGTTCACAGAGTAAGGATAAGGGTAACAACTTTAGGTTGGACATACAAATCTATTAATTGAGTTGAATAAAACCCCTTTCACATAGAGTTAATATAAAATCCCATATATCTTTTTCCATCTCAACCCTCTCGATGGAATATTCTTTGGATAGTTCGGTAACAATATCATCTACTTTTCTCTTTCCATCACACAAAAGCAAGATTTTGTAAGCGGTTTGGTTAAGGAAAAGGAGTCCTTCTGGATACAATAGAACCGGCTTTTGTCTTGCCTGATCAAATTTGAGCCGTGCTTTCGAGGAAAGAGTTGGGATTTTATCAGAGTGCATAGGGAGGCTTGGGCGTACAAATCCCCAACTGGTAATGCATATAGAGCGCATCGAGCATCGACCAAAGTAGATCACATTTGAATTGTAAGGCTTCAATCGCAGCAAGCTGTAGGGATGGGGTAGTGCATCTTTTCAGCACGAGATCAAGGGTAAATCGGACATCTTTGGGTGCTTGTTCAACTCTTTTTTCGAAATATTTTAATCCTTCAGGATCGATCCACGGATAATATTTTGGAAAAGCTGAAATTCGTATCCTATGTATGGTAGGGGCAAAAAGCTCTGTCAGAGAAGAAGCCATGGCGATTAACCAATGTTGTTCCCTACAAAAATGGACATAAGCATCAACAGCATACCGAACCGTTGGAAGCAGAAACCGATGAGATAAAAGATCTTCCCGACTAAGCCCGACAGCCTTTCCTAAATTAAGCCATCGTTCAATGCCACCAGGATCTTCTCCGAACCCATCATGATCATGGATCCTGGATATCCAGATGCGCCTCAATTCCCTCTCTGGACAGTTCGACAGGATCGCGGCATCTTTGATGGGGATCTGTTCCTGGTAATAGAACCGATTGGCTACCCATCCCTGCAAAGCCTCTTTGGAGAGTTTGCCTTCGTTCATCAGCAGGTGAAAGGGGTGTTTATCATGGTAGCTAGTATTTCCTATCGATCTAAGCACTTCTTCGAATTGGGCAGGAGGCAGAGGGAGTTTTGAAACAAATTCTTCTTTCGGTATAAAGGAAGGATAAATAGGCAAAGCATCAAAGGCAGTCATTGGAAGAAAATCATAGCAAAAGTTTCATGCCATCGTAAGCAATTTCTATCCCTAAAGAATGCACAGCTTTTGCCTGTGCCGAATCAGGATCAAGCATGGGATTGGTATTGTTGATATGAATGTAGATTTTTTTAGGAATTTGTAGAGTGCTAAGCCAGCTTAGCGATCCGTTTTCACCGCCCACCGGAATATGCCCCATTTCTGAAGCTTTTTTCTCTTTAATGTTCCAAAGTAAAAGTTCGTTTTCTGACCAAAAAGTCCCATCGACAAACAGGCATTCAGCTTCCTGAATAAATTCTTCAAATCTGCTACTTATTGATGGCAAAGCAGGGCAATAAACGACTTTTAACCCAGATTCCTCTTCGATACTTACCGCAATCACATCACCTGGTCGCGGCTCTCTTTTTGCATACGGTGGTGGCCCTCCCGGTAACTCAAAAGCATCAAAAAGCAACGAGCCTATTTTTATTGGAAAAGAACTTCGTTTCAATCGAACATAGGAAGACAAGATTCGAACTATTGGATAGTACTCAGAAATTAGCTCCCAAGTGCTGTCAGAACAAACAATTTCAATTTCTTTGCCTTCACGCAAAGAAAGAAGACCAGAGGCATGATCAATCTGTCCATCAGTTAGAATAATAGCAGCAAATGGAGAAGAACGAATTTCAAGGCCTGGAGGCGCCAGTTCTGAATGAAGTGCTAATTGAGTAGGCAAATCGATCGATGCATTTAAAAGAATCCACTTTTCCCCCTCCATCCGAACAGCTATGGAGGATTGGGTTCTTCTAAAGGAAAAAACCTCTTTCTTTTCTTTGATTTCTATCCGGGCGCGAACACAATTTGGACAAAGACAATTCCATTGGGGAATACCTCCTCCCGCTCCCGAACCTAAAACTATGACTTCCATATTGGAGCACAAAGGGCAAAGACAGGATTGCCTTTGCCCTTTGTGGAAGCTTTTGAACTCATCGAAGATTAATTCTCAGCAACAAACGCGTAGGCAGTCACTTCCATGCAGAGATTCATTTCTTCGAATGCTGGTTTTTCCCAATTCATGAGTCCTCCTATTTTAAATAAAATTAATAAATTATTTTTTTCTCATTCAATTGCAATTTTTTATTGAAATGCAATTTCAATTTTTTAAATTTTTCTACATTGATTATTTTAATATAACTCAGAAGCACGACAATCTAAATAAATTTTTTACCTTTTTCAATGATTATTCAACAAAACGGTTTTTTTAATTTCTTTCTCCTGAAATTTAAAATTTTATCATTCCCCACTCTTTTGATCCGTTTGTGTGTCTTCTTTTTGGTTACTTTCCTTTCTGTGTTGATTTGTTTTTCCTCCCTAAGAGCTAGCGTTCATCCTTTAGCCTATGTTAGTTGTGAAGGAGGCATAGCCATTATTGATATTGAGAAAAACGAAAAACTCAAAACAATTGCACTTCCTGGTAGCATGCTCAGAGGTATTGGTATTGACAAAGAAGGAAAAACTCTTTTTGTCGCTGACAAATCGACTCGATCCTTGCTAATTCTGGATGCGAACAATGGGCGAATAAAAAAAACGATACGGCTTGGACAAAATCCTGAATTTTTGCGATTGCATCCAGAAAGAAAATTCCTCTTTGTTTCTTATGAGCCAGATCTTTCAGAGTCAACAAGTCCTATAGGAGCAAAAATTGCTCAGATTGATATCCAAAAGGAAAGGATAGACAATGAGTTTTCCGGAGGAAAAGAAACCGAAGCCATAGAGTTTTCTCAAGATGGATCTAAGCTATTGGTTGCAAATGAGGGAGAAAATTCTATCGGCCTTTATGATATTGAAACGCGACGGGAAATCCGCCGGATAGATCTTCAAAAAATTGGCACAAGACCTCGAGGTTTAAAGAAGGCACCTCAAGAGGAAATCTATGCGGTGACTTTTGAAAACAGCAATACCTTAGCTTTGTTCGACAATCATTTTTCTCTTCTTAAAGCTACGACCACCGCTTCTGGTCCTTATGGAGTAGTTTTCGATCCATCAGGCAAAAAGCTTTTGGTACTTGCTTTCCGGGATAGAAAACTGCAAGTGTTCGATTCCCAAAATCTGAAGCTTTTGGCGGAAGCTCCTGTAGGTATGCGAAGCTGGCATTTTACTTTTAGCCCGGATGGAAAAAAAATCTTAGTTGCTAGTGGCCGATCCGATGCTCTCTACGTTTTCGATGCGGACAATTACAAAGAACTAGCCAAGATTGAAGGAATAAAAATGCCTTGGGGAATAATCACCTATCCCCTAAGTTATGGAAGTCTTGATAGTCCATAAAATATTTTAATGAATATGGAAAAAAAATTATTTTAATAATTTTTATTTTTGAATATTGATTGATAGGGGAAAATCGGATAATTACATTAGTAAATGCATTTATTTTGTTATGTTGCTGATAATGACCTTGCTGAATAGTTATTAAAAAAAATTATGATAAAACAAAAAAAGAAATTCAATTAGAGAACGGATCGATGAGAACAATGGATCAAAAACTACTGGATAGCTTAGCTTTCTATTCTACGAAACCCAATGGGCTTATTCCCTTCTATCATAAAGTACAAGAAGAAATTGGATATATTCCAAAAGAATTTCTACCTCAGATTGCATCTTCTTTCAATCTTTCTCAAGCTGAAGTGTATGGTGTTCTTACTTTTTATGCTGACTTCCGAACTAAGCCTCCAGGAAAAAACATCATAAAGATTTGTCGGGCTGAAGCCTGTCAAGCCAATGGCTGTCATAAAGTGATAGAAAAAGCAAAAGAAACGTTGAAAATTGATTTTGGTGGGACGACCCCTGATGGCAAAGTGACATTACTTCCCACTTTTTGTTTTGGCAATTGCGCTAATGGTCCTTCGGTGGCTCTCAATGGTAAGCTCTATGGAAGAGTTGATACTCGAAAAATTGAAAACCTAATCCATTCCATACGCTAGTTATGCATACTCTTTATATAGCCAAAGATTATTCAGCCATCGCAGTAGGTGCGGACGAGGTAGCTTTTGCAGTAGAAAAAGAAGCATTCTTAAGGAATATCCCCATCCGGATAATCCGTACGGGTTCTTATGGACTTTATTGGTTGGAGCCGGTTATAGAAGTCGAACTAGAAGGAGGCAGAAGGATCGCCTATGGGCCAGTGACTGAAGAGGCGATTGGCTCCTTATTTGATTCAGGTTTTCTTGAAGGTTCAGACCATCCTCTTTGTTTAGGAAATCTTCAAGAGCATCCCTACTTGAAAAAACAGACAAGGTTGATTTTTGAACGAATCGGAAAGAACGATCCTTTGTCATTAGATTCTTACATAGCTTGTGGAGGATTTCAGGGATTAAAAAAAGCGATTGAATTGGGTCCAGACAAAGTCATTGATCAAATTACAAAATCTGGGTTAAGAGGCCGCGGTGGGGCAGCCTTCCCTACTGGCATTAAATGGAAAACGACCCAAAGGGCTATCGCTTCCCAGAAATACATCGTTTGCAATGCTGATGAAGGGGATTCAGGCACCTTTTCTGATAGAATGGTTATGGAAGGCGATCCATTCTTGCTCATTGAAGGAATGGCGATTGCTGGTTTTGCTGTAGGAGCTGATAAAGGATATATCTATCTTCGGTCTGAGTATCCACTTGCCCACGAAGTACTCAACAAAGCTATTGCGGTTTGCAGATCGCAGGGAATATTGGGCAGCCCGCTCTTTGGTTCCTCCTTTTCTTTTGATTTAGAGGTTTTTCTTGGAGCAGGAGCCTATGTCTGTGGAGAGGAAACAGCTCTTCTGGAGAGCCTTGAAGGCAAAAGAGGAATGGTAAGGCCAAGACCGCCTTTACCAGCCGTTAAAGGATTGTGGGGAAAACCCACCGTAATCAACAATGTGATCACTCTAGCCTCTGTGCCATGGATTTTGTCTCATGGAGGAGAGGCCTACGCAGCCTATGGAGTCAATCGATCCAAAGGTACTTTGCCAGTTCAACTCTCTGGAAATCTCAACTATCCAGGACTTGTAGAAGTACCCTTTGGCATATCTCTTCGGGATCTGGTTTATGGCTTTGGAGGTGGCACGCGTAGCGGGAGGCCACTCAAAGCCATTCAAATTGGAGGTCCCTTAGGTCCTTATCTTCCCGAACATTTTTTGGATATTCTTCTAGATTACGAGGAATTAAGCAAAATCAAAGGGATTGTAGGCCATGGAGGAATCATTGTCTTTGATGATCAAACAAACTTGGCGTTTATGGCTCATTATGCCATGGAATTTTGTGCTGAGGAATCTTGTGGAAAATGCACGCCTTGTAGAATTGGTTCGACCAGGGGCATGGAGTTAATGGAAAAAATTTTAATGGGGAAAGGGTCTCGAAAAGAGCTAGAGCTGCTTTTCGATCTGTGTGATACTATGCTTCATGCTTCGTTATGTGGCTTGGGAGGAATGACTCCTTTCCCCGTTTTGAGTGCGTTGAGACATTTTCCAGAGGATTTTGGCTATAGTAAAGAAGAAATTTGTGCCTTTGCGGGCGCTCTTTAATGCGAGAGAAAAAAGAGGACAGAGACAAAAATTACACCGCTAGAAAATTAGAAAAAGGAGGATGAAGCCATGTTAACCGACAGACGAATAGATCTTGGAACGCCTGGAAGCCCTATAGAGTGGATTAAATATAGAAACGGTCATAAAAATGGTGCTACTCAAAATAAAATGGCTCGATTTGTGCCCGAATCCGAGATTCAACCAAAAATTGTAACTCTAACCATTGATGGGATAGAAGTCAGCGTTCCTGAGGGCACTTCCCTGTTAAGGGCTGCAGCCTTGCATGGAATTATGATTCCCAAGCTTTGTGCGACAGAAAGCCTTGAACCTTTTGGATCTTGTAGGCTTTGTCTTGTGGAAATAGAAGGCAAAAGAGGCTATCCAGCTTCCTGTACGACCCAAGTAGAACAGGGCATGAAGGTCAAAACATTTTCTGAAAAACTTGCCAAGCTCCGTCGCAACGTTATGGAATTGTATATTTCTGATCATCCCTTGGATTGTTTGATGTGCCCTGTGGATGGCGACTGTGAGCTTCAGGACATGGCAGGTGCTGTTGGATTGAGAGATGTCCGTTATGGTTTTTCAGGAAAAAATCATCTAACAAGTCCTAAAGATAAAACAAATCCTTATTTTACATTTGATCCCTCCAAATGCATTGTCTGTTTTCGATGCGTCCGTGCTTGTGATGAAATTCAAGGAACTCTGGCTCTCACTGCGCGTCATAGGGGGTTTGATTCTGTTATTACTCCAGGTCCTACCCATGAGTTTTTGAGCTCAGAATGCGTTTCTTGCGGAGCCTGTGTTATGGCCTGCCCAACAGCGGCCTTGATCGAAGATACGGTCATAGAAAAGGGCCTACCCCTAAAATCAACGATTACAACCTGTGCCTATTGTGGAGTGGGCTGTTCTTTCGAAGCTCAAACCCAAGGCTATGAAGTCATTCGAATGGTGCCCTATAAAAATGGTCATGCTAATCATGGGCATTCTTGTGTTAAAGGCAGGTTTGCCTGGACTTATGCATTGAGTCCTGAAAGGCCATTAAAGCCCCTACTCCGTAAAAAAATCGAAGATCCCTGGAAAGAAGTGAGCTGGGAAGAAGCTATTGCTTATGTCGCTTCGGAATTTAAGAGAATAGCTGATAAATATGGTAGAAATTCGATTGGGGCTGTGAGTTCTTCTCGGTGTACCAATGAAGAGGACTTTCTTGTACAAAAGCTAGTTCGAGCAGTCTTTCACAATAACAACATTGATACTTGTGCTCGGGTCTGCCATTCTCCTACAGGTTATGGATTGAAGGCAGCCTTTGGAACCTCAGCAGGTACGAATCCCTTTGATTCTATTCAGTTTTCTGATGTCATTTTTGTCATTGGTGCCAATCCTACCGATGGGCATCCTGTTTTTGGTTCCCAGATGAAACGTCGGCTTCGCCAAGGTGCCCGTCTAATTGTAGCTGATCCAAGAAAAATCGACCTTGTCAAAACACCCCACATTCGAGCCGATTATCATCTTCAATTAAAGCCGGGGACTAACGTCGCTTTGCTGAATGCTATCGCCTATACAATCCTTGAGGAAGGGCTCGAAGATAGAAAATTTATTGAAGAGAAATGTGACAAGGTCTCCTTTGAAAAATGGATGCAATTTATTCGAAAGCCTGAGAATGCACCGGAAGCAGTGCAGGAAATAACAGGAGTCCCTGCCGAAACCATCCGAGCTGCAGCAAGACTGTATGCTACTGGTGGTAATGCAGCTATCTATTATGGACTTGGCGTAACTGAACATTCCCAAGGGACAACTGCTGTGCTTGCCATAGCGAATCTGGCTATGCTTACTGGAAATGTTGGCAAAGAGGGAGCAGGAGTTAATCCTCTGCGAGGTCAAAACAATGTGCAAGGCTCCTGTGACATGGGTTCTTTCCCTCATGAATTTTCAGGCTATAGGCATGTATCCGATTTTGAAACGAGGATGCTTTTCGAACAAGCATGGAATGTACCCTTGGATCCAGAGCCGGGGTTAAGAATTACTAATATGCTGACGGAAGCTGTGTATGGTAATTTTAAGGGCATCTATGTGCATGGGGAGGATCTTACTCAATCGGATCCCGATAGCAATCACGTCATCCAAGCCCTAAAATCAATGGAACTAGTGGTCCTTCATGACATTTTCCTCAATGAAATGTCGAAGTACTGCCATGTGTTTTTGCCTGGATGTTCCTTTTTGGAAAAAGATGGAACTTTCACCAATGCCGAAAGAAGGATTCAAAGAGTCAGAAAAGTAATGCCTCCGCTCTGCGGAAAACAAGAATGGGAAGTGATTCAGGAAATCGCTCAAGCAATGGGTTATCCTATGCATTATAATCATCCCTCAGAAATCATGGATGAAATTGCTAGACTGACTCCAACCTTCCGAGGGGTAAGTTATGAGAAACTTGATAAATTGGGAAGCATTCAATGGCCATGTAATGAACAGGCGACTGAAGGAACTCCAGTAATGCATAAGGAAAAATTCTTCAGAGGCTTAGGACAGTTCCATATTACTGGTTATGTCCCAACGCCAGAAAAGCCATCCAGGCGTTTCCCTCTTATCCTCACAACGGGCAGAATTTTACATCATTACAATGTGGGGACACAGACAAGGCGGACGCAAAATGTCATCTGGTTTAAAGAAGATATCTTAGAAATTCATCCATCAGATGCTGAAGAAAGGGGAATCAAAGATGGAGAGTTGGTAGAAGTGACCAGTAGAAAGGGGAGTGGAACTTTCAGGTGTAAAATAACTGAAAGGGTGCAACCGGGAACTGTATATGCGACTTTCCATTTTCCTGAAAGTCGTGCAAATATAGTCACTACTGAAATTTCAGATTGGGCAACAAACTGTCCGGAATACAAGGTAACTGCTGTGCAAGTAAGCCCTCTTGCTAAAGAAGCAAAAGAAAAAACCGTTGCCTGTTAAGAAGGAGGGCATTACACCATTTGTAAATTTTATATAACATCTTCCTTTCAATGAACATAGTTATGAAAGAGGGGTATGAGGATCTCATTTTTATGGCTAACCAGATAGGCGATTTTTTTAAAAATTATCCTACCACTGAAGAAGCCGTAGAGGGGATTGCTAATCATCTCCGGAAATTTTGGTCTCCTTCCATGCGACAAAGGATTATTAGCTATGTTGAGAAGACTGAGGGAGGAGAACTGGCTCCCCTTGTAAGACTAGCCGTTGAAAAACTAAAAAGTAGTAGCTAGGTCAAAATTTCTTTGCTTTTTTTCTTCGCGATGGATTTCTGTGCACTTTCTATTTAAATAAAAGCCATAATGGGAAAGAAAATTGGCTTAGCCGCATATCTGATTGATGATCCAGTACAAGGGGCCCTTTTTTTCCTAGGAAAAAAATTGGCGGTTAAAGATCCGAAAGGGAATATTGCTGGAATCATCATGGAGACCGAGGCGTATGGTAGAGCCGAGGACAAAGCTTGTCATGGCTATGGAAATCGGTTGACTCCAAGAAATAAAATAATCTTTCAGCAAGGAGGCATTACTTATGTCTATTTTTGCTATGGGATGCACCATCTTTTGAATTTTGTTTTGGGACCGGAGGGCGTTCCCATGGCTGTATTAATCCGTGGGGTGATTATTACAGAAGGAAAGGAGTTGGTTAAACCAAGAAGGAAAGGTATTCCTGAACATCAGTGGGCAGATGGCCCTGGAAAAGTCACCAAAACTATGGGGATTACTCTAGCAGACAATGGAATTTCTTTGATTGGAGAGCGCATTTGGGTGGAAGAATCCGGACTTGAAGTTCCAGATTCGGAAATTGAGAGAACTCCTAGAATTGGTGTCGATTATGCAGAAGAATGGGCAAAAAAACCTTTGCGTTTTGTTTGGAAAAAAGCGATAAACCGATTGTGCCTTCTCTAATGGTTGCCTCTTCCAGTTCCCTCAACAAGGACAAGAAAAAAAATGTCTTTTAGTCCACACATTATAAGCCATTCTCATGAAGCTACTCAACTACTCCGTCCTAAAGGACGGAGCTTGCATCCAGGCTCCACCTCAGGCTTGCGCGTATCTCGAAAGACGCGCGGCTTTGGCTTCATCACCCGATGCTTCAGGGACGGCTGACAATCGCCCCGTCCTCACCCAGTCTTGCCAGATGAGGAGCGTTCGCATGCTGATGTGTTTCTGGCAGCCACTAAATCGGCATGGAGCGTATACCCACAATGGGCGCATACAAACAACAGTCCCTTATTGGGCCGATTCTCCCGCCCAA
>NZ_LXQB01000055.1 GCF_004421185.1 Methylacidiphilum sp. Yel | reverse complement strand
CACCTTGCGGTCTTTATTCAGACGGTTCAAGGCGGACTTGATAGCCTCCGTTGCACGCACACTCTAGCAGAAATCACAAGCCTGGAAGGCATATCCGGATGCTCCGTACGGAGTGTCCAGTACGTCTCAGGATGCAATTTCACAGCGTTCTTGCAACGCTTCTGCCAGCCAACAGCACAGACAGCGTTGAAACAATCAGTGTACTCAGGGAGTGTGCGCAAGAGGATTTCAGCCTGTTCGGTTGTAGGTTGTAGAAACAATCGGATTGTCCTCCTCATACTTCACATACTATCCTATTTTGCGAAGCGAAAGTAGCGGCGCTCCTCTCCATGCCTAAAGGAAGGGGTCTTGCGCGATGCTGTTGGCTGATGAACTAACTAAAACGGACTTCATCCCAGCCTTTAAAAAGTGGGATTTCATGCGGGACTTTCTGTAAGGGCAAAAAAAGCGCATGAAGAGATAATCTACTAATCTATAGTTTAAAAAGGGTAGAAAAGCTTATTCAGGCCTAAAACTTAGGCTAGTAATAATTCAACAATAACTTTTCAACCAGGAACTGATTTTCTTAAAAATTTTTCTCAATAAACTCTATTCCTCTTCTACAAATTTCTTTTCCATACTCAGTCCAAAGTCCAGTACCCCAATACCTATAACAGCTTGTCTCACCGACCAACAAATAAAACAAGGCTTGCCTATATTTCGAATCCTTTGAGGAAATACCCTTTTCAAGGACTTTTTCATAAAAAAGTCTACTCAACTGCTCCATAGGACCAAGAAGGTCTCCATAGCCTTGTACCCAGGAAATATTATTTGTCCAACTTCCCCCCTCCATCGAAAACCGTGGATTTTCTTTTTTTACTTTCTCGATTGTTTCTGAAAGCTTCTGTGGACCATCTCCTGGCTCGAACCTTTGAAAAAGATAATGTTGATGAATTGGTTGAATAGTAGGATAGTCTTCTTGTTTGATGCCTAAATGATCCAAATAGGCTAGATATTCACTTACGTTTAAAATCGGTGTAGGACTATAAGAGGCTTCTTTAATCACTTCAAAATATTTTGGAGGAAATTCATTCATCATAACTCCACCATTCTCCCCATCAGCAATTTGTGTCACAAGAGGAGGGAGAGTTCTGTTAGAAAATTCAACTCGGTTAAGTCCCTTAGCCTCATACCATGGTTGCATTTGACCCACTAACTTTGTATCGGATCCCTGAGTTTTTATAATAGCAATGATCGAAGCTACTTCTCCGTTGGCGTTTACACAAGTAAGTCGATGAGGAATGTGCTTAAAAGACAGAGGATGCCCATCAGGTCTTTCAACCGTATGTTCTTGAACTAAAACCCATTTGTACCCACAATCTAACAATGTTCTCACAAAAGCATAAGCAACATCAGGATGGTTGGGAAGAGCCATCTCGGGCGGAGAAAATCCTCTAACACGAGACAAAGCCTCAAAGCCAAAAAGGCTACCAAAGTGTTGTCGCCAGGCTTCAACGTGCAGACGAAAATCCTGAATTGGAGTGGAAGGAGCTACAGCGTGTCCCCAGGCTGTTCCGAGAAATTCTGTTGCTTTTCGACAAGTAGGATCATTAGAAAGAGTATAGAGTGCCTCCAGGATATCTCGGCTTCTCATTTGTTCAAAGCCATACAGCAAGCACCCCGAATAGTCGAGCATCACCCTGGGCTGTTTATTTTGCGAGAGTAATTCAGGAATAAACTCTCCCATTCGTCGATAGCACCACTGAAAAACAGGAGCATTATGGCTATCGCCATCCCCCAAATGTTCAAGCATAAACTGCAAATTACTGATTATCTGAGCAGATCTTAAGTCTGTACCGCCAGCTGGTATTAAAGGTTGATGCATATGAAGAGCAATGGATGCGGCACTTTTTATCTGCTCGAAATCAATTCCAGTGGCATCTAAACTAATCTTCTCTTGTTTTTGAATTGCCTCTTTAAGCTCTTTTTCTTTACCACAAAAGTCAGGTAGCTCCCCCATCATATGTCCTCCAGTAGTGCATTTCTTTCCCAGTCAGGCAGTTTATATTCCCAACTTTTTCCTTTGCAGAATTTTTTTTAATTCCAAAAGCTTAGACCATTTTCTGCAGTTGGCAAGCCTATGGCTTAGGCAATTTAAAAAGCAAGTTGATAGAAAACAATTAAATTATTTGTAATCAAATACTTATAAATTGGCATACTTCTTGCTTTTAATTCAATAAAAGAAAAAAAAATGATTGCTAAAGCCTTTGGTTATTTTTCAAAAGATAAACTGGCCTATTTACTTTGTATGTTTTTAGCTGCCAGCGTTCATGGATTGCTAGCATTGATTTCTCTTCCAAACAAGAATAGTTCTGAAATAGAAAAAAATAGCTTTTTTTCCCAAACAGATTCTTCTTCCTCTATTGATCTTGTTTCAAGTTCAGAGCATTTTTCTTCTTCTCTCCCTATTGCTGAAGCCCCAAAACCTCCCCTTCCCCCTATTCCTTCTCCGTTGCCAACCAATCCGAAAGGACCGAAAAACATCCCGCTGAATAGTCCACGAGCTATTTCTCAATCTCAAACAAAAAGATGCGCCTTCCATGCGCCAAACAAAGAGTATAGTCAATATTCTTTATCCACTTCTTTCCTTTCCCCACCCCCTTATCCATACGAAGCCCGTCTTCATCATATGGAAGGGACAGTCGTTATTATGCTCGATGTACGGAAAGGAAAAATCGTCAACTCTCAAATTGTTCGCTCTTCTGGATATCGCCTCCTTGACAAAACAGCAAAAGATTGGATAGATGCCCATTGGAAATTTCCACTGCATGTCAATCGGCTCATTAAAGAAGCAGTGACCTTCGAACTGGATGATTCTCCTCTTCCATCCAATGAAAAATACTATCAGACAAGTTATATTCCTCAGTAAAAATCTATTTTAATCTTGATGGGTACTTTTTTTTTTCTATAGTTAGCTACCGTTTTGGTAGGTTTCATGTCTTTTTTTCAAAAATATTGGATCGTCTTTTTTTATACCTATTTTTTGGTCTTTTCTTCCCTAGCTTTCACTAATAATCAGGAGATAAACAAGAAGAGTACCCCAATGGGAGTAACTTCAAAAGAGGAAGAAACTGGCTATGTAACTGAAAATAAAAAAGAACTATTTAAAGTTCAACGCCTTCGCTCGGCAGCGATACAAAAAAGAGGGATTTGTCCTTCCAATCTTTGGGTCTATGGAAAGTTTGAAGCACAAAGTAGTCCACATGATGGGTTAATTGTATGTTTAATAGCTGGAGATAAGACTAAGAGAATTGCCAGTTCTTCTGGGATGGCTGTGGGTGCAGGTATCATTTTTTGGCCATTGATCGGCGTTCCAGCATTTTTCAGCAGTAAGCACCTCGATCATGTGATTCTGGTCGTTCATTCAAGTTGTCCTCCAATTAAAAAGAATTCTATTCTTTATATTTCTCCAGAGGCCCCTGCAAGGGTCCTTGTAAATATGAAAACAGATGCCGGATATCATCTTATGGAGTTAGAAATGATTTTTCCTCCTCAGATATTGTCCCAGGAATAAATAATGAAACATGTAGTCTTATCCATTGTCATTGTTTGGATATTTTTCTTCTTCTCCTCTTTTTCTTATGCGGCAGAGAAAAATACGGCTCTGAAAGAATATCAAAGACTTGGATTTAGTAAAGAAAACTCCCACTTAGTTCCAATTGAAGAAATCCCAAAACTTGCTGATATCCAAGGGGAACTCCGTGAAAACCTTTGGTCTTATGGAGAATTTGCCTTTAAATCAGTCATTGCTCCTGAAGTCATCGAAGCCATTCCCTTACGATCTAAATTCCAAATAATAGAAGAAACTCCTAAAGTTCATTCAAATCGAAGTACGAAGGGAACAAAAACATTTGTTTTAATTGTCAGTCCTAAAAAATCACTACGTAACCTCATTAAAAAAGCTCCAGCAACCTTCTCCATACCTGCAACAACGCCTGCAAAAGTCGCTGCCATTGTCCAAAATTCAGAAAAAAACTTCATCATTACTTTAGTAACCGTTGAGCCACCAAGAATTTCTCACGACTGAATTCTTTTCTTTTGTATATAAATAGGCGATTTCAGAAACACAATCATCTATCCTGAGAAAATAGTTTGTTGACCCTTTTTATGGCTTTTTATATGTCACTACTCTACCCCAAGTGCTTTTCGTTCCCCAAATCCCTGAACGCAAACATTCCAATTGAACAATCTGACTGTGGTCAACAAAAAGATTCACCTCCGGACCGTAATCCTTTATATACCAAGAAAATACCTCTGGATCAGCTGCTTCGAACATTAATGTTTCCAATCCTAGTTGATCAATAAACTCCGCTATAATCTCCCTTTTCCACACAGCAACATTTTCAGTGATCCCTTCTGATTCTACCATTATCAGATAGGCTCCAGCCTCTAGAAAACTTTTTGCCTGTTTGATCGCCCATTTTGTACTTTTTGTTCCTTCTGCTTCTAGTTCTTCAGCTCTAGTAGCCCCTCCGGCTCCAAACTGTACTCCTACCTCAGGTTTTACTTTTAACCCCACTTTTTGCACTTTTTCAACGAGCCGAAGCAAATCACCAAAAGGAGCGGTTACAAAGCCAGCAGAAATCTCAATAATATCAAAACCGATCGATTGGCATTCGTTCACATATTTATCAATCAATTCTGACCCCATCGTCAATACTCTTTCGATGAATCCTCCCGTGGATACCAAAACATTGTGGCTATGGCAAAGGTTTATGATGTCTTTAAGGGCTCTTTTAGACATCAATGTAAAAGAGCCACCAGCAAACTTAAGGATATCAATGTAGTTACCCATTGTGGTGAATAAATCTTCTAGATAATGCCTACCAACTGGGGTGTAATAGGGGCCACGGATTTCGGTAAGGCCAACTTTTCTAGGCTTCTGCTCTCTTTCATTAAGAGGAATAAAATCGAATGCCCGCTCGTTTTTTTCATTAGCCAGATCCATAGACTGCTCCTTTGATTTTTTTTTTTAAATTTTATGAAAAAAGATCTTTTAGTTTTGGAGAAGAGTAAAAGAAAAAAGAAGGGTCAACCAAATTTAATCAGCTTACTTTTTTAGGAAGAATTGTTTACACAGCTCTAAAAAAGTGGTTTCTAAAAGGCTAAGTTTTCTTCCCATTCTATATACGAAAACCCATTTTCTGATAATAGGTCTAGCGATTAAAGAAAGAGAGAGAAGCTTGCCCTTTTTTAGTTCTTCTTTGGCAATCCAACCTGGTAAAATGCCAATTCCAAGACCCATTTTGACCATCTCTTTAATGGAGCCGGTTTCAGCTAATTCGATGAAATTTTTTGGATACAAAGATTGTTCAGCAAATGCCCTCTCAACTATATGAAAAGTAGTATCGTTCTTATTTTTTATTAAGTAATGAGCAGTTTCTATCTCCTTTTTAGAAATATCCTTTTTTCGAGTCAGGGGATGAAAAGAGCTTACTAAAAAAAGGATTTCATCCTGGAAAAGTTCTAGCATAACCAATCCCTCAAAGGGAACTATTGGCTTAATGGAAAGGGCAAAATCCACTTTTTTCTGTTCGACCAATTCAATCGCCAAAGGAGAATTGGCTGGAATGATTGAAAAAAGGCAGTCAGGAAAACTTTCTTGGAATTCCCTGTAAATCTGTGGAATGAAATATTGACAACTAAGCGAGCTTGTTGAAAAAACAATTTTTTTGGGTCCTTCCCTTTTAAGATTTTCTATATCAATTCTTGCTTTTTCCATTCCTGCCAATATTTCTTTTGCTAAGACCAAAAATTCTCTACCGATCGCCGTAAGCGATGGATTCTTTCCTTCCCTATCAAAAAGTCGACATCCTAATTCTTCTTCTAACGATTGAATTGTTCGGCTCACAGCCGGTTGACTCAGATGCAATGATTTTGCGGCCTGCGAAAAGCTTTCGGATTCAGCGGTATTGACAAAAATGTAAAGAGCACGACTATCGATTGGATAAGCCATACAATTATTTTATAAATCCTATTCTATTTATACATATTATTCAATATCAATTTGCATCCCCCTTTGGCATTCTACCTGCTTGAGAAAAGAGACAAAGTTGGAAGAGGGGGGGAAGTAACACGAGGAGGTAGAGCATTGAGGATAGGATCTAAAATAACCATTGGTTATGTTCCTTTGATCGATTGTGCTCCGTTGGTCGTAGCTTTAGAAATGGGATTATTTAAAAAGTGGGGTTTTGACGTTCACCTTAGTCCTGAGCCTGGCTGGGCAACGATCCGAGGAAAGATTGTCTATGAAGAGCTGGATTTTGCTCAAGCCGTCTGCGGTCTACCCCTTGTCTTGAATTATGGTTTAAAATCGATTCCCTATCGATGTTCAACAGCCTTCGTTTTGAATCTTAATGGCAATGCAATCACTCTTTCTAAAAAATATAGCTCGATCTTAGAAAATGAACCTTTTGAAAACTATGGAAGGATTTTAAAAGCAACCAGCGCCCTTCCTCTACTTTTTGGTGTAGCTTCCACTTTTTCTAGCCACTATTTTCTCCTTCTTCGATGGCTTCAAAAGATAGGCTTAAATCCACAAAAGGATATTCGCTTTGTTCCCTTGCCTCCTCCTCAAATGCCTCTTCACCTCAAAGAAGGATTTATTGATGGCTTTTGTGTTGGAGAACCATGGAATTCTGTTTCACTGTTCGAAAAAACGGGTTATTGTGTGGCTACAAGTCTTGACCTAGCTCCAAGACATCCCGAAAAAGTATTGCTTGCAAATGCAAAGTACAAAGAAAGAAAAAGGGAAGAACATATACGGATTGTTGGCTCTCTTATAGAAGCCTGCCAATGGGCAGACAGCCCTCTTAACAGACAGGCTTTGGCCGAAATGCTGCACTATGGGGGATGGATTGCTCAGCCTCTAGAAGTGCTTCGACACAGCCTTATTGGACCTTTTCGAATGGGGAAAAACATCTTTATTCCAGGACAGGCATTTCATGTCTTTAGTCAAGGCAATGCCAACAGCCCCTCAAAAGAAAAGGAACAGTGGATTGTTAATGAAATGGTTGATGCTGGAGTATTAAAGATAGGAGAAAGAAAAAACCAATCGTTTTTTGATCCTGAAATTTATAAGCAAGCTGAAAAAATAGTGGCTCAACAAAAAGCAAATACCTTGCCCATTTCTATTTGAACCATTCTAGAAAAAAAACAGAAAAATGGCTGCTAATAGGAACAGCGCTAATAATAGCTTGAATTAGAATAAATTAGCTGAGAATTATTTTAAATTTTTTTTCTAAGCCCAAATTCCATTTTTTGATGCTATCTTCTCCCTTTTCATTACGACTATAACTTTCCTATAACCCATCCAGCTTTAGAGCCAACATTTTCTCTCTCCTTTCTTCCTCCCTCTGTTCAATCAAAAACTCCCAACACCCCTTAGCAATATCCACTAGAAAACTATGCGAAAGGACAAAACTCCTAAAGGTTCTCACATATTATAAAAATATATCATATATAAAAAGTATTATATGCGTAAATGTAATATATATAATGCAAAGGTTTCATGGATAATTTTAATTAATTCGATAAAAAAAGAACATTTATTGCTTTATATGTTTCAAAAGAAATATGATCGAAAAACATATAAAAGACAGAATATATGCAAAATATTCAACGCATTGTCCCTTTTGTAGTTATCAGTGTGCCATATGGGTTGTTCAGGATAGTCATGGGTTTAGGGTAGAACCAAGAGAGTTTGCTACAAATAAAGGTGAAATTTGCATTAAAGGATGGCATGCCGCTGCCTTAATTGAACATCCTAAAAGAGTTCTTAATCCACTCATCCGATCCAAAAAAGACAATGCCTTTAGAGCATCTAATTGGGAAGAGGCTATTTCTTTTACAGTAGAAAAGCTTTCCCAGATTCGATCACAGTGGGGAAATAGTTCTATCTTCGTTTATGGGAGCGGGAGTTTAACCAATGAAAAAGCTTATCTCCTTGGAAAATTCGCCCGTGTTGCCTTGCAATCTTCAGCAATCGATTACAACGGAAGATATTGTATGGCTTCGGCATCTAAAGCTCTTGAAATGGCTTTGGGAATAGATAGAGGGCTACCCTTTCCCATCGACTATATTGCCCATACTGATTTGCTCTTACTCGTTGGAACAAACCCATTGGAAACCATGCCTCCCATTCGGACCCATTTTGACTGCTTGAAAAAAAGGAACAAAAAAATCATCGCTATTGATCCAAGGCCTACCCCAACAACTACCTATGCGGATGTGCATCTGCAAATAAAACCCGGAACCGATGGTATCCTAGCCAATGGTTTGCTCTATCTGTTGATCCAAAAGAATAAGATCGACCACTATTTTATTCGTAATTACACTTATGGATTTGAAAAGATCCCCAACTCTGTTTCTTCTTTTTGGCCTGCCAAAGTTGAAACTCTGACAGGTATTTCTCAAAGAGAGTTATTGAGGGTAGCTGAACTTTTAGAAACCGAAAAGAACATTGTCATTCTTACTGGAAGGGGGTGTGAACAGCAAACCCAAGGGGTTTTTAACGTCCTTTCCTTTATCAACCTTGCCCTAGCTCTTGGGATTGTAGGAAAAGTAAATTCAGGATTTGGTACTTTGACTGGTCAAGGCAATGGGCAAGGAGCCAGAGAATTTGGGCTCAAACCTGATCAATTGCCAGGTGCTCGAAGCAATCTTGATTCTTTCGACAGGAACTATATCGCCAGGCTCTGGCAAATCGATGAAAAGGATTTGCCATCCTCTGACAAAAGTGTAACCGAAATTTTTGACTCCCTTGAAAAGCCGCAGGGTATTAAAGCGATGCTAGTCTTTGGAGCCAATCCTATTGTATCTTCTCCAAATAATTCAAAGCTCAAGCGGCTTTTCCCACAGTTGGAATTTCTCCTTGTATGTGATTCTTTCCTTTCCGAAACGGCAGCGATGGCTGATGTTGTTTTACCCACAGCGATTTGGGCTGAAGAAACAGGTACAGTCACAAATCTTGAAGGCCGTGTCTTGCTCAGACCAAAAATCTTAGATCCTCCGAAAAACGTTAAAACAGACCTTGAAATCATTCACTTACTAGCTGAAAAGTTTGGCTATGGAGTAAGGTTTTCTTCAGATCCACAAGCCATCTTTGAAGAACTTCGAAGAGCTACCGCTGGAGCAGCTGCAGATTATTCTGCAATTACCTACCAAAGGCTTTCTAGAGGAGAAGAGCTTTATTGGCCATGCCATTCTTTCCTAAGCAAAGGTCAAAAAGATATCTTCCTTAGCAAAAGATTCCCTACAGATAAAGGGAAAGCAAAATTTCATCCCGTTTATCCCATCGCTTTTCCTGAAGAACCAAATAGCGAATATCCTTTCTACCTAACAACAGGAAGAACTTTATATCATTACCAAACAGGGGTGCAGACTCGGCTTATTCAAAAACTCCAAGAAAAGGAACCTTCTGTTATCGTCGAGATAAACCCAGCCGTTGCTCGTCATTTTGGAATAAAGGATGGTCAATATGTCTTAGTGGAAACAAAAAGGGGTAAAGGATACTTCAAAGCAAAGTTTTCTCCCAATCTACGGCTCGACACTCTTTTTATCCCTTTTTATTCCAACGGACAGGTAGAAGCCAATGCGCTGACTTTATCCCTTTTTGATCCTCTTTCCAAAATGCCTTCATTTAAGCTGTGTGCAGCTAAGATTCAATCCCCTACGGAGCAAACCACGCACACTGAAATAAGAAAGGAAAAAAAATAATGAAAAAAGAAAAACTCCTCATCATTGGTGCCGGAATGGCTGCTGTAAGATTCCTTGAAGAACTGGTCGAAATTGGAGGGACAGAGCACTATCAGATTACTCTGCTTGGAAAGGAAAGCAGGGTTGGCTACAACCGAATTTTACTCTCCAGTCTGCTTGCTGGGGAAACGGAGCCTCAGGCAATTGAACTTAAAAGTTTACAATGGTTTCAAGAGCATGGAATTGTGGTCAGACACTGTTGTGAAGCCTTACACATCGATCCAGTCAATAAAAGAATATGGACTGAAAAAGAAAAAATTCCATATGACAAACTTCTTTTGGCCACAGGAAGTATTCCATCGATCCCTAAATTGCCTGGGATTTTCGATCAATCAGGAAAACTTGCTCAGAGAATATACACATTTAGAGAAATCAACGATTGTAACAACATTCTCAGGCTTCTTTCAGAGGCAAAAAAGGCAATCGTCATTGGCGGAGGACTTCTAGGGATAGAAGCAGCCTATGGTTTAAAGAAAAGAGGGCTACAGGTCAGTCTTATCCATCTTATGGGCCATTTGATGGAAAAGCAACTCGATGAAATGGCGGGAGCTATTTTAAAACAGGAGTTAGAAAAACTTAATATCCAAGTCTTGATAAAAACAAGAACGATCGGCATAGAAAATAAAGGCAATAGCCTGGCCATCTTACTTGAAAATCACAAAGAAGCCCTAGCAGATCTCGTTGTTATTGCTACGGGAATTGAACCAAACTGCCAGTTGGCTAAAAACTCCGGGATTGCTGTAAACAAAGGCATTCTTGTCGATTCTCGTATGGAATCGATTTCTCATCCTGGGATCTTTGCTATAGGCGAATGCATCGAGTTTAATGGCCAAACCTACGGTTTAGTTGCCGCTGCTTGGCAGCAAGCCGCTATAGCCGCACGATCACTCATGGGCAAAGCCCATACACAAGGCTACAATGGTTCTCTGCCGATTGCTCGATTGAAAGTTGCCGGAATCGACCTTCTTTCTTTTGGCCGCATTGAACCAGAAGGTGGGGAAGAGAGTGTGCTCTATGCCGAACCAAACCGAGGAATTTATAGGAAAATCGTGATCAATGAAAAGAATATAATTGGAGGGATTTTCCTTGGACCTTCATCCCACGCATTAGAAGCAGTGCAATTCTATGAAAAATCCCTCCCCCTAACCTGTGCTCCAAAAGATCTTCTAACCGAAGGAACCGTCACAACAAAAGAAGAACCAATAGAAAACAAACCGGAGGATTTTCAAGTATGTAACTGCAATGGAGTAACGAAAAAAGAAATTCTACAAGCTATTCAAAAAGGCTCTTCTACCCTCAAAGAAGTCATGACCATCAGTCGAGCTGGAACTGGATGTGGTAGTTGCAGAGGTCTTGTACAAAGACTCTTTGAAAATACAACTCAAAAGTCAATTTCTGACGATCCTTCCATCCATTATTATGTACCTTGCATTCCTTTGAAAAAAAGGGAACTGATCGAAGAGATTAAAAAAAGACAACTACGAAGCGTTTCAGCTGTCTTTCAACAACTAGCAGGAGGAAAAGAAGAAGCTGCCTCCAAACCGGCGTTAGCCAGCGTTTTAAAAACCATCTGGGCTAAATCATACAAAGAAGAACCAGATGCGAGATTCATCAATGACCGAGTTCATGCAAATATTCAAAAAGATGGGACCTATTCGGTAGTTCCTCGAATCTATGGAGGCATCACCACTCCTGAACAACTACGAAAAATTGCTGATGTCTCCGAAAAATATAAGATCCCCATGATAAAAATTACAGGAGGCCAAAGAATAGACTTGCTTGGACTAAAAAAAGAGCAACTGCCTTTGGTATGGAAAGAGCTGGGAATGAATTGCGGTCATGCCTATACGAAAGCTTTCAGAACCTGCAAAACCTGTGTTGGAATCGAATTTTGCCGATTTGGTGTAGGCGATTCTACTAAGCTTGGGATAGCAATTGAAAAGAGATTTCAGGGAGTAGAAACTCCAGCAAAGCTCAAGCTTGCGGTAAGTGGTTGTTCGAGGAATTGTGCAGAAGCCACTGTCAAAGACATTGGGGTTGTAGCTATTGGAACAGGCTGGGAAATTTATATTGGAGGGGCTGCAGGGTCAAGGGTTAGAGCTGGAGATCTTCTCACAGTCGTTAAGGATCATGAGGAGGCGCTTGTATGTATCGGCCGGTTCATTCAATACTATCGAGAAAACGCAAAATATGCAGAAAGGAGCTATAGTTTTGTTGAACGGCTTGGAATCGAAGCAATAAGATCTGAAATACTCTCAGCTCCGGAAGCCGAAAAAAACAGGTTAGATAGAGAAATAGAACAGGCGATAGCGGCCTACGATGATCCTTGGAAAGCTGCCCAACAGGAAGAATTTCCCTATCAATTTGCTTCTGAAACAAGCTGTCCTAATCCCATTTCCTAAAATCCTAAAAGGAGAACGAATAATGAATGGCAATATGCTGGATAATGAGAGGCTCTATCAAGTATGTCACCTCAACGAACTGGTCAGTGGCATAGGTAGATGCTTTCGAATTGGAAAGATAAAAATTGCCCTCTTTAAAACCCATACAGGGAAAATATGGGCAGTCGAAGGCCAATGCCCACATCAAGGAGGGCCAATTGCCGAAGCTCTATGTGATGAAAAGACCTTCATTTGTCCACTGCATGCTTACTCTTTTTCTTTTGAAACGGGCAACTGCACAATCTCTGAAAAGTTTCGAATTAAAGTTTATCCTACCTTGTAAAAAACCACCAGATTTTTATAAAAATCCCCATGGCTACAAACAACATTAGCCCGAAATGCTCTCCCTCATGAAAAAGCCCTTTTTTTCCAATGTCTTTGTCAATAAACAAAGCCTTTTGACCCTTTGTTCTTCTTTTCTCTATTTCGACATCAGTTTTGCCATATTGGTGATTCTTGGGGCTGTGGGGACCTTTATAGCAGATGAACTGAAGCTGACACCGGTAGAAAAAGGTATTATGGTGGCTATACCTATTATTTCAGGAAGCAGTTTACGAATTGCCTTGGGAATAGCTGAATTAGGCTATGGAGGGAAAAAAACGGCTCTTATTGCCATGGGAGTTTCGTTTATCCCCCTCGTCTGGGGTTTTGTATTTGCCCATACTCTTAAAGAAATATATCTCATCGGTATCCTTCTTGGAGTTGCAGGAGCAAGTTTTGCCGTCGCCATTCCAATGGCAAGCAGGTGGTTTTTGCCGCAGCATCAAGGACTTGTTTTAGGACTGACTGGAAGCGGAAATAGCGGCACGCTTCTTAGCACACTTTTCGGTCCTATGATTGCACACAGATACGGGTGGCATTCGGTTTTTGGCTTTTTCTTCCTGCTCTTATTCATTGTTTTCCTTTTCGTGTTTTTTTTTGCTGAAGATGCTCCTCGGCCCCAGAATGAAAGAATTACAAAGGAAAGTATCTGTCGAGTGCTCTGTCAGAAAAAGACATGGCTTTTATCCCTTTTGTATAGCCTTTCTTTTGGTGGTTTTATAGGTTTCTCAAGCTATCTGGGATTCTTTCTGGTCGATGAGTATGGAGTAGAGAAAGTAAACGCGGGGGGGCTTCAAACTTTGCTCATTGCCTCTGGAAGCCTTTTAAGGCCTTTAGGTGGAGCCATAGCCGACAAATTGGGCGGAATGAAGGTATTGATTCTTTTATTTAGTTTAGGTAGTTTTTTTGCTTTTCTTCCCTCCTTTTACTTTCCTCTGCTTTTAGAATTAACTCCAATATTTTTTATGATGGGATGCCTTGGCCTAGCCAATGGAGCCATATTTCAATTGGTGGGCACGCAAGCTGCCTCCCATATTGGCTTAACGACAGGAATTGTCGGAGCTGCAGGAGGCATTGGCGGTTTTCTCTTACCTATTTTTCTTGGAAAAATCAAAGAATCTTTTGGTTCTTGCTCTTTTGGTTTCAGACTCTTTTCGCTCTTTTTTTTAATTTGCGGAATCATCTCTATTGTCTCGCTATCAGAAGGCAAAAGACCTTTCCCTCCATATCCTTTTTTGGAAAGTCCGCATAAAAGCAAGAAATTCCTTTTCTTCCCTTTTTTAACTTTTGGATCCAAAGAGGAAGAGGAGATCGAAAAAAGAAAAAAATGAGCCAGAGGCAGATTGTATTTTATCTGACTCCCCTTTTTTTAATCACTTGTATTTATCCTGATAAGGGAGTGGGTTCCACAGCCGATGCTGTGGCAGAGGATGCTTTAGCCGTTCCACCAATAAAAGTCAAAGGGCAAGTGCCAATAGAATCAAAAAGAAAAGTCTTCCTTTTTGCTTTCACCCTCGAAAGGCTTCGGACCAGTGGACATCTTAGATAGTCCTCGCACCGTTTTTACAATCGACAAAACACTCATTCAGGCGTTAGGGATGGGATTGCAGCCTTTTTTAGATCCTCTAAGCGTGGTCTTTTATATCCCTTCTGCTTATTCATCGGTAAACTACGGTCTAGGGATAGCTCCCTTCTCAAGAGGCTATCCTTCTACTCCCTATATTAATGGCATTGAAATGAACATCCAAAACGGCGCCTTCCAAGGAATTCCGATGAACTGGAACATGATTGAATCGTTCGATTTTATCGAAGGTCCCGCACAAGCAATCTTTGGAGCCACCCAAACAAGCTCTGGAGTGACCAACTATCTAACAAAACAACCCTATTTTGATTCTTTTCGTGGATCAGCTCAATGGACCACTGGTATGTACGAAAAATATATGTGGCTTATAGACTTAGGAGGACCAATCTCTCCAAATATTGCTTATAGAATCAGCTATCAAGGCATGGAAAATGGAAATTATTATCAATATGTTCACAACGATCAACAAAACCTATATTTTAATGTAGGATTTCACTCTCCAGAGAACTATCAAGTCGAATTTCTCGGCGATTTCGGAACCTATGACTATACTCCTCTTTTTATGTGGATGAATAGGCCAACGGAAAACTTAATTGAAAATGGTCTCTATTCTTCTGGATCTCTTTCGCCTTCCTTAATCAATGTGGGACAAATAAATAATCCTCCCTATTCCCTCTATGCCGGTCCTCTTCTTCCAATCAGCCGTAGGATCCTCCTTCAAAATCCGGAAGGTGGGGCTCGGGCTATGCTAGGAATGTTACAGTTGATTCAGAAATTTTCAATTAATGACCGGTTAAAGATTTTAGACAATACCCTGGTGTGGTCTAACCGGGAACAACTCCTGCAGCCCCCTGTTTATTATTGTCTTTCGAGTAGGGGAGATTATGAAATTGGGCACCGAACGGAGTGTGTTGCCAATATCGAATTTCCAGAAGCTAATTCAACTTTTTCATTCACTGATCTGATGGATAGTGGCATTGAATGGCATATCCAAAAAAATCTCGATTATGTAGCCACCTCTTTCTTTGGAGCAAATAGCTGGGATATGGTTTCAAGCTTACCTACTAGCTGGAATATGATTTCTTCTTCTTTTTTCCAAAAGAATATAATGAATCCCCATGCAAAATTTGGGGGGCTTTGGCCAATTCCTGGTGCCCCAAATGGCTATTTTTTTAATCCTTTAAATGGTTCTGGAGGATCTACAAATAGCTTTTTTTTCTCTATAGCTCCTTTTATACAGCAAACAATAAGCTTAAACCAATCTTGGAACCTTTCTCTAGGGCTAAGAGATACCAACTACTTTGTACAGGCTCAAACTCCTCCTGGAACTCCTCCAATGCTTTTTAAGGAATTAAAAACAACACAATCCCTCCCCCTCTTCTCAATCAGTCCTAGTTCCATGCCCTTTGAGTGGATGAACATTTATTTTACGTACATCTTCGAATATACTACTGATGCAGCAGTCCTTGGCGGGTACTCTCCTCTTTTTAATTCCCAATCCTTCCATCAAGGCGACAAGCTCTATGAAGCTGGCATAAAATTAAACATTTTAAACAAGCGGTTGTTTATTGATGGCACAATTTTTTCCCAAGACCTTTGGATCGATAATGTAGGACTGACACCTACAAAGACAACAGTGAATGGTTTTGAACTGGACTTTTCTTATAAACCTCACCCATCCTTACTCTGCCGGCTAGGCTATGCCTACCAATATGGGATGGAAGACTGGACAAATGTCGGTCATGGCCCCTTAGAAACTCAGACTTACTCTACCAGTGAGGCACTACTATTTTCTTTACCTCTAAACAACAATGCTTTTTTTCCTGCTGGCGTTTATCCATTTATTGGCTGGCCAACAAATGTTATAGATGGCATGATCAACTATGCTTCCTCTTCAGGATTAGGATTTACGGTAGGGCTTAGTTGGTTTAGTAGACAATTTCTTGGGTATAACTATGCTGATTCCATTCCTCCTGAATTTATTATTAGAACACGGCTTTTTTACTCCCTCCCCCACTGGCAATTTTCCCTTTACCTTTTCAACACAACGGATAATAAATACTGGTTACCTTTTGGGGCAGGAATTCAAGCGGCAAGAATTTTTGATTACGCTAATATTGTTCCAGGAATGCCTTTTTGGATTCAAGGAACCTTAAGCTATTTGTTTTAGAATCTTATTCTTAATTTTAGAAAAATTTCCTTTTACTTTTTACGAGGACTGCCTTGGTATGAAGCTTTCCAACGCCTTAAAGAACATTAAAGAACGTCTTGAAGAAAATAAATTTATTATATAGCTTCATTTACAAAAATTGTAAATTATCTTTCTTTTTATGACGCAAGAGCAAATAAAACTTATCCAAAAAAGTTGGCTCCATGTGATAGAGAAGGCTGATGAAGCAGGATTACTTTTTTACAAAAGGCTCTTTGAGGTAGAACCTAATGTACGATCTCTTTTTAGAGAGAATATTGAAAAACAAGGTAGAAAACTAATAGATGTCTTAAATTGGATAGTTTTAAACCTTCAAGATATTGATACGGCTTTGGATGCTGCAAAAGAATTAGCCCGTCGGCATGTTAAGTATGGAGTGGAAGTGGAACATTATCCGTTGATTGGACACACACTTATTTGGACACTTGGAAAAATCATTGGAAAAGAATGGAATAAAGAATTGGAACAAACCTGGATAAAGGCTTATGAAGCGCTGGCCCAGGTTATGATTGAGGAGCATAAAAAAAGCCAATCTTTCGAATATCTCGTAAGGTATCTGGAACAAGAGCTTTCTCAAATAATATCCGATCTGTTTGCAGCGAACCCAGATATTCTTGGTATCGTCATCTCTACAAATAAGGGAGCAACGGTCAGCCGATGCAGTTTCTCAAACTATTCAAACATTATTGCTTCCGTTGTCAGCTCCACTATTGGACATGCCAAAAGGCTATGTGAGTTAGCAGGAGCAGGAAATATATTGGAAACAAAGATCACGGGAACTCAGGTGCAACTTTACATTTGTATGGCTGGCCCCCATTCGGCCATTGGGATCCTTTATCCTACTGATTCTTACGAAGGCGTGATTGCTCTTTTACTTCGAAAGGCAGCAGAAAAAATCAAAACTCTTTTGCTCACTTTCCCTTAACAACGATAACAGCTTCAGACCTAAAAAATCCATAAATAAATAGATTACTAAATCAATGGAAAGAACGCTTGAGCCTGAACTAATGCTTGATCCTCATCAAGCTTTTGCCTATGCATCGGCAGACTTTTCCACTGCTCATCAGGCAGTTATCGAGCGATTCGCCGCCATTTTTTCTGCTTTTAATGAAGGATTAGTTCTCGATATGGGCTGTGGGACAGCTGACATTTCCATTCGCTTTGCCAAAAGATTTCCAAGGGCAAAAATAATCGGTGTCGATGGCTCCCCTTCCATGCTCTCCATTGGGAGAAAAAGAATCGAAGAATACCATCTTTCCCATTCCATTGAACTTTTTGAGGGGATAATTCCAACTTGGTCCTATCCAGCTCCTTTTGATGTTCTGCTTAGCAATAGCTTATTACATCATTTGCCAAGGTTATCAATAGCGTGGCAAGCAATCAAAAAGTATGCTAAAAAAGGGGCTTTTATTTTTTTCGTCGATCTTATCCGGCCTGAATCAATAGAAAAAGCAAGACTGTTGACTGAAAGCTATGTTCAAAATGCCCCCTTTCTTTTAAAAAGAGACTTTTTTAATTCCCTACTTGCTTCCTTTACAATCGAGGAGATAAGTCAAGAAATCCAATCTAAAAATCTCTCCTTTACTGTGGAACAAATCTCTGATTTCCATTTGATGATTCATGGAATCTTTAATGGATAAAAAGTTCCAATCCTTATTCAATAAGCAGCATATCGAATCACTTTCAATTCCACAGGAACAATGCCCGAATGGATCATTTCTAGCTTTTCAGCGGCAGGCTTTGACAAATCAATGACTCTGTTTTTGATGAATGGTCCCCGATCATCAATACAAACAATGACTCTACGATTATTTTTTAAATTGTGAACTTCCACATATGTTCCAAAAGGCAAGGTCCTGTGAGCAGCCGTAAACTTGTGTTCTTTTACAAGTTTTCTTCCCACATGACCAGGCTCCGCATACCAAGAAGCCAGCCCTCTTAGCCTAACCTCTGTTGGCATATAGGAAATAGCTTTTTTATGAAAAGGCAAAAGAGAAAAGAGGAAAAATAAAAAAAACATAATATTTTAAACCCTTTTTATTTAGAACTTATTCTTCTAAAAAAAATGAAGATAAAAATCAATAATTTTTGTTAAAATTTTAAAAGAATGCATATTATTAAAAATAATTATGTTATGGTGAGTCCGTTTTAATCAGTAGATAGAAAAAAAGAAAAAATATATGATCCCCTTTTTTATAAAAAAATATGTAAAATTATTATCTATTTGTATATCAGTATCTTAAAAATACAATTTAATCTTTTTTTCTTATAAGATGAAGCTTGAAAATAAAAATTTTTGCATTTAGAAAATAAGATTTTCTTCTATTTTCTGAGATATTACCAAGAAATTATTTGATGAAACAAAGAATTTTGATATTGTGATGACATGCATCCACTACCCCACCACTATAAAGTTGTTACCTCTGGAGGTCCTTTTGGGAATCTTATTGCAAAAGGTATAGATGAAGATTTGCCACCCATAGAAATCAACGCTCCAGTACAATATGGTGGACCTAAGAATACATGGTCACCGGAGACCCTTTTACCTGCCTCATTATCCAGCTGTTTGATTTTAACATTCGATTCTGTTGCTGAAGCTAACCATTTTCACTGGCATAAAATTGAATGTCAAGCTGACGGAACTCTCGATCGAAAAGATGGGGTAAGGTATTTTGTCCATTTTTCCCTGAAAACCAAACTATTTGTCCCTCCAGGCACAGATAAAGAAAAAGCTCGTAGGTTATTGCGTAAAGCAGAAGAAAATTGCTTGATTACTCAATCTTTAAAAGGATCGGTAGAATTAGAATCAGAAATTATCGAAAATCAATAATTTTATTTTATTAACATTATCTAAGAAGAAAAACTTATAAATAAAAAAGCCCTTTCTGGGCTCCAGAAAGGGTATGTCTTTTTTAATGAGAGCAACCACATCCTCCTCCACATCCACAACTTTTGGATGGATAAGAAGAGGAAGACACTGAGGATTTTTTAGCGGAGGTAAGTACCCCTAATCCCCCAGAAATGATCCGTTGAATAGGTTCGCCTGTTTCTGGATGATGGGTTAGTGGTTTATCCGCAATACTCTGTTCAATTTCGTATCGTTTTATTTCTTCTCCTTCTTTTGTAGGAATTGTCTCATAAACGTAAGTGATCATTTTCCCTCCACTTCGCTTTTTCTAATATAGATTATTTTCAAAACTACTATATAGCATTTTTCAAATGTTGCAACACCTGCATGGGATCTGGAATAGCACTCATCGTTCCTAAACAGCAACAGGCTAAAGAGCCAGAAATCACAGCAGCTTTCAGAGCTTCTTCTATGGATTTTCCCATTACCATCCAAGCACTGAATGTTCCCAAAAAAGCATCTCCAGCACCAGAACTATCAACAACCTGAACTTTAGGGCTTGGGAAATGGACAAAGGAACTATTTTTCATAGACAGAAATGCACCTAATTCTCCTGCTGTTACAACCAAAGCAGTGATTCCATAACGAAAAAAATGGGCTTTAGCTTCTTCCATTGCTTCCAAAAACGAAGAAATCTTAGTCAATTGACAATATTCCTTCTCATTGAGCACAAGCAAATCAGTTAAAGATAAAAGAACTTCAACTCCTTCGAAAGAGGGGGAAAGATTCAAAATAGTTGTCGCTCCTTTTCTTTTCGCATAAGCAAACGCCGATTCAACGGACTTCACAGGAATCTCTAACTGAGCTAATACATAATCGGTCTCTTTTAAAGAAACCAAGTTTGGAAGGATCTGTCCAGCAAGGAGATCGACATTAGCTCCGGGAACAACTGTGATCCGGTTGTTGCCTCTTTTGTCTATTTCTATCCATGCCATGCCAGTAGGATGCTTGTCAGATGCTACAATAGAGGAAGTATCCACTCCATATTGCTGGAGAGTCTGAAATGCTTGCTTGCCGAAAGTATCACTTCCAACAGAGGCTATAAGCTTTGGATTGATCTTCCATACTGCTGCTCCCACCGCTTGATTTGCTCCTTTTCCCCCAACAGAAATATGTGACTCCAGAGCTAGGACTGTTTCGCCTTCATTAGGGAACCTTTCTACTTTGACTGTCAGATCGATATTACAACTTCCTATAATCCAAAGCATATGACCCTTTCCTATCTTTCAAAAAGGATGATTTCTCTATTGGTATTTTTTTCATTTCATCCCTTCAAAAGAATAGGGTATTCCTCCTCCCCCCTCCCAATGGCCTTTCTCTTTATAAAAAGCTTACCTATAAAAAGGAAGGAAGGTAAGTTGCACTTTTCTTGTCCTAGGACCATCAAATTCACAAAGAAAAATCCCCTGCCATCTCCCCAGTCTTAACCGTCCCTCTTTTACATTACAATGTACTGAGTTCCCTAAAAGAGCTGTTTTAATATGAGCTGCAGTATTGCCTTCGGTATGGCAGTAGGAAGGATCATGCCATGGGACGATCCGGTCTAGAACATAAAGAATATCTTTTATGACATCAGGATCTGCATCCTCCTGAATTGTTAGCCCAGCTGTTGTATGAGGAATGAAAATGTGCAAAAGGCCATCATACCAACCCCGATGTTGGATTTCTTCTTCAATCTTATCTGTTAATCTTAAAAATTGTGAGTGTTTAGCACTTCTTATTTCTAATTCACTAAAATAGTTTGATTCTTGAGTATCCATAAATTTTTGTCTTCCACCGGTTTTCTTGCCTGATTTATGGCATAATTATTGCTTTTTAAAAGTCACGATTGACTTAAATTTCTCTCTCTTTTACTTTTATGGATTCTTTGCTGAAAATAGAGGCGATCGTCAAACCTTTTAAACTAGGAGAAATAAGAAAAAATTTATTCAAAGAAGAGATCTTTTCCATTACAATGTATAAAGTTAAAGGTTTAGAGGAAGAAGAGAATAGAATCGAAAAATATAGAGGCGACGAATATTTCCCAGTATTAAAAACACTCTATAAACTAGAGATTGTTGTCCCCAAAAGCAAGCTACAAACGATCCTTAGGGCGCTTGATAACACTATAAACATCGACAAAAACACAGGTGGCAAAATAACTATTATTCCTATCTCCCGGGTTTATCAGATCGTTGCCCCTAGCCCCTTGACCAAGAAAAATACTTCACAGCTACCCCAAACCTCTATTCTATTTTAAAATAGAAAGAAATTCCTTGAAAAAGGCCCCTTCAGCTTTTTCGATCATTTCCCATGCTATCGCTTCAACTGAACTAATCAACACTCTATCCTGCCTCATTTCTTCTATCCCCAACTGATGGTCAATTTGATTTCTAGAACTGACAGCATCCCCTAAGACATAAGGGGTCTTATCTCTCATCCTCAAATCATACACTGTTTGGCGTACGCAGATATGAGTTTCTATTCCACATACAAGAATATTTTTTGGAATATCAGCAGGCAAGAGGGGACTTGCCGAAAAGGTGTTTTTCGAGAGCCGAGGAACTTCTCCAGAAACTTCAAGAATCTCCTTGCAAGTCGTTCCCAATTTTTCAGGCACCTGCTCGGTGATATAAAGAGGTAATGAAAATAATTTCGCCAATTTGACAATCTGTACGGCTTTCTGCACAACCCTATCCCGATTCTCAATCACAGACAAAAGTTTATCCTGAAGATCGATCAAGAGAACGGCCGTTTTTTTTGTTTCAATCCTCCAGTTCATCTTTTTTTCTTATTTTATTCTCAACCTTTTAACAATCCCTTTTTAAATCAACCCTTCTTCTAGGGCAACGAGATCCTGGTAGCTTTCTCGTTTTCTAATTAATTTTACTGCCTTAGCTGAAACTATTACTTCTGCAGGTTTGGGTCTAGAATTATAATTAGAAGCCATGGAAAACCCATAGGCACCCGTACTGCAGATAGCAAGATAATCTCCGGCCTGCACTTTGGGTAAAGGTCTATCGACAGCAAAACAATCAGAAGATTCGCAAACCGGACCCACAACATCGACAACTTCCATCATCGGGTCCAACTGTTTTCTAAGTGGAATAATTTGATGATACGCTTGGTAAAAAGCAGGTCTGACAAGATCATTCATTGCCGCATCAACTATTATGAACTTTTTAGAACCCCCTTTTTTAACATAAAGAACTTGGCTGACCAATATGCCTGCATTTCCAACAAGAACTCTTCCAGGTTCAACCAAGAGTCTCATGCCCATCGGCTTGACTAAAGGAAGAATCGATTCAACATATCGAGCCAGCGTTAAAGACTCATTTCTTTCTTTCCACCAATCTTCTCTACCACTTTCTATTGCTTGTTCATATACTATTCCAATACCTCCCCCAATATCCAAAAACTCCGCTCCATATTTTTGCTTTGCTTTTTCCACAAGAGGAAGGACTTTTTGTATCGCCTGCAAAAAAGGACCTACCTGTTGTATTTGCGAACCGATATGGATTTGAATGCCTTTAAGCAGCACTCCATCAAGTTTGGAACATTTGTCAAAAAGCTCCGGCACTTGAGAAAGAGCAATTCCAAATTTATTCACATCACTACCCGTTGTAATTTTTGCATGGGTTGCAGCTTGCACATCAGGGTTAATTCGAAAGGCTACAGGAGCCTGTATGGATAGTTTCTTGGCCATTGCCTCAATCGTTAAAAGCTCTTCTTCACTTTCTATAATAAAACTGTAAATACCCACACGCAGAGCTTCTTCAATTTCAGATCGGGTTTTCCCAACTCCAGCAAAGGTGCACTTTTTCGGGTTACCTCCGGCACGAAGAACCCTATAGAGCTCTCCCCCACTAACAAGATCAAAGCCGCTTCCCTGGTTAGCAAGCAATTTTAGTATCCAAAGATTAGAATTGGCTTTGACAGCATAACAAATCAAATGATCAAGAGGTTCCAATAGCTTTTCAAATCTTGTATAATGATCAATAATTGTTTGAGCAGAATAGACATAAAGCGGGGTTCCAAACTCTTTGACAAGACTTAAAACTGGAACATCTTCCACATACAATTCTGAATCTTTATAATAAAAATGATGCATATTTTTTATAAAAACTATAAAAACATCGTCTTAGAAAAATAAAAATGGGAGCAACGAATTACCAATTTAAAACAGCACCTGATTGATACTCCGTTACTCGAGTCTCAAAGAAATTTTTCTCTTTCACTAGATCCATTACTTCGCTCATCCACGGAAAGGGATTTTTAGAGCCATATTTGGCTTTAAACCCGATTCTTTCTAGTCTTCTATCCGCAATATATTCAACATAATCTTTAAAGAGTGCACTATTAAGTCCTAAAATTCCCCGTGGTAAACAATCTTTTGCGTAGGCATATTCAAGCAAAACGGCTTGATCGATCATCGCTTCGATTTCTTTCTGAAAATCAACTGTCCATATTTCAGGGTTTTCCTCTTTTATTCCATTGATGAGATCGATGCCAAAATTAAGATGAATGGTTTCATCCCTCAAGATATATTGAAATTGTTCCCCAATCCCCGTCATTTTATTTTGTCTATGAAAAGATAAAATCATGACAAAACCACTGTAAAAAAAGATTCCTTCCATAATGACGTAAAAACCGACAAGATTTTTTACAAATTTTTGGATATTTTCCACACTTTCAGTGTTAAAATCGCTCCGAAGAATATCTTCGGTCAGAGCCATCTCAAATTGGTCTTTATTTGAAATGGAGTTAACCTCATGATACATGTTAAACACTTCTCTTTCATCGAGCCCAAGAGATTCGACAATATAGAGAAAGGCATGGGTATGGACAGCCTCCTCGTAAGCCTGTCTTAAAAGATATTGTCTTGCTTCAGCATTGGTAACGAACTTAAAGATCGCTAGGACAATGTTGTTGCCAACAAGACTTTCCCCGGTAGCAAAAAATCCTAAATTTCTCATAATGACAAGCCTTTCCTCATCGGAAAGCCTATTGGATTTCCAAAGTTCCACATCCCTTTGCATAGGGACCTCCGAAGGCAGCCAATTGTTCGCACATCCATTCAGATAGTGTTCCCATGCCCACTTGTACTTTAAGGGCATTAGCTGGTTAACATCTACAGCCTTACAATTAATCAATCTTTTTTCCTGTACATTGATTCTTTTGGTAAGATCATAAGGTTGACCGCCACCACCTACACAACAGCTCATAATGTTCCTCCAATATCTATTTTTCAAATTGGCTATATGCCTGCTTACTGACAGCTTTCGCATTCCGAATCAAGAGCACATGCGTTTTTTTCTTTATTTTTCCTTTCTACTTTGATGTTTGAAGAAGGACTCTTACTTTTCATCCATCGTGGCTGAATGCCTCGAACATTTATATCTAGAGTAGACTTTTCAACAGTTGTTGCTGCCCTTGATCTAAGATAATAGGTTGTTTTTAAACCCTTTTTCCAGCACATGATATACATTTGAGAGATTTTCCAACCGCTTGGTTCATCAATATAAAGGTTTAGGGACTGTCCCATATCGATCCATTTCTGTCTACGGCTAGCGCATTCAATAAGCCACGAAGGATCAATTTCAAACGCAGTGGCATATAGTTCCTTAAGAGACTCGGGTATTCTCTCGATGTGTTTGACCGATCCATCATAATACTTTAAATCATCGACCATTTCCTGATCCCAAAGTTGCAGTTTTTTAAGGTCTTCAACCAAGTAAGGATTGATACTAATAAAATCTCCAGAAAGATTTGATTTGACATATAGATTTTTGTAACTTGGTTCTATCGACTGAGCAACTCCCGTAATATTGGATATTGTTGCTGTAGGGGCAATAGCTAACAGACAGCTATTTCTTAGTCCATGCTCTTTAATTTTCTTTCTCACACTATCCCAATCTTTGGTTCTGCTTTTGTCTACTTCTACAAATCCCCCTCTTTCCTGTTCCAACAATTCAATAGTATCGATGGGTAATAATCCCCTGTCCCATTTCGAACCACGAAAAGAAGGATACGCTCCCCGTTCCTTTGCTAGATTGCATGAAGAAAGAATAGCATAATAGGAAATCATCTCCATAAGCCGATCTGAAAGTTCTACAGCCTGAGCACTAGCATAAGGAATTTTTTTCCTATAGAGCAGGTCTTGAAATCCCATAATGCCAAGACCTACCGGTCTGTGTTTTAAATTAGAATTTCTGGCTTCAGGGATTGGATAAAAATTGATATCAATCACGTTGTCTAGCATGCGGACAGCGATATTGATTGTGTTTTCGAGCTTTTTTTCGTCTATATTATCCGATTCGTCCAAGTGAGCTAGCAGATTCACTGATCCTAAATTACAAACAGCGACTTCTTCGGCACTAGTGTTCAAAAGAATTTCAGTACAAAGATTAGAACTATTGATAACCCCAACATGGTCTTGAGGAGACCGAATGTTAGAGGGATCTTTAAAGGTAATCCAAGGATGGCCAGTTTCAAAAAGAAGGGTAAGCATTTTCCTCCAAAGGGTCATGGCTGAAACCCTTTTGAATAGTTTGATTTCTCCTTTATCTGCCATCTGTTCGTATTCGAGATATCTTTTCTCGAAAGTCTTTCCATAGAGATGATGCAGATCAGGCACATCACTGGGACTAAAAAGCGTCCAACTGCCGTTTTCTAGGACTCTTTTCATAAAAAGATCTGGGATCCAATTTGCGGTGTTCATATCATGGGTACGCCGTCTCTCATCTCCTGTATTTTTTCGAAGCTCTAAAAAATCTTCTATATCTAAATGCCAAGTTTCCAAATAAGCGCACAAGGCCCCTTTTCTTTTACCGCCTTGGTTTACAGCAACAGCCGTATCATTAGCCACTTTTAAGAAAGGGATCACCCCTTGACTTTTCCCATTTGTGCCACGAATCAATGATCCAGTCGCCCTCACATTGGTCCAATCATTACCTAAGCCTCCAGCCCATTTGGAAAGCTTAGCGTTATCAGAAATAACCTTGAAGATGCTTTCCAGATCATCCTCTACAGTCAACAAATAACAAGAACTTAACTGTGGATGTACGGTTCCAGAATTAAAAAGGGTTGGAGTAGAGGACATGAAAAGGAAGCTTGAGAGAGTATCATAAAAAGTAATCGCCCAAGACTCTTTATCTGACTTTTCATTCAAAGCTAGGCCCATGGCTACCCGCATCCAGAAGTATTGAGGCGTTTCAAACCTCCTTTCTTCATGATGGAGCAAATATCTGTCGTAAAGGGTCTGCAGGCCTAAATAGGTAAATTGTCTGTCTCTCTCCAACTTGAGCGCTTGAGCCAGTCTTTCAAGGTCAAATTCAAGCAACTGTGGAGACAATCGACCGATCTTTACTCCATATTGCACATAATGAGGAAAATAAGCCTTATGGTAGGCCGCTGTCTCATGGATACTAGGAACGATTAAAAGAGCTTCCTGATAGATTTTACTCAACATCAGTCGCGCAGCCACATAAGTATAAGCAGGTTCTTTTTCTACCCATGTCCTTGCCGTAAGAATCATAGCTTGGAGGATTTCTTCTTCTTTTATGTTGTCATAAAGACCTCGAACCGTCTCTTCAGCAAGATCCCTCCACGAACAGCGATCTTCAAGACCCCTACAAGCCTCCATAAGCATCCGATGTATCCATGCCAAATCCAATGGAACAGTATTCCCATGCCTATCGATCATGTGGATCGATGCCCCTTCTCTATTCTGTATAGTTCTAGCCTTGCCTCGCTCTGCCCTATAGAGGATATAACGCTTGGCAACGGTATGGTGTCCCAGCTCCATAAGCGTCAGTTCAACAAGGTCCTGTATCCGTTCTACTTCAAGCCTTTCTCCTCGATTGGCTAGTGCTGCTGATTTTATCGCCACTCGGTTGGTAATCTCTTCGATAGCTAAAAGATCTTCTCTGGAAAGATTATCCCCTGCACTTTTCTTTCTTTCCGCCCGAAACGCTTTTTCAACAGCAGCATAGATTCGACCAATATCAAAAGGGACCACGCGACCATCTCTTTTGACTATTGACAAATTAGAAAGACCGTAATCAAAACCAGAAAAAAAAAGCTGTTGGTGATCCATCATCGCCCTCCTAATATTGAAATTGGAAAAAATACTACGCGAAATTTAATTGTTTGCATTCCTTCTAAACGCAATAAACACTATATAATGTATATTTATTTTTTAAAAATACTATTTGTTGTGTAATATAAAAAAAAAACAACGATCAAATTTTTAGGCCCTCTCATGTAAGAATCTGGCATAGATTTTGCTTATTAGTTTTCGATGAAAAATCCTTCTTCTACTGTCATTATAGATCGGAGTCGTCACAAAATGGAAGCATTTATTTTTTTGGGGATCTTGGCGGCAATTCTATTAATAGCCATGGGCATTGCTTTTACACATAAGCAGAGTCCGGCCGCAGTCACTCAAGCTCCTTCTCCCCCTCCAACATTGGAACAACGTGTTGCAGGTCTTGAAGCATATATCACCAATTCTGACCCGTCGGGAAGCAAGATTGTGGGAAGTTCAGGACCAGGACACAATGCTTGGCTTCTGACTTCTACTGCGCTGGTCCTCTTTATGACCCTTCCTGGTTTGGCTCTTTTTTATGGAGGACTAGTACGATCAAAAAACATTCTTTCAGTGCTTGCTCAATGCCTGGGTATTACAGGGCTTGTAACTGTACTTTGGTGGGCAATAGGGTATAGTCTTGTTTTTGGAACGAATTTTTCAGGTAGTCCACTTGGTTATTTTCTTGGTGGCACAGAATATTTCTTCCTTAAAGGCGTCGACTCAGCTCCGAATACAAACTATTCCTTCTGGGTTTCACAAAATGTCTATTGCATGTTCCAAATGATGTTTGCTGTTATTACTCCTGCTTTAATCATGGGAGGCATTGCAGAACGGATGAAGTATTCTGCTGTTTTAATATTTATCACCTTATGGATGCTTTTTGTCTATTTTCCCCAAGCTCATATGGTTTGGGGAGCAAGCGGCATGATGAATGGGGTATTTAATTCTGGAGCAAAGATTCCTGCTATTGATTTTGCTGGAGGAACAGTGGTCCATATGACTTCCGGATGGTCAGCATTGATCCTGGCTCTATTGCTTGGCAAAAGAAAGGGATTTGGCATAGAACCTATAATTCCTAATAACATGACTTACTGTATGGTTGGAGCAGCCATCCTTTGGATTGGATGGTATGGATTTAATGCAGGTAGTGCTGTGGCAGCGGATGGAATTGCTGCTAACGCCTTCATGACTACAACACTTGCCACGGCGGTAGCTTCTCTTACGTGGCCTATGCTTGAATATACTCTAAAGGGGACGCCAACAGTTCTTGGGTTTTCCACAGGCGCGGTAGCTGGCCTGGTGGCTATCACTCCGGCCTGCGGTTTTGTTAATAGCACAGGAGCAGTGATAATCGGACTGGCTGCAGGGATCATTCCTTATTTTGCCTGCTCAGTTATTAAGCCACTTTTAAAATACGATGATGCTCTCGATGCTTTCGGGGTTCATGGAGTAGGAGGTATGCTTGGAGCGTTTTTAACGGGAGTCTTTGTCGATCCTGCAGTAAATGCCAATTTGTTAAGTGAGGCAGTGGCAAAGAAAAATGGTCTGGCAGCAAGCGTCACTAGTGGTACTTTATGGATAGCTCAGTCAAAAGCAATATTGATCACTATTGTTCTTGCTACTCTGGCTTCAGTGATCATTGGTTTTGTTGTAAAAGCTCTTGTCGGATTACGAGTTGATGAAGAAGTAGAAACTCAAGGGCTTGATATTTCTGAGCATGGGGAACAAGGCTATTCAATCTGATATACTACCTACCTCCTTTTTTGTAAAAGTAAAAAGGGCTTCATGCATTCTCAAGGAAGCCCTTTTTGCGCTTTTTTTACTCGGCTTACTCTCAGATGTGGATGGCAACCTATGTCAAAAAGCGATTAACATGAAAGCCAAAGAATTTTTCATTTAGAGGGTCTGATAATGTAGTCTCCTTGTTTTTTGGCCTATTCTATGAAAACCAAACTAGCCCAAGATTAAGAAGATAAGGAATCTTTTAATCACTTTACTTCTGTGCTATCTGCAATTAATCCTCTTTTCCCAATTTCCATAAGGAGCATGTTGCTTCGTTCGGCTCTGAGTATAAGTTCACAACGCTAATGCGTTTTTAGAATATTGTGCATGTTGATCCATGAGATTTTGGAGGGAATGGATCAAAAACAAAAATAGAGGCATAGAAAGTTAGGTTATCTCAGGCACTTGAAAAAAAATGATTGCCAAAAAGTAATCGAACAGGCTAATTCTTCTTTATAATTTACAAAATGCAATCTTTAACAAGAAAGGAACGATATGCCTAGATATGTTATTGAAAGAGAGATTCCTGGAGCAGGAAACTTATCAAATGAAGAACTTGCCAAAATATCCGCCAAATCCTGTTCGATTTTAGATAAAATGGGCCCACAAATTCAATGGATAGAAAGTTACGTGACTGGAGATAAAATCTATTGTATCTATATCGCTCCAGATGAAAAAATTATTCGAGAACATGCAGCTCAAGGAGGATTTCCAGCCAATCGAATTGCAGAGATTAAAAATATTATATCCCCCTTTACTGCTCAAAATAAATAGCACCTGTTATCTTTGGGCTAGCTGCGTTATTTGATCAATGCCCTTATTTTTTAAAACAATATAAGGGCATTTTTTCTCCATTCCATTTTTAGTAAAATCATTTTGGATATTTGAAGAAGATTTCTTATTATCGAAGGACATTTCGGCAAGCTCTCTTACCTTGACTTTCCCTTCTGGAACTTCCACCTTCTCTGCCCCCATAATTGGAAGGATTGTGAGTCGATACCCTTTGGTCGTAAGCATTATATCAGCTCTTGCAGACTCCCCTCCAAAAATCACAACAAAAATAGCAGCAAGGAGAAAAGATAAATTAATTTTTCTTTTCATAATATACATAATAAAAGGGGAAAATAGATTTCCTTCAACTATTAAAAATAGTAAAAGATATCAATTTTTAAACCCCTTTTCTATAGGATAGCCTTTCCTAATCCAATCTTGAGCAAAATCGTGAGGAATAAACAGAACTTTAAGATTTGCGAATTCCTTTTGTTTGAGAGCATTAAACGCTGGACGAATATTGGGACACTGGTTCCATGGACAGCATCCGCAATAAAGAACGATCTGTTGATTCTTGGAAAGCCCAGAGACTTTTTTCTCTAAATTAGCAATCCCTTCTTTGTCCTTTCCTGAACCAACATAATCCGATCCTGGAATATGACTAGCTTTATAAAGAAAAGAAAATCCCACATGGAAAATAACAAGATCTTTTTTTTTGCTGCTTTTTCTCAAAGCGTCGACAAGTTCTTGTGGAGTGATAACTTCCTCCCTCTTCCAGGGGTCTTGAGGATTGATCTCAATTTCTTCATTTTCCTTATCAAGGGCAGTAAAATCGAATTTTGAGTTTTGCCCTCGACCAAAGGGGATAAAGAAAAAAGGGAGAACTATCAACCAGACTATAGCTTTCCATTTATTCTTATTCAATTTGCTTACTTTCCTTTGTTATTCTTATTCTCAATGGGCTTGATTTTCAAGCAGCTAGCAGTTAAAAAAAATTATGGCTGCTAAGTGGTTGTTCCTTTCTTTTGTCTTCTTTATTTTTTACATAAACAAAGGATTGTCTATGAAGTTGTCTTCACCTGATTTTGAAAATGGTCAGCCATTACCTTCTTTCTGTGCTTATCGTGCTGAAAATAAATCTCCAGAATTGAAATTGGAAGATGTTCCACAAAACACAAAGTCCTTAGCACTCATTATGGATGACCCTGATGCTCCACGAGGAACTTGGGTACATTGGGTATTATGGAATATACCGCCTGATGTCCGGACGATAAAAAGGGGACAAACACCTGATGGCGCTGTCCCTGGCAGGAATGATTTTGGTAATACCAGATACGACGGCCCTGCTCCTCCATCTGGCGTGCATCGATATTATTTTCGTGCTTATGCGCTCGACCAAATATTGAATTTAGCGAAAGGATCTACTAAAAGCGATCTACTAAAAAAAATCCATGGTCATGTTCTTGCTTCTGCAGAGCTTATGGGGACTTTCGCCGCTTCTAGATAATTGATCTATAAAAAATACCCGCTGCAATGAATGCCTGTAAGAAAATAACAGTCCTTCTCTTTGTCTTTTTATGCTTGTTGTGGATAAAAAAGGCCCATGCCATACTCCTTAGCGAAAACATGAGCCCTCAGAAAATCACGATTGATCTTCAAAAACTTCCAAAGCCTGTAGTCCATGGGGCAAACAACTGGCCTCAAATTGTTCCACCACCTGCCAAAGCCACTCTTCACCTTCCTCCTGGATTCAAAGTAAACATTTATGCCAAGGATTTAGATAATCCTCGATGGCTTGCCCTAACACCTACAGGAGATGTTCTTGTCGCTGAATCCTATTCAAGCCGAATCATGTTGCTTGAAGACAACGACAAAGATGGCGTTGTAGATAAAATTTCAATTTTTGCTGATATCTCTAATGGTCTCCATTTACCTTTTGGAATGGTATTTTCGAAGGACTCTTTTTATGTTGCCAACACCGATGGTGTGCTTGTCTTTCCTTACAAAGAAGGGCAAAAAAAACTAGAAGGAAGAGGGAGAAAGATTCTTTCTCTGCCAGGGAGTGGCAATCATTGGAGCCGGACTTTAGCTTTGTCTCCTGATGGTCAAGTTCTTTTTGTTACTGTTGGTTCAAAAACCAATGTGGATGAAGATCCTCCTCCTAGGGCATCCATCGTAGCCTTAAAAATAAAATCAAACAGCTCAGAGATATATGCCAGAGGCTTAAGAAACCCGGTGGGGCTCGCCTTTTATCCTCATAGCTCGGATCTTTATGTTACAGTAAACGAAAGAGATTGGCTGGGTGAGGAGCTTGTGCCCGACTACTTAACACGAGTCGAAAAAGGGGCATTCTATGGATGGCCTTATTGTTACTTAAGTCCTGAATTCATCGATCCACGTTGGAAAAATAGAATTGAAGGAACGAAAGCAAAGGAGCTTATACAATCAACAAAAACTCCTGATGTTCTCTTTCAAAGCCATTCTGCAGCTCTTGGTTTAGCCTTTCCTCCCCCTGATTCTAACTTGCCAGAACATTATAAAAATGGGGCCTTTGTAGCTCTTCATGGCTCTTGGAATAGAAAGCAGGCGACTGGATATAAAATTGTTTTTGTTCCTTTTGGAGAAGACCATCGGCCTAAAGGATATTATGAAGACTTTATGACTGGCTTTTTGCTTAATTCTTATCCTTCCAAAACCTGGGGAAGACCATGTGGCCTATTATTCTTGCCGGATGGAAGTCTTCTTTTAGCTGATGATGGGAATAATATCATTTACCGGATTTTCTATGCTCAATAATCATCTCCTCCAAATGGGCAAAATATTTTTAATTTTGTATTATAACATTTTATCTAAGGCTGAGAAGGAGAAGGCATCTTAGCCTGCTGTTCTTTTTGCATCCTTTCTAATCCATTCTCAATAGCTTTATTCTCTACAACTTGTCTTTGAGTCCTCTCAAAAAGATGGGTCAAATGTGGAGCAAAAAACAGCAATATAAACGCTAGAACAATAAGTAATGCTTTTACTATTTTCATTTTATAAATTTATTAAAATAATCCCCTATGTCAATACATGTAAGCTCATCATAATTCTTTGGAAAAGTTGTTTTATAATTTTTGGATTTGGCAAAAAAAATCTATCTACTGTGTGGCAAAAAATTTTTTTTCTTTGACAAAACTTACTCTTTGCTGCGTTGAAAAGCTCTGTTGCTTTTATTCTTTATCCACTATCCCATGTTTGGAGAAACTTTTGTAAGGCGCTGATTATCAATGAGCTTTTTTTCAATGTGTCACTATGTGGGGATATTGAGAGCTATTTTTGGGTTTCCAAGGCTCCATGAAGCCAACTCGGAGGGCAGAAAGGATCCGGACGCCCATGTTGGTTTCCCGCCGTGACTCCGTGGTGTTTGGTGCCAGCGATGTCTGCCTCTGGCGTCTTTGGACGGTGCGTAGGTGAGTCAGGGCCTCTTCGGGGGAAAAGGGGAGTTTGGCTGCCTTAAGTTTTTTCTCCAATAGCTAGTCAAGCAAGAAGGCCAAGGCGGCGACAAAGCCATAGGCCTGGACGAGCTCTCGGATCATGGGGATAGATCGGAGGCATCTCTAGGACATCTTTTAACTTTCTAAAGGCCCGCTCCACTTGGGTAAGCTCCTTGTAAGCGCAGACGGCCTCTGCCATGGTGAG
>NZ_LXQB01000054.1 GCF_004421185.1 Methylacidiphilum sp. Yel | reverse complement strand
GACAAGGAAAAGATTGGGAAGCTTTCTAGGGAGAGTTTTTCCTTGAATGAACTCTTTGGTTTTGTGGATCAATACGAAAAGCTTGTAGAAGGGATAACGAGGGAGAAAAATGTTGTAGAAACAAAACTCAGCAAGCTCTATACCCAACAAACCAACATACAACAAGTAGTTGATGCGATGTCAGAATATATCGCAAAACAGGCGACAAAGCTATATCCCAAGCAGTTGGAAGAACAAAAACAGCTGGTTTTTTTTGGATCGAAAAAGAAACCGCAACCACAAGATCCGATTGTGGATCAGGCACGATTTATTCTTGAACAAGGGATTTTTGATTTTGGTTATTACTGGAGTATGTATCCGGATGTGCGTAAAGACAAGAAAGATCCCCTTTTTCATTTTCTCCAGTATGGGTGGAAGGAAAGGCGCAATCCGCATCCGTTGTTTGATACCGATTATTATTTGAGGGAGAATGGGCAGTTGGAGCAGGAAGGGATCAATCCATTGGTGCATTTTTTAGAGCGGGGGTGGCGAGAGAAAAGGAATCCGCATCCGCTTTTTGATCTGGATTATTATTTAAGGCAATGTCCGCAGCTAGCAGAGGAGGGGCTAAATCCTTTGGTTTATTATCTTAAAGGAGGATGGGAAGGAGGAAAGAGTCCGCACGTACTTTTTGATTCGAGTTATTATTTGGAGCAGAATCCCGAAGTAGGGCAGGAAGGGATCAATCCATTGGTGCATTTTTTAGAGCGGGGGTGGCGAGAGAAAAGGAATCCGCATCCGCTTTTTGATCTGGATTATTATTTAAGGCAATGTCCGCAGCTAGCAGAGGAGGAGCTAAATCCTTTGGTTCATTTTGTGAAGATTGGGTGGAAGGAAAGGCGCAATCCGCATCCGTTGTTTGATGTTCAGTTGTATCTGGAAGCACATCCAGAAGCAGTAAGGACAAATGCTTTTCTTCATTATCTGGTTAATAAACCAGATGACTGGCAGGGGTATTGGGTGACGGAAGAGTTTGGAAAGAAGATCTCTGAGTTAACTGTAAGTTGGAAAAATAAAAAAAAGGGTTCGCTGATCTTGTTCATCGATCATGTTTTGGGAGGTGGAGCAAATTTTTATCGTCAACAATGGATCCATCAGTTAGAAAAAGAAAATCAGTTAATTTTTCTTTTCTATTATAATTTTTTTAAAAAAGGTTATTATGTACGGATTTCAGGTTGGGAAAATCAGCTCTTATTAAGCTGCAGCTGCCCAGATTCATTTTTCTATGGTATAGAAGCTCTTTCTGAAGCTTTTGATGTTCTAGAAATTATTCCTAATGCATTGGTTTCATTCCCTGATCCTTTATCAATCCTTGAGGGTTGTTTACAGCTAAAAAAACAGAAGGCAATCAAGCTTATCGTTCCTATTCATGATTACTTCTGTGTTTGTCCTTCTTATAATCTTTTGAACGATAAAGACCAGTTCTGTGGCATTCCGGCAATTGAAGAATGCAGGCGTTGTCTTGTGGCTATTGATAAAGATGAAACTTATCCTAAAAATCTGAATATCGATTTATGGAGAAGAAAGTGGCAGGATTTTTTGGAACATGCTGAGGAAATTCTCTGTTTTTCTGAATCCTCGCTTTCCCTGCTCTTCAAAGCCTATCCAACTTTAGAGAAAAGCCAGATTGTTCTTAAACCCCATTCGATTGGTTCATTTCGCAAAGCGAGGCTAAGGGCTCCACAGCAAAATGAGGAAGTGATTGTGGGCATTGTAGGACACATCGATACGAAGGCTAAAGGCAAGGAACTGATTGGAGAGATGATTCAAACGATCCAGCTTGAAAAGTGGCCAATAAAATTAGTGGTTATAGGAACGGTGGGTGATCCGGAACTAGAAAAAAAACTGCATGTGTATGGCCCTTATAGGAAAGAAGAATTAGTTTCTTTGATTGAATCTTCCATGGTAAATCTTTGTTTTTTACCATCGATTTGGCCGGAAACCTTTTCATATGTTACCGAAGAGTTGATGGCAATAGGAGTTCCTTTGGCCGTATTCGATCTAGGAGCGCAGGCTGAAAAAGTCAGGCGGTATAAATTGGGTCATGTCATTTCTCACATTGATCCTCGGATTGCCTGTAAGGAACTTTGTGAGTTTGCTTTCCGGTTAGCGCAGTTAAAATAATTTAAGCAGGAATAAGAAAGAGTTTGTTCGAAAAACAGTTTTACGGGGAAAAAGTAGGCTAGAGCTCTTTCTTGGAAAAATCGATAAAGGGAGCTTTTGTGTTTAAAGCATGGTTATTCTTTTTTAAAGGACTAAGGACTAATCGATCCATTAAAACTACTTTTTTTGAAACAGCAAAGACAACGGAAAAACCAGATGCCATGCATCTTTCGGATGAGTCACAGAGGAGCCATTTTTGTTTGGATTCACCTAAGCCAATGGATCGGTTGATTATAAACAGTCCTGTTCTTGAAATTGACGGATGGTTTTTTGATTCTTTCGGACAGACTGCCCAATCGATTTGGATAGAAAAAGAAGGGGTATGTTACCCCGTGGAACCGGTGAGGAGAGAAGACGTCAAGAAAACTTACTCTTTTGTTGTAGATTTATGGTGTGGGTTTAGAGCTAGGCTTCCATTATCCCTTGAATTTGAAAAAATAGAACTACTGGCCTTGCATCGAAGTGGGAGAAAAGAACTACTCGTTTCTTTTCAAGCGAAATGGAGTGGTCTTGTAGAAGACATAGAGAGCCAAGTTCGTTTTGGTTTCGACCAGCCGATAGCCGAGCGGATCGTAACGGATGCATTTTGGATTGAGATTAGTGGATGGTGTTTTGACCGGGGTGGGAATGTGGCCCAGGCGGTATGGCTAAGGTCATCTCAGCATCAGATTCGAGCAGAAAGAAGAATCCGGCCGGATGTTAAAAAAGATTATCCCAAGCTTAAGGATCTTGGCTGCGGGTTTTTCCTTTTTGTGCCACTGACGGAAGAGGAACAAAGATACAGCCTTGAAGCGGAGTTATTGGATGGAACGATTTATCCTTTAAAGACATTTTCTGCAAGGAGGTTCAATCGAAAAGAACAAGAAGAGCAGTATGCTCGGTGGCTTTTAGAAGAAGCAAAATTCAAAGAGCAGGATTATCTAGCGACGATTTGTCGGGATAACCAGCTTGCTGTGCATCCTTTTTTTTCGATCCTCGTTTTTTATGATCAACGTTGGAATGTGGAAGATGTCTACCGTCTGCTCTCAACCTGTTTTTCTCAGTTCTATTCGCATTGGGAACTCTGGCTTTGTCCCTATGGCACTGGATCAGTCTTTTCTATTCAATCTTTGGAACACCGGTGGCCTGGAGCCAAACAAAAGATTCATTTTCTTGAAAAAACCTCTACGAAAGCTGAAGCCTTGTATTGGGTTTTACCCTTGGTTCAAGGGGATTATGTCCTGTTGCTAGATCCTTCGGTCCAGATTAGTAAAGAAGCTTTGTTTGTGTTTGCTCTAACAATCAATCGGTATCCTGATCTATTAATGGCTTTTTCTGATGAAGATTCGATGGATAAGTCTGGCAAACGTTCGGATCCTATCTTTAAGCCAGGCTGGAATCCAGAGCTTCTTCGTTCTAATAATTACATTGGACAGGCAGCGATTTATAATACGAAAGCGGTCTGGGATCGGCTGAGAATATCACCTTCATTGGAGGGTCAAGAAGAGTGGGACCTAGCTTTAAGAATTGGAAGTTTTGACTGCGACAAAAACGAAGTGGTTCATGTTCCACGCATTCTTTTCCATCGTTGTGGCTCAAAACAAGCAGTCGGTCGGAATGATAGGGAAGATAAGCAGCGATTAGTGTTGGAAACCGATTGTAGTCGCAGAGGAAAGGATGGAGTAACAATCAAAAAAACAGAAGAAGGATGGCATCTTCGTTATGCCACCGGTCCCTTATCTCCTTTGGTCAGCATTATCATCCCGACACGGCTTCCTTTGCCTTATGTGCAGACCTGCATCGAGAGCATCCTTTCGAAGTCTACTTATCGGAACTTTGAAATCTTGCTTGTGATAAACGGACACAGTTCTTTGGATCAACAACAAAATGCTTTTTTATCCGAGTATTGTAACCTAAAGCAACTCCGTTTGTTGTGGTATGATCAGCCTTTTAATTATGCTGCGATCAACAATTGGGCCGCCAAAGAAGCAAATGGCAAGCTTTTGGCCTTCCTGAACGATGACGTGGAAGTTATTAGTCCAGATTGGATAGAAGAAATGGCTGGACATGCCTTGAGGAAAGAAGTGGGAATTGTGGGAGCAAAACTTTACTATCCAACTCTGACTATACAGAGCGATGGAATGATCCTTTGGAAAGATTACCGAAGATTCCATGGCATGAGCCGAGAATTGCCAGGTTATCTAGGCTTAGCAAAACTCTGCCAAAACTTGACTGGTGTGATTACAGCCTGTGCTCTTATGCGCAGAGAATTATTCGAACGGATTGAAGGGTTTGATGAAGAATTTGCCTACAATTGGAACGACTTGGATCTTTGTTTACGGTTAAAAGAAAGAGGATACTGGACGGTGTGGACGCCTTTTGCTGAGCTAATTCATTACTGTTCGGTTTCCGTTGGAAGAGAATCGATCAACAAACAGCAGGAATGGGAAAAGGAAAAAGAGCTGTTCGAAAAAAAATGGAAAGAAAAATTTCCATCCGATTCTTTTTATAACCCGAACCTGAGTGATTCAGCACCTTTTTATCGGCTGGGGACTACTCCTTGGGATATAAAGGCTTGGGGAAAGGAAAAGAAAGGATAAGTTTTGTTTAAAGGAAAATGTTTCTATCCTTTAGAAGCCAAAAAATGGAGTGAGGATATGGCTGAGCCACAGCAAATGGATGCCGAAAAATGGATTCAGTCTTTGATTAGCAAAGTCCACGAGCAGACTCAATGGACAAAGCTCCAACAGCAAGCTACTGCCTTTGCTTCTTTGGCTTATGGCAGGCTTTGGATTCAAGCACACCAGTCTTTTGAATTGGGAAAGCAATCTTTTGGATTCTGGTCGATTTTTTCAAAGAAAGAAAACTTAGAGCTTTCTACAGCTTCTTGGATAGTTGTAGCCAAAGAAATTGCGAAATCCGCTCTTTTCGATCCCGCTTATTATCTTCAACAATACCCGGATGTCCGGCTTTCTGGGGTAGATCCATTGACTCATTTTGTTTTGTACGGTGTAACTGAAAAACGCAATCCAAACCCTTTTTTTGATGTTGAATATTACCTTCAGCAAAATCCGGATGTAGCGGAGGCCAAAATAAATCCACTCTATCATTTTATCTGCTATGGGTGGAAAGAAGGTCGGAAACCACATCCTCGGTTTGATCCAGCGTTTTATCTTCACCAATATAAGGATGTTGCTGAGGCGGGCATGAATCCTTTGTCGCATTATCTGTTGTTTGGTCAATTAGAAGGTAGGATTGGTTCTCCAGAGGAAGAGCCTCTGAATGATCCTCAGCAAAGAATTCTTCTTAATGGTTCTCTTATAGAAATTGAAGATTGGTATCCTTATGGATTTTCTCCAAGTCCAAGGTGGGGTTATGACAAGCCTGTTCATCCGATCCTCTATTCGATAATCAAAAGATCTGAGGATCATTACCGCTCTCTTTTAACTGACTGGGTTCAGTTTGCTGATGATCTGCTTTCCTTTCCTCTTCGGGACAATGGTTCTGAACTAGATCCCTGTTGGGAAAACAGTTCTTTTCCACCTTTAGATGCAATAGCTCTTTTTGGGATAATCGCTACCACAAAACCCGCTTTGTTTTTGGAAATAGGTTCGGGTTTTACTACCCGGTGGGCTTATGGGGCAAAAGTGAGGTATTCCCCGCTGACGAAACTGGTTTCAATCGATCCTAGCCCTAGGGTGAACGTGGATACATTATGCCAACAGGCTTTCCGAAGGCCTCTTCATGAACTCCCTTTAGATATTTTTGAGCAGTTGGAAGCGGGGGATATTCTTTTTGTTGATGGGACTCACCGGATTCTGCAGGGTTCCGACGCAACTATTTTCTTTCTGGAGATCTTGCCTATAGTAAAGGCTGGAGTGATCATTCATCTTCATGATATTTTTCTGCCTTTTGATTATCCACCGCACTGGCAGAAAAAATATTATTCCGAACAGTACGTGCTTGGATCGATCCTTTTGGTTGCAACCGAAAAATATAGGATTCTTTTTCCAAGCTTTTATGTGAGTCAGCATCAGGAGCTTTTAAAGATTTTGGACCAGCTTTGGACAAATCCCAAGCTTCAGAGTCTAAAGCCAAAAGGGGGGTCTTTCTGGTTTGTTAAACGTTAAAAAGGTTTCTAGAGAGGATTTGAAAAAAAAAGAAAATTGTTTCTATCGGTACAGCTTTTTGGATGAGTGATGAAGAACAGGGGTGATTATTGTTTTGCGGTGGAAAAACCAGCTTTTCCTTTTCTTTTTCTAAAAGGAAGAAGCATAAAAATCGAAGGCTGGTTTTTAGGGCATAATGGACAGAAGGCAGAAGGTATTTGGGTTCAGCTCAAAAACCAAATTTATATAGCCAATTGCATCAGACGGGAGGATGTGAGAGAAAAGTTTTTGGAGTCGGGAAGGAACGTCGATTCGAATTGTGGGTTTGAGGTAGAAATCGAGTTGAGCAGAGGGATAAAATACCTCGTTCTTTCGGCAGATATAGGCTCAGGCAAAAGGATCGACATAGCCAGGTTCGTAGTCTTTGTAAGCAGAAAAGCCAAAGAGTGTAAATCAAAAAAAATAATTAATAATCTAGAACCAATCGAAGATTGGTATCCTTATGGGGCAACACTCGAACCCAGGTGGGGTTACAGTAAATCGCCCCATTCGATCCTATTGAATATCCTGGAGTCTGGCTCTGAAACCTATCTAAAGTTCTTGCTCGAATGCAAGACTTTTCTGCCTGATTTGCTTTCAATCGAGACAACTCCTAGGACCCAAACTGATCCTTTCTGGATGAATGGATGGTTCGATAGTCTGGATGCCTTAGCCTTATATGGGATGGTGGCTTTAAAAAAGCCAAAGGTTTTTTTGGAGATTGGTTCTGGGCATTCAACCCGGTTTGCTTATCTGGCTAAGAAAAGATATTCGCAGTCAACAAAAATTTTTTCAATAGATCCAGCTCCCAGGTCTGAAATTGATCGATTGTGTGATGAAGTCTATCCTCTTCCCTTGCAGCAAATGGGATTGTTGGTTTTCGAGCGGTTGGAGGCAGGCGATATCCTTTTTTTTGATGGTTCTCATAGGTTGTTGCAAGCTTCTGATGTAACTGTCTTTTTCCTTGAAGTCTTGCCTATCATCAAGCCTGGAGTTCTAATCCATCTCCATGACATATTCCTTCCCTTTGATTATCCCCCTCAATGGGCAAAAAGGTTTTATTCAGAAGCATACGTCTTAGCTGTGCTCTTTGCTTTTGCTGCCGAGAAGTTTGAGATTCTTTTCCCATCGGCTTTCGTAGCAACTAAGCCCAAACTTACTACTATTTTTAATGAACTTTGGCAGAAGTATGAGTCAGATGGATTACAACCGCATGGTGGATCTTTTTGGTTTATGAAAAAGATCTAATGCAACATTAATTAGCTTTTTAGCTATCAACAATGTTGCTAAGTTGTTCGCAAAACGGTTTATATAGCAGCAAAAACGATAGAGTAGCTAGCCATATTAAAAAGAATTTTATTGACGGGATGGTTTGCAGAGTTAATAGATAAAGTCATTTTAATCAGTTCAATTTGGATGTCTTCAATTGGTAAAATTTGTTTTTCTCTTGAAGAGCCTAAAAAGAGGTTATTTTTTTCGAAAGAAAGAAAAATTTGTTTCCGAGGCTATTTTTTCGACTCTTTTGGAAGGAAAGCCAAGCAGGTTATTCTCCAATACAAAAATGAAAGGATATTAGCCGATTCGCAGCATAGGGAAGATATCCAAAGTAGGTATGCCAGATCGAATATCCAGATTGAAAAAGAAGTCGGGTTTGAAGGCTGGATCGAATTAAGCCGCGGATTAAAAGAAATCGACATCTTAGCTGAACTCTCTGGCGGTCGAACACTCCGGCTAGCTCGCTATTATATCTTCGTTTATGGCGCATCAAAACCCAACTCAAAGATTGAACAACAAGCAAATCCAGTTTGCCTTCCGCCCGCTTATTTTTGTCTTGATGCACCTCAAGCAGAAGAGTTGATAATAACAGAAGATATTTTTCTTGAAGTTAAGGGTTGGGTTTTTGATACAGAAGGCAATCCTCCAAGTTCCGTAACAGTAAAAAATTCTGCTGGTGTGTTTCCCTGCAAAGCAATCGCTCGCAGCGATGTGAAAGCTGATCATCCTATTTTAAAAGATATCTGCTGCGGCTTTTTGGCTAGGATACCCTTGGAAGAAAATCTCTTTGAATACATTCTGGAAGCAGAGTTTCCCGGTGGAAAGAAGCTTGAGATAGGCAAGTTTTCTGCCCGTTCTTTCAATAGAGAAGAAAGAGAGAAATGGGATAGGGATCGCTATAAGGAGTGGTTTGCCCAGTATGGTCGGTTTGTGGGGAGAGAGGAGGAGCTGTTGAGGCAGCGTCTTAGAGGGTTTGCCTACAAGCCATTCTTTTCGGTAGTGATGGTGG
>NZ_LXQB01000053.1:591-11332 GCF_004421185.1 Methylacidiphilum sp. Yel | reverse complement strand
CCATGCGGCCGTCTCACCTTGCGGTCTTTATTCAGACGGTTCAAGGCGGACTTGATAGCCTCCGTTGCACGCACACTCTAGCAGAAATCACAAGCCCGGAAGGCATATCCGGATGCTCCGTACGGAGTGTCCAGTACGTCTCGGGATGCAATTTCACACCGTTCTTGCAACGCTTCTGCCAGCCAACAGCACAGACAGCGTTGAAACAATCAGTGTACTCAGGGAGTGTGCACAAGAGGATTTCAGCCTGTTTGGTTGTAGGTTCTAGAAACAATCGGATTGTCCTCCTCATACTTCACATACTATCCTATTTTGCGAAGCGAAAGTAGCGGCGCTCCTCTCCATGCCTAAAGGAAGGGGTCTTGCGCGACGCTGTTGGCTGATGAAAGGAACTCTAATTTTATTTTTATTATCTTGTCTTGATCCTTTCAGAACGCCACTGGAATATCATCAATAGACATCACGCAAGTATCTTTTGGAAGAGCGAAGATTTTGGACATATTCTTGTGCTTTTTCTTTGGAAAGCCCTCCCGCAGTCTCACAAATCCTATGAAGAGCTGCATCAACATCTTTTGCCATCCTATGGGCATCGCCACAGACATACACGTAGGCCCCTTCCTGCAACCAACCCCAAAAGTCTTGAGCATTCTCCAACATCCGATGCTGAACATAAATTTTATAAGACTGATCGCGTGAAAAAGCAGTATCGAGTCGAGTCAATACACCTTCCTTTAAAAAATCTTCCAGTTCCTCCTGATAAAAGAAATCCGTGGAACGATGTTGTTCTCCAAAGAAAAGCCAATTTTTCCCTTTCGCCCCTATAGCCATCCTCTCCTGAAGAAAAGCTCTAAAAGGAGCAATCCCCGTTCCAGGTCCTATCATAATCATGGGAGCATCCGGATCAGAGGGAATACGAAAATTTGGATTAGATCGAATAAAGATAGGAATGGGGACCTTAGGGGAGGCTTCAGCCAGAAAATTAGAACATATCCCCCTTCTCCATCGTCCATGTTGAATATACCTCACAACTACCACCGTAAGGTGGACTTCCATTTCATACAGCTTTGGACTGCAGGCAATAGAATAATATCGGGGAGAAAGGGATCTTAAATTTTTAACAAGTTCAAGAGCCCCAATCCCCTTCTTTGGGAAATCGTCAAGAATAGAATTGATTTCGTAATGCCGATATAAGGCTTCTCGCAATGGAACATTTTCACCACTTGGTGTGGGAACAATTTCTTCTCCCGTATAACCTAAGGTTTCAATGATTTCCTGTACAAGCACAGGCCAATTCGTTGGGAAAACGCCCACGGCATCTCCTGGAAGATAACTCAAATCGGAGCCTTCCAAAGATAACTCCAGATGCCGCGTCTCTTTCTCAGAACCCATCAATGTTAATCGCCTGTTTTCTAAGACTCTCGAAGGAAAAGGATTTTGTTTATTAAAAGGGGGTTGTGGAACGGAAACTTTTTTGGAGGTCAAAGGAACACTCACTTTTTGACCTTCCCCCTTTGTTTCCACGCTAAAAGCCTGCTTACTCTGATCTGAAATCTGTAAAGAACGCGGCAAAATTTCCAAAACACTATCTATCCATTTGGAAGCCGACTCTTCATAATCTACATCACAATCAATCCTTGGGTAGATCCTTTTGGCTCCAAGCTCTTCCAATCGTTTATCCACATTTTTCCCGGCTTGACAAAAATCTGGATAAGCAGAATCGCCCAATGCCAAAAGGGCATATTGGAGATTTTCTAATCTAGGAGCCTCTGAAGAAGACAAATACTCCCAAAATTCTCTCGCGTTATCTGGAGGTTCCCCTTCCCCAAAAGTACTTATAAAGAAAATAGCATAGGATTCTTTAGTTAAATCAACGCTTTTGAAATCAGCTAGATCGATGACCGATACGGGGAACTTTACAGACTGCAACTTCCTGCCCATTCGCTTCGCTAGCTCTTCGGCGTTTCCTGTTTGACTCCCAAAAAATATTTTTATGGTTGAATGATTAGCCCTAGAAGACTCTTCTTCCTTTTGTAGTTCAGCCTGAGGGAAAGAGAGTAAATTAAAGATGAATTCTTCTGCCCATTGTCGCGCTACTGGGGAAATTGGTGCCCATTTGGGAATAGAAGGAAAGGGTCTTCCAGCCTCCGCATATTCCATTATGCCAGCTAAGAAACCGCTAATCCATGCTTTCTCTACCAAGGATAGCGGAGCAGTCTCAGGAAGCTTTTGTATGTTCTCTTTTGGTACCAATTCTATGGAACCCTCCATTTATGTTTTTAAACTATTTATTACAAAAAACCGAAAGCAAAAAGTTTCTATATTCCAAGTATAATTCAAGAAAAAAACCATTTTTTTTAAATTTCTTTTTAAAATATTTTGGTTTGGAAGCCTGCGAGGGATAGAGACAATTGGCTTTAAAGAGTTTTAAACAGAGCCAAAAGCACTGCAACAGAGCCAATATTAACCATAGAAAGCGGAAGAAAAATCTTCCAACCCAGATTCATGAGTTGATCATACCGGAAGCGAGGAAGAGTCCATCGAATCCAAATAAATAGGAACAAAAATACAAGAATTTTTAATAAAAACACCAACGCCTGGATTATCAACCCACCGATACCAACTCCCTTTGTCAACAACCCAAAAGGCAGACTCCAGCCCCCAAAAAACAGTGTAATAATCAAAGCACTTGCAGCCACCATTGCAGCATACTCCCCCAAAAAGAACATACCGAATTTCATCCCTCCATATTCTGTATTATATCCAGCCACTAGCTCCTGTTCACTTTCAGGTAAATCAAATGGCGCTCGATTCGTCTCAGCAAACAAAGCTACCAAAAAAATCAGAAAAGAGATAAAAAGAAAGGGCCACATTACAAAAAGTTTCCAATCCAAATGTTGGGCAAAAAAAGGAATCATCAACCAACCGTGTTCTATCTGAAATTTAACGATATCAGAAAAATTCAAACTTCCTGTCAGAAGAAATACAGGTATGATGGAAAACCCTAGCGCTACTTCATAAGAAATCATCTGAGCGGTTGATCGTATACCTCCAAGGAAAGCGTACTTTGAATTGGAAGCCCATCCAGCAAGGACAATCCCATAAACGCTCAAAGAACTAATAGCAAATGCCCATAAGACGCCAGCTCCTGCATTGATAATGACTCCAGGCTGAGGAACAACGATCTTCAAAGAAGAGATCGTTATCGGCTCTATGGATGCAAAGGGGATAAGACCAATGATTACTAAAGGAGGAACCATGACAAAAAAAGGAGCGAGGGTGTAATAAAATCTTTTTACAACCCCAGGAACAAATTGTTCCTTAAGCATGAGTTTAAAGGCATCGGCAATTGGTTGGCCTAATCCCCAAAAACGTCCTTTGAGAAAAGGAAGTCCTACGCGGTTTGGTCCTACTCTATCCTGAATGGCAGCGCATATTTTTCTTTCAGCTAAAACGGTGTAAGCAACAATGCCTAAAAGCACACCAACAACGACAGCAATCTTAATCAATGTGCTAATAATAAAAACAGTCAAAGAACCATCCATTACTAAACTCTCTTTCTTATAGAATTGATCGGTTTTTTAACTTTTGACTCAGATCTATCCCTAAATCTCCTACTGTATTCCAAGAAAGGCTTTCAAAAAGGTCGATTTCTTTGGACATGGCATCAAAAACATCATTAATTTTTTCAAAGACCCTCTCCTTCACTCCAACCAAAAGGAGCAGATCTCGTAAAATTCTCCAATCCTCTCTGGCTCTTCCTGGACAAAGAATAGCTTTATGCAGTTTCTGTAGCCTACCAGCAATATTGATCATCGTTCCACTTTTTTCAGCAAAACTAGCTCCTGCCAATAGAATATTTGCCTTGTGCACTGCAGGCCCCGGAATCAGCCCTTGCCAAACATAAAAAGAAAGGGAAGAAAGAATATCCTCCTGAATGCCAACTTCTTCAGGATTTTCATGAATGGCAAAAAGACAGTTGATTTCTTTAGCTCGAATCTTATTTTTTAGTTCTTCAATCCTCCTTCCTTCCTTTCCAATGCCAATCCCTATAGCTCCTTTGGTATTAGGATTGAGATCGGCACTTCTAAGGAGTCCATCGGCAACTCCTTTTCTTGGAATTATTTCTGAAAATATTTCTGTCCCTTTTCCTAAAGTCTCCATGAGCTTCTTTACAAGGTAAAGCTCTTCACAAGTAAGCCTTGCAGAGACCAGAAAAGCGATTTCAGAGGGAGGAAATTCCATAAGCTTTTGAGCAACAGTGCGTAAGGCTTCTGACCATTCCAGAGGAAAGAGCGATCCATTCAGATGAGAAGCAGGCTCAGTCACTCTTTTTTTGCTATGAATATAATGGAAGCCAAGTCTTCCTTGGTCACACATCCAATGAGAGTTTACTTCCTCGTTGACCCGTGGTGTCAATCGATAGACTATATTTTCTCTACTGCCTATGATAATATTGCATCCAGTAGCGCACTCTGTACATATACTTTTAGCTTCCCTTAGGAACCAAACTCTCATTTTGAAACGAAAATCCTTGCTCGTCAACGCACCTACTGGACATATATCCACCGTATTCAATGAATAATTACTATCAAAGACCCTTCCTGGATAAACTGTTAATGTAGAATAGCTGCCACGATTCACAAAACCTATCACATCTTGTTTGGCAATCTCTCTTGCAAAACGAATACATCTAGAACACAAAATGCATCTTTCATCATCAAGAATAATCCTCGGCCCAAAGTCCACACGCTTGGGTTTTTTTACTTTTTCTTCTACAAACCGACTCCTTCCCTTACCAAAATCATATGCATATTCCTGCAACCGACATTCTCCTGCCTGATCGCATATGGGACAATCTAAGGGATGATTGATAAGAAGAAATTCCATCACTCCCTCTTGGCAATCTTTAACGAGTTTCGAGTTTGTCCTAATAGCCATTCCTTCCGTGGCTTGAGTGGCACAGGCAATCTGCGGCCTAGGCAACCAATTAATCACCGGCCTTTCTTCCGCATCAACAACAGGCTTCCGATTTGCATCTAGCTTCGGCATGCCCATTTCGAAAAGGCACATTCGACAGTTGCCCGCAATGGAAAGTTTAGGATGATAGCAATAGTGAGGAATAAACTTGCCAAATCGTTTAGCCACTTCAATAATATTTAAGCCTTTGGGAACTTTAACCCATTGTCCATCGAGCTGAACATTTACAAGAGGAGCCTCTAAGGGGGGCAAGTCATGATTAAAAGGATTTTTGATTAAAGCACTCATATCCGACACACCGTTGGCTTTGTTATAATCATCAACTTTGTTATAATCAAATTAAGCAGTCCTATTTGTCAGGGGTTCTAGAATTTCCAAAGAAGACTCTTTTCTTTGCTTAGCCTCAAACTCTTCTCCAAACATCTCCACAAAACTTTGCACAGGCCAAGAACAAGCCTCTCCAAAGGCACAAATGGTTCTACCCGCAATATGATTGGCTACTTCAAGAAGCAATTTACTATCTTCAGGCCTTCCTCCGCCAGTACAGATTCTATCAAGCATCTTCTTCATCCAAAGAGAGCCTTCCCTACACGGAGTACATTGGCCACAGGATTCATGGGCGTAAAACTCAGCAATGTTCCGCAAGCATTCAACCATATCCCGTGTATGATCCATTACTATTATTCCCCCTGATCCTGACATAGAGCCAGTAGCAGCAACTGTATCGAAATCTAAAGGGATATCCTCTAGCCCCATCTCAACAATTTCTGTCGAACCATCCTCTTTTTTCTTAGGAATCTTGTATTTTTTATCGGCTCGTAAAACTTTTGCAGACGACCCACCAGGAATTACCGCTTTGAGCTTATTGCCATTTCTAATGCCGCCACAGACCTCATAGAGAAGCTCTCCAAAAGTGATGGCCCCACAAGGATATTCATAGTATCCAGGTTTATTAACATCTCCACTTACACACCATATTCGAGTGCCAGTATTATTTGGGGTGCCTATCCGGGCATATTCAGCCCCTCCCATCTCCACAATATGCTTTACATGACAAAGTGTCTCCACATTATTGACGATGGTTGGGCACATATATAAGCCAAGCACTGCAGGAAAATAAGGGGGTTTGATTCTTGGATAGGCTCTTTTCCCCTCTAAGGATTCTATCAAACCGGTTTCTTCACCACAGATATAGGCTCCAGCTCCACGAAAAACATAAATTTCTAGCTCATACCCACTGCCCAGAATATTCTTCCCTAAAAAGTTTCTCTCTCTTGCTTCTGCTAAGGCCTTTTCAAGAATTTCAGCACCTTTTGCAAATTCTCCCCTAATGTAGATATAAGCTAAATGGGCTCGGTTGGCATAGGCACTGATGACCATGCCCTCGATCAGCTGATGCGGATCTTTATAAATAATCTGTCTATCCTTAAATGTTCCTGGTTCAGATTCATCCGCATTGCAAAGTAAATAGACTGGTTTTGTGTTTTTTTCATGATTAATGAAGCCCCACTTAACTCCCGTAGGGAAACCTGCACCCCCTCTGCCTCGTAAGCCTGATATCTTGACTTCTTGAATGATCTGGTCAGGTGGCATGGCAAGAGCCTTTTTCAAAACTTGATATCCCCCATGGCTCAGATAGCAATCTATATCAACAGTGTAACCAGGCTCATCGGCATGCTTAAGTATAAGTCTATATTCAGCTTTAGCCATGGGTTTAAAACTCCTCTTTTCTCTTTTCCCTTATTAAATGATTGAGTATCGCATCAATTTTAGTTTGAGTCACATCCATCCATTCTTCTTCGTTAAGCATCATCACCGGGGCATTTCCACAGGCTGCTAGACATTCAACAAATTCTACAGAAAACTTTCCATCCTCGCTTACATAAACATGATGCCCAACTTCATTAACGGTTTTGCAACTTTTTTTGATATATTCAAAAATTTCGTAGCTCCCAGCCAAAGCACAGGAAAGTGTTCTGCAAACTTTAAATTGATAATGCCCAAGGGGTCTTTGACGAATCATCGGATAAAAAGTCGCAATTTCCTCTACCGCTATTGGTTCTAAATCCAACTTTTCGGCAATCCACTGGACCCCTTGAGGTGAAACAAATCCAAAATGCCTTTGCCATAAATGCAGCAACGGCAAGGAAGCGCTTCTTTTGGAAACTGGATATTGGCTAATGATCCTTTCAGCCTCTTCAATAAAACTTTCTTCTAACTGAGGAAGATCTTTTTCTGTCGCATTCATTTTTCAATGCCTTAAATACAAATAAAACATGCCTCTTTTTTTTCTGAAAAAACGGGCACAAGCTCCGTTCACCTATCACACTCTCCCATGACAAAATCCAAACTCCCCAAAATAGCTACCACATCGCTTAAAAGATGCCCTGGAAGAATTTTAGGCAATATGCTTAAATTAACAAAGGATGGAGATCGAATTTTTAAACGGTAAGGCACCCCTCCACCCTTACTTACAATATAAAAACCTAGCTCTCCCTTTGGATTTTCTCCTCCAAAATATACTTCACCAACAGGTGCATCCACTCCCTGGGTTGCAATAATAAAATGCTGAATCAGTTCCTCCATTTTCGTCAAAACATCAGCTTTTTTAGGCAAATACCCCCTGGGCTCATCCACAGCAATCGGCCCCATGGGAATATCCGATAAGGCTTGTTGGAGAATCCTGCAACTTTGCCTCATTTCTTCAATTCTCACCATATATCTATCAAAACAGTCTCCAACACTCCCCAAAGGCACCTCAAAATCATATTTTTCATATCCAAGATAGGGATTTTTTTTCCTTAGATCATGATTAACCCCACTGCCTCTTAAATTCGGACCGGTCAAGCCATAATCAATAGCGTCCTCTTTGGAAATGACACCAATGTTTTGAGTCCGATCAACAAAAATTTTGTTCTTAGTTAAAAGTCCTTCTATCTCATCCACTTTAGGTAAGAACTGTTTGACGAACTCTTTTACTTTTTCAGGCCATCCCGGAGGCAAATCCCTGCTTAACCCACCAATTCTCGTATAGGTTGTTGTAAATCTAGCTCCCGTGAGCTCTTCAATCAAAGTATAGATCTTTTCTCGTTCTGTAAAAGTATAGAGAAAGACAGAAACAGCTCCACAATCCATCGCATAAGCCCCAAGCCCCATTAAATGAGAAGAAATTCTAGCAATTTCAGCACAAATCACACGAATAACCTGTGCTCTAGGAGGAATTTCCCAACCTAAAAGTTTTTCAACCGCGCAAGCATAGACCACATTATTGGCTAAAGGAGCAAGATAGTCGAGTCGATCAGTATAAGGCACAAATTGGTTATAGTGCATATTTTCGGCTATCTTTTCATCCCCTCGATGCAAATAGCCCACCTCAGGAATAGCTTTGGTGATAACCTCGCCATCTAATTCGAGAATAAGTTGGAAAACCCCATGCGTACTTGGATGGGAAGGCCCCATGTTTAACACAAGTCTTTCTCCTTCAGGGGCACCGGAAATTTCTTCTGCTCTTCTGAGAAGTTCTCCTACATCGGGAACTTCCATGCGGACTTCTCTAGTTAGATGTTCAGACATATGGTTCTTTTGTAATTATTCTTTTGGAAGCAGGGGTAGCTTTTCTGATTCTTTAATTTCTTCCAGTTCCTCAAGATTTTCTTCATCCCACTTAGCCCTTGGTTCTCTTTGATCCGATAATGGTGCAGGAGAAGACACAAAAGGGCCTCCATCTAGAGGGGCTGGTCGAGCAAAGGCTATAGGACTCTGGTCCGTTGGTTTTCCTTCCACAGGAAAATCCTTCCTCAGTGGGAAATAGGGATAACCTTCCCACATCAAAATCCGACGTAAATCTGGATGGCCTTCAAAAATAATGCCAAACATGTCGTAGGCTTCTCTTTCATGCCAGTTAGCAGTTGGATAAACAAAAGAAAGAGTGGGAACGATCGGATTGGATTCACTCAGCCTTCCTTTAATCCTCAAAGGAAGGCCTTTTTCTAAATTATAAAAATGATAAACAACCTCAAATCTAGGCTCCTCTCCTAAATGATCTACCCCTGAAATATCTAGAAGCAAAGAAAATCCTTTTTCTTCCTTTAAAAACCTTGCAACTTCCTGGATTATAGCTAAATCCATTATTAAGGTCCATTCACCACGAAATTCTTTGACTTCCAATAACTTTGCAGGGAAGAGGTTCTGAATTTCTTTGGCTAATGGGAAAGATAATGCAGACATAAACTTTACTTGCTTTCTCTTTTAGGCCTCTATTTGTTTCAAGTGACGTAAGGAAGATTCCTTATCTATCTTTTGCTGAAGCTTGATCAAGGCGTCCAGGAGAGCCTCTGGCCGAGGAGGACAACCAGAAACGTACACATCAACTGGCAGTAGCTGATCAATGCCTTGAAGGACCGAATAGCTCCTATACATTCCTCCACTGGAAGCGCAGGCACCCATAGCAATCACCCACTTTGGATCTGGCATTTGCTCATAAATCCTTTTTACCGAATAAGCCATTTTATATGTCACCGTGCCCGCCACAATCATCACGTCACACTGCCTTGGAGAAAATCGCATCACTTCCGCTCCAAATCGAGAAATATCAAATCTAGCACAAGCCGAAGACATCAATTCAATAGCGCAACAGGCAAGTCCCATTGGCATTGGCCATAAAGAATTCTTCCTCATCCAGTTGATCGCCGCATCAATCCTAGTGACTACTACATCTCCTTCGAGAGGAGAATTAAAAGCTACGGAGGTCGTTTGTACCATATACAAGAAAACTAAATTAAAAAAAATTATTTAATCAAGAAAAAAGAAGAAAAACTTGTAAAAGACAATTTGGGCGATTTTATTTTCCAAATGCATATATTTCTCTACTAATTAAATATTATAATCATTTTTAATATAATTATTTTTAATAATATATGCAGAAAAAATTTATTTTATTTATATGCACTGGAAATATCTATAGGAGTCGATTCGCTCAAGCTATTTTCAATTTTCATGCTTTCCAACACTCTCTCTGTTGGGAGGCTTTTTCAAGAGGAATTGTTGCCTCAAAAACGCCTGGGCTTCTTTCGCCTTTTGTTAAAGAAGCCCTGATTCAAAAAAATATCCCTTTATCTTTTGCTGGGACTGATCCAGTACAGCTTCATATTCGAGATCTACAAAATGCTACCCTTAGAATTGCTTTGAGGGAAGAGGAGCATAAGGAACCTCTTAAAAATCTATTTCCCGGATGGGAAAAGAACTGTCTTTTTTGGCACGTTGGCGATAGCAATCTGATCCCTCCAGAAAGAGCTTTAACGATGATTGAAAGCGCCACTCTTGAAATAATCGACACCCTCCTACAGATAGAGAAAGAAAAAAATAAATCACCACTGGTTTGTGCTTTTGAAAATATAATACATAAATAATGAGTGCTTGAGCATTATCTTTACTCATGCTAAAAGTCAACTACCCCGCCCTGATGCCGTGCTCGGAGAAGCGGGCGCGGATGCTGCTGGAGCGCGGAGGTGCCTGCGTTGTCCTGATGGTGCCCTTTACCATCCCTCCGGTGGACCGCAGGGTGGAAGATTCCGCCTTGCAGCCTCTGCGATTGAAGCTGGACCCTGGCAGTAAGGCTACCGGCATGGCGTTGGAAAAAGAGACAGTGGATGCAAGCACCAGCGAAATCGTCCGTGCCATCCCCGTGCACATGCTGCTGGAATGGCAGCATCGAGGAGAGGCTATCCGGGATGCGCTGGCCAGACGGCGGGCGTTTCGACGGCGG
>NZ_LXQB01000053.1:0-551 GCF_004421185.1 Methylacidiphilum sp. Yel | reverse complement strand
AGCAAGCCAAAAGGCTGGCTTGCACCAAGTTTGCGGCATCGGGTGGATACAGTGCTGGGGTGGGTGACACGGATCGGTCGTCTTAGGCCGATTACCGCCTTATCGCAAAAACTGATGCGGTTCGACACCCAGGCCCTGGAGCATCCCGAAATCTCCGGAACGGAGCAACAGCAAGGCAGCTTGTTTGGCTACGAGGTGCGGGAGTATCTGCTGGAGAAGTGGGGTCGCAAGTGCGCTTATTGTGACGCCACTGGATTACCGCTGGAGATTGACCATATCCATCCCCGCTCAAAGGGCGGCAGCGACCGCCTGAGCAATCTCACGCTTGCCTCTCACTCCTGCAATCAGCGCAAGGGGAATCAGCCCCTGGAGCAATTCTTAGCAAAAGCGCCGGAACCTGCCCAAAAGATAATGGCCAAGGCAAAGTCTCCGCTGCGGGATGCCGCAGCGGTGAATAGCAGCGGGTGGGCATTGTTCCAGAGACTCAAGGCGAGGGGCCTGGAGGTCGAAGTCGTCAGTGGTGGCCGGACGAAGTGGAATTGGCATCGGCC
>NZ_LXQB01000052.1 GCF_004421185.1 Methylacidiphilum sp. Yel | reverse complement strand
GGCCGATGAGAGTGTCAGGGTCTATCAAAACCTCAACACCCTCATCGGAGAGCTTGCCCTGGCTAAATCTGGTCAGTTATCTCCAGGAATCCCCTGCCTTTAGGCATGGGGAGGATGTCAATTAGGAAAGTGCGTATCTTTTTTAAGAGAAATTAAAGCTATGCATATCGATTATATTCAGTCTATTTTTGCTCAAAGAATTGGGGGGGCTTCCTTTGGTGAAAGCACTCAGATATATAAATTTGAAAAAATCAAAAGAGCGAAACGATTGGCACAAGCAAACAATCCTACAATCGAATTGCTCGATTTTGGCGTAGGGGAACCTGATGAGCCTGCCACCAAGGAAACGGTAAAGATCCTAGCCGAAGAGGCAGCAAAAGCCGAAAATCGCTTTTATGCAGACAATGGGGGCCAACGGCTTAAAGAAGCAGCGGCTCGATACATGCAAAGAATATGTGGGGTAACCGTTGATCCTCAAACCGAGATCATCCACTCCATAGGCATAAAAGCAGCATTATCCATTCTTCCTGCTGCCCTTATCAATCCAGGAGATTATGTGCTGATGACAGTTCCAGGATATCCTGTATTTGGCACACATGCCCAATATTACGGGGGCAAAGTTTTTAATCTAGCACTACGCAAAGAAAATCACTTCTTACCAGATCTAGAGACTGTGCCTAAAGAAATCCTTTCTAAGGCCAAGGTCTTAGTCCTAAACTATCCTAACAATCCTACTGGAGCTGTTGCTACAAGGGAATTCTTTGAAGATGTGGTTAGATTTGCAATAAAAAACAGGCTGGTTGTGATTCATGATTTTGCCTACGCTGGTTTGGTTTTCGAAGGCAAACCGCTAAGCTTTCTCTCTGTACCGGGAGCGAAAGAGGTGGGAATTGAACTTCATTCCGCAAGCAAGAATTTCAATATGACTGGTTGGCGTTGCGGTTTTGTGGTAGGCAATCCCAAACTTGTTAAGGCTTATGGATATGTCAAGGATCATACCGATTCAGGTCAATTTCTAGCTATCCAGAATGCTTATGCTTACTGTCTGGATCATAGTGAGATCACTGAAAGGATAGCACAGAAATATTCGCGGAGAATGGATCTTATGGTAGAAACTCTTAGCAGCCTAGGTTTTAAAGCTGAAAAACCAAAGGCCTCCTTCTTTCTTTATACAGAAGCTCCCAAAGGAGTTAGATACCATTCCAAAGAAATCTGGTTTCAGAACGCTGAAGATCTCACAGAATGGCTCATTCAGGAAAAACTTATTTCCACCGTTCCTTGGGATGATGTAGGTCCATTCTTAAGATGGAGCGTTACCTATCCCGCTCAAAGCCCAGAAGAAGAAAAAGAAATAATGGCAAAGTTAAAGGATAGACTTTCTGACTGTTCCTGGGAATGGTCGTAGGTCTTTAGAGGATAACACAAACTTTTTTTTCGAGGAAAAAAGAACGAGGAAAATAGAATTGTGTCGATCGAAGCAAGAAATGGTTTTTTAAATGGTCGACTCGAAAATTCAGAGGCAAAAGAGGCCTCTTTAGACCCTACCTTTTATTTTTCTCCTTCTGGTCCTCTAGCTCAAGCCGCTCATTTCGAGTACCGCCCTCAACAAAAGCAGATGGCTGAAGCCATCTATAAAAGCCTTGAAAAGAAAAAACATCTGATTGTTGAAGCTCCCACGGGGACCGGCAAAAGTTTGGCTTACTTACTTGCCGCACTTTGTTATTGCCAAAAGAATGCTCAAAGAGGGGTAATTTCTACTCATACCCTCAACCTCCAGGATCAACTGCTTCATAAGGATATTCCGCTGTTGAAAAAGATTTTCCCAAAAGAGTTTTCTGTGGTCCTCCTTAAAGGACGTCAAAATTATATCTGTCCCAAACGATTAGAAAAGGTGCTCAAACATGCGACAGACCTCTTCCCTTCTTTTGAAATGACTGAGATCTTGCGTATTTACGATTGGTCTCTAAGAACACAAACTGGCGATATCGAAGAGCTTCATCCTCAACCTTCTTTTCACTTATGGAGCCAAATATGTTCGGAGCCCGGCATATGCCATCCGAGGAATTGCGCTACCAATCCCCGCTGCTTTTATCACCTCTTTCGCGAACAAAGTGCTCACTCAGATCTAACAATCGTTAATCACGCCCTTTATTTTTCTCTTCTTGGAAGGACTACTGATCCCCAACTTCAAAAAGAAGAAGGCCTGCCTTTTGGCGAAAATTTCGTCATTTTTGATGAGGCGCATACCATTGAAAAAATCGCTTCCAATCAGTTAGGATTTTCAACTTCTAAATTTCGGCTTCAGAACTTGCTTTTTCGGCTTTTCAATCCTATCACTCACAAGGGGTTGCTCCTTTTTCTAAAAGATAGCAATCTCATTCCAATGGTTCACAAAGCTTACGAAGAAGTGGGCTCTTTATTTAAATCCATTGCTGAAACTCTTGTAAAACTATCTCTTCAAGAACATAGAATTCTTGAGCCAATACCTATACCTAACGCTTTGCCAGAAACTTTAAATACTATTGTTGAAAAGCTCTCTTGTGCTGTAGCAAATTTTCCAGACAAAGAAATCAAAGAAGAAATAACAAATTGTATTGAAAAAATCACCCTGGAAAATAATATCATTATCAATTTTTTTGAAATGCGTATTCCAGATCATGTTTACTGGCTAGAACTGGAAGAGCCTAATCCCGAATCAAATGTACAACTTCTGGCTACCCCACTGGATGTCGGCCCATTATTGCAGTCCTTCCTCTATGAAAAAGAACTTTCAGTAATTATGACCAGTGCCACAATAAAAGTGGCCAATAGTTTTTCTTTTTTCCAAAACCGTGTCGGGCTTTTTTCCCAAACCCTTTCTTTAGAATCGCCTTTTGACTACGGAAGGCAGATGAAAATCCTTATTCCTAAAGATATGCCAGATCCCTCCAGTAGCTCCTATGAAGCAGCCCTGGCAGTCTGGATAGAAAAATTGGTCAAACAGACAGCAGGATCAGCCTTGGTACTTTTTACAAACCGTAAGACATTAGCGAGTATGGTAGAAGCCCTGAGTTCCAAATTTGCCGAACTTGGCTTCCCTCTCTATGTACAGGATGGCAAGACCTCTCGGCACAAGCTTTTGAAACTCTTCAAGGAAGCCAAACATTCGATCCTCTTTGGAATGGATAGTTTCTGGCAGGGAATAGATGTCCCTGGAGATGCCTTAAAAAATGTAATCATCACCAAACTGCCCTTCTCATCCCCTGACCATCCACAAGTGCAAGCAAAATGCGAAAAATTAGAAAAACGAGGACTGAATGCTTTTGTTCATTACAGCCTACCAGAGGCTGTTTTAAAGTTCCGCCAAGGGATTGGTAGGTTAATAAGAAGCAAAGAAGATAAAGGCATTGTGGCTATTCTTGATTCAAGAATCCTTTCTAAATCCTATGGGAAAATTTTTCTTAATTCGATCCCCAATACCCCTATTGAAATTATCGAATAATCACAAAACAGCTCTTTGCATTTAGGAAATCCTAAAAGCTTTCCTCTTAGTTTTGCCTGATTCAGAGAAGCATACTTCTACATCTTTCCTTTTAATCCTTTCCCCTAAAAATAAATTTATATGATCTCTGAGCAATAAATATTGCTATTTGCTTATTAAGGGAGTATGCTGATTTACAAAAACATCCTGAGAATAATTATGAAAACAACAATCCATGCCCTCATTTTGTTATTCGTTAGTTTCGTTTTACCCATCTCATCTCTCCATGCTCAGGATGAGAAAACTGTCATCAAAGGAAAAGTCGTTGACTTGGTTTGCTACCTTGATCATGGAGCTGAAGGCGAAAAACATTTGAAGTGTGCCAAAACGTGTATTGGATCAGGATTGCCTGTGGGATTGAAAGGTGAAGATGGAAAGCTTTATCTCATAGTCGGAGAACATAAGCCGATAAACTCAGAACTTGTTTCTAAAGCCCAGCAAATCATTACTGTAAAAGGCAAAGTCGTTAGTAAAGATGGTTTTAATTTGATAGAAAATGCTGAAATAGTTCAATAAGTATAACCACTATAGTTTTTTTTCTCTCTCGCTTTGCGTTTTTTTTAAAGATAATACTAGGGATATTGTTTTGTTATTTCTTTTACAACTGGCTACTCATTAGCGACTCTATAGGATATTCTCTTGCCTATGGCATTTAAAGGCATTTAAAAGCGAGTAGTAAATTTTAGCTATTTTAGCTATCCTATGATAAAAAGTAGAAGAGCTAAGCTAGCTCTTTTTTTCTATGCTCTTTCTGGATCCTCCTTATCAGCCAAGGATTATTATAGAAAACGAAGATTTTGCTGTTGTCGATAAACCCCCTTTTTTTCTTTCTCATCCAACAAAGAAAAAAAGAGGATCCAGTCTTCTGGAATGGCTTTATAATCAGAATAATCAAATTCCATGGAAGCTTATTCACCGGCTGGATCGTGAAACTAGTGGCCTATTATTGGTAGCTAAAAATAATGCTTCGGCGGCGTATTTTGGTCGTCAAATGGAAAAAAGGTTAATCCACAAAGGCTATTTTGCTATTACTTGGGGGGAACTGAAAGCCGATTATCTAAAAATTGAAGCTCCGCTTGGCTATCTAGGGGTTTCGAGTGAGAATGAAATCGTAATCCGTCAAGGTATCCGCCCAAAGGGAAGCCAAGCCATCACAGAAATTTATCCTCTAGGCTATGGCGGAGGACACAGCTTACTATGGGTAAAACCTCAAACTGGAAAACTACATCAAATCAGAGTCCACCTATCCCTTATCAAACATCCTATTGTTGGAGATAAACTTTATGGCCCGAATCCCTCCTACTTTTTGGACTTTTCAAAACAGGGATGGACAAAAGAAATGGAAAAAAGTCTACTTTTGCCAAGACATGCTTTGCATGCAGCTTTTCTTTCTTTTTTCTGGAAAGGGAAAAAACAGACTGTCTTTTTGCCTCTTTCCGATGACCTCGAAGAGTTTTTAAAACTAACGAAAGGTTTTCAGAAAATTCATAATCCACGATTTTTTGAAATCTCATAACCCCCTATCTTATTGGCTATCTAGCTCCTCTAGCAACTGAGATTGAATCCCTCAAATAGCTCTGACTCCTCACCCATTCCCTAAGGCTTTCTTAGCGCTAGTCTTGATTCTGCCAATAAAACCAAAGCATTCAAAATCCGAAAAATGGCATTGGAATTCTTTTTTACATGATAAGGACTGCCCGGGATAATATTTCTCCTCTTTTAAGTTGTAATAAAGCTTCCGGTGCCTGTTCTAAAGTAAATGTTTGACTGATTGCTTTAATTTTCCCTTCCGCTGCAAGCCGCAAGACTTCTTTCATTTCCTCTCTGGGGCCAATAACAGTTCCTAAAATAACTTTTTCTTCCACAAAAGAAAAGGCTCCTAGCTCTGCATTGACCCCCAAAACGATCTTACCACCAGCTTTTACCAATGAGATCGCCTGTTGGGCAATCGCATGGGAAGGCGCAAAGACAACCGCACAATCAATATCTCCTTGCTTTTTCAACTTTTCTAAACGTTGAGAGTCATTGGCATCAATACAATCTTGAGCTCCAAGCTCTTTTGCTATTTGCAAATGTTTAGGGTTTCTAGACAGTGCTATAACGTTAGCACCCGCGAGGCGAGCAAATTGTACGGCCATGTGCCCTACTCCACCAATCCCAAAGATCGCCACGCGCTTGCCAAGCAACGGGCCAGCTTTTTGTATAGCATGGAAAGCCGTAATTCCTGGGCAAAATAAAGGAGCTGCCTCCACCGCTGATAGAGAATCAGGGATAAGATAGAGAAAATCCTCTTTTCCAACAACATATTCGGCATAACCCCCATCCACTGTCTCTCCAGTAATTTCTTTACAAGGACAAAGCTGTTCTCTCCCAGTCCGACAGTAAGTACATCTTCCACACGAAGACCACAGAGGCTGGAGTCCCACTCGATCACCCTTTTTAAAATGAGAGACACGGCTCCCCACCTCCTCGATCTTTCCAACAATTTCATGCCCTGGGATAATAGGAAGTTTTGATGGCACCCCTCTTTGTATCCAATCCCCTTCAATCATATGCAAGTTGGATCGACACACCCCACAGGCTTCAGTTCGAATCAATACTTCATCCTCTTTAAGCCGAGGCAGATCGATTTGTTGGAGTATCAACGGTTTTTCTTCTAAAGGAGAGGGCTTGGTCAACAAAATGGCTTTCATTTTTCAATCTTTCCAATCAGTACTCGATAAAGAATGAGCATATTTTATAATTTTATAATCAGTAAAAACAATTCTGAAACCTTTTCTTCGTTTTTCTTTGAGAGAGAGAAAATGATTTGCTATTGATTTATGATAGAAAATAAGTTAGTTAAATTAACTTGCAAAATAGATAATTTCTTTTGATTTTAGCATTGGTTTAGTGAAATTTATAAATTTAACACGTTCTAACGAAATAGGAGCAAATTCCTATTTTTTAGATTTTGGCCAGGATGGGCGGATAATTCTGGATGCAGGTCTGCATCCCAAAATAGAAGGAGAGTTGGCTACCCCAAATTTTCAATCTCTTGAAGACTATCCAGTGGATTGTCTTCTTATAAGCCATGCGCATCACGACCATACAGGCTCTTTACCTCTGTTTCTTAGAAAATATCCAAAGCTCAAAGTTTTCTTAAGCGAACCTACCTATTACTTAACTTCTCCACTACTCCACAACTCAGTAGAAGTGATGCTTAAACAAAGAGCTGAGTTACAAATTCCCGAATACCCCTTGTATACCCATAAGGAAATAGATCGTTGCACGGAACGGTGGCAGGCTTGTCATATCAACAAGGAATGGTCATTTAACGGCTATCCCAATCCCAAGCATGAGCCTCTTACCTTTCAATTCTATCCTAGTGGCCATATTCTTGGAGCCGTCGGAATTCGAATATTTCACCGAGGCCGTAGAATTTTTTATACGGGAGATGTTAGTTTCAAAGAACAAACCCTCATGCTCCCAGCGGATTTTCCCCAAAACGGTATCGATGTCCTTATTATCGAATCAACAAGAGGGGCTCAAGAAATGGTCAAAGGGAAAACTAGAGAGACGGAAATTCAAAGACTTGTTGAAAGCATTGAAGCTACTTTCGATCGAGGAGGCTCTGTTTTAATCCCAGTTTTTGCCCTCGGCAAAACACAAGAAATCCTTACTACTCTTTTTCTAGAACAGCAAGCGGGAAGACTCCGAAAATGTCCTATTTTTATTGGAGGGTTAAGTAGAAGCTTTTCAGAAATCTATGACAAGCTTGCTTCCAGATCGTTAAGAAGGTATCCAGGCTTCAAGATTCTTGATACGATAGCTCCTATCGTCATTAATGGGAAAAAACCCATGAAGATTCAACCCTCGAAAGGTGAAATCTATCTGGTGACCTCCGGAATGATGAATGAGAATACCATTTCCAATGTTTTAGCTCAAAAATTCTTACCAAACGAAAAACACTCCATATTTTTTGTTGGATACTGTGATCCTGATTCTCCTGCCGGTCAACTTTTGGCTACACCCCGAGGCAATTTAGTTGTGCTCAACAAATCTAGCAAACCTCAACCAGTCATTTGTGAAGTCGATCAGTTCGACCTAACAAGTCATGCGCTAAGAGAGGATATTCTTTCCTATATCCAGTTTTTAGAACCTCGAACCTGCATTCTGGTTCATGGCGATCCGGCCGCTCTCGATTGGTTCAAACAAAAGTTAGAAGAGGAAAGTCCACAAATTCAGTTGATTATTCCACCTCCTGGGAAATTGATAGAAATCTAAAATTGAGCCTCCCCATTCCCGCTAAAGCCTTACTTCTTTGATTGGCTAAGGTCTGAAGAAGCTCATAAAAGTCTTGGGTTTGTTATTTACTCTACTCATTTTCTTCTTCTTCTATTAACTCTTCGGAAAACAAAAATTCAGAATAAGGAGGAGGCTGTTGGGTTTGTTTTTTGTACAAATACCAGCCGAAAATGGAAAAGGCAAGAAGGAGAACCAAAACTAAACCAAAGAGAAATAACCTAGAAAATAAGCAAGCTGCATACACTTTCTCAATAGAAGCAAAAATACCCACAACGGCCATCAATGGATTCATTTATACCTGCTCTTTTTTCTTTGCTCTTTATAAACTATCTTTTCTTTGTTTAACCAATCGAAAACAGTCCTTCCCTATTTTCTTGCTTTTTTCTTTAAGAAACATCGAGGCCAAGCGCCAGTTCCCTCTTTCCTCTCTAATAGATAGGAGAGAGGAGCGTAGCATTCTTATTTCTTTTTTTTTATATTTTTGTCACTTTTGCTTGTGGTACCTGTGGCTTTGTATCAGGTTCCCATTGGGGCAAATAGTCTTTTTCATTTCCCGGTACGCTATATGCATAGGGACCTCTATAAACGGTCAAGGGCTTGAGAAAATTCCCATGCCCTGGGGGCGTAGGTGTTGCCCACTCTAGAGTGGTAGCTTGCCAAGGATTATCAGATTGAACTTTCTTTCCATAGAAAAGGCTCCAGAAGAAATTGAGAATAAAAGGAATCTGAGCTAGAGCCAACAACCATGCTGAAACAGACATAACATGATTTAGCCATAACAAACCTTGAGCCATTTCCCATCCTTGACCCCCATCATACCAGCGTCTATGGATTCCAGCGAAACCCTGCATCAGCATGGGAAGAAAGATTCCATTGAAGGTTATGAAAGTAGGCCAAAAATGGAGTTTGCCTAAAAACTCGTTCATTTCTCTTCCTGTTGCCTTTGGATACCAATAATATATACCGGCAAAGAGAGCCATGATAGAGGTGGGAGCCATCATATAATGGAAATGGCCAACGACATAATAGGTATCATGCAAGACCATATCTGAGGTAGACCATCCTAAAGGAAGACCAGTCAGTCCACCAATGCCAAACAAAGGCAACCACGCCAAGGCAAACATCATAGGAAGATTGAATCGAATCGAAGCACCCCAAAGAGACATCAAAAAAACCGTTCCAATGAGAACCGAAGGAATGGAAATAATAGTTGTAAAAAGTTGGAAGAAAGTACTGATGGCTTGCCCCATCCCTGTCATGTACATATGATGAGCCCAAACGATCATGCCAACAAAGCCAATTGTCAAAACTGAATAAACAAGGATTCTGTAGCTCCATAGTGGTTTTCGCGTGTTGTTAGCAATGATCTCGGCAACAATTCCCATAGTAGGAAGTATCTGGACGTAAACTTCTGGATGACCCAAAAACCAAAAAAGGTGTTGCCATAGCAGAGGAGCACCTCCTCCACTGTAATGTGCCTGCTGTCCATTGACGATTAGCCCATCAGGAGAAAAAAAACTGGTTCCAGCTACCCTATCCATCAATTGCATGATGGCAGCAGCTTCCAAAGGAGGAAATGCCAGAAGCATAAGAAAAGCTGTTACCAGCTCAGCCCAGACAAAAAAAGGAAGCCGCATCCAGCTTAAACCAGGAACACGCAATTGAAAAATTGTCGTGATCATGTTGATTACCCCAAGCAAAGAGCCAGTAATATTAAAAGCCATCCCCAAAAGCCACAGCGTTTGCCCATTCAAAATAGGGTGAAAATTAGGGCCAGAATCAGCCAAATCTGCCAGTGGCGGATAGGAAGTCCAACCCGATTTTGCAGCTCCTCCAGGCACAAAAAAACTCACCATGATAATAACTGCGCCGACAAAAAAACACCAGAAACTAGCCATATTCAGCCTTGGGAAAGCCATATCAGGGGCTCCAAGTTGTAATGGAACAACAAAATTTCCAAATCCAGCAAACAAAGCCGGTACAAGGGCCATAAAAATCATCACTGTTCCATGGATCGCACCAAAGGCATTATAGGCCTGAGGAGTCATGACTCCATTGGGAAACATATCGTGACCCAAAATATTTTCCAAAACTCCGCCTAACAATGGAATCGGCTTACCCGGATAGGAAAGCTGCCAACGCATGACGATCATCAGGCCAAAGCCAAAAAGGGCGATAAGTAGTGAAGTGATCATATATTGGATACCAATAACCTTATGATCGGTAGAAAATAAGTACTTTCGATACCAGGGTAGTTCTACCTCGTGTACTCTGAGATGAGTCTCATGCGGATTCTCAGCAACCCATGAGTTAGCATTCTGCGCTGTCCCCTGCTTTTTCGCACTCTCAAAATCTTGATTCTCCATATTCTTATCCTCTCTTTTTCCTTCGTATCTCCTTCCGATCGTTCCAAGTGAAAAGACTTTGCATTCTCTCCGAATGCTATCGGCGTTTTTAAGAAGATTAGAATCAAAAGAAAGGAAAGGAAATTCGGGAATATTTTTCAAAAAGCACCCCTCTTTCTCTAGGAACTTACCGATAAGTTTTCCCATGGATGGCTAATCTTATCCATTAGATATAGGGCAAAGTTCAACTGATAGCTCCTGCAAGCTTTTTTCAGTTCCTTTCCAGTAGGAGTTGAGTAGATTCCCTAAAGAACTAACCACCTGCCCATTGCTTTGGGAAATGCCCGCTCATGGAAGACTACGGCCGCTTTCTTTACAGAAAGCCTCTCCTATACTTAAAATACTTATTCTTCTCTACCAAGGCTTTTATTGGAACTACCATTGAGGCAATGCAAGCAGGTTTGGCTTTGACTTTTGTCCATAGGAGCAAAGCTAAATAAAGCATGCGTGCATTCTCTTGCTGCAAAAAAAGAAGGAGACTTATCCAAGAGAACTTGTAGTCCAATTGCATGTTTGGTAGGTGTTTGAGCAAAAAGTAGCAAGCCCCCCTCCATGAGATGAATCAACAAGAGTAATTTTAGCTAGCTCCCCTTAGCCGATCTTCTTAATAGGAGCATGATTATCTATAATTGGAGAAACGGTTTGCAAAATAGTTATGATTTTAAAAATACAAAATCATTTTCTTAGCTTCCAATTGGAATTATTGTTCTATCAAAAAGCTAAAAATTCATCTATTTATGAAGGGTCGTTTTTTCTTTTTATTTTTTGTTCTTACGCTAACCAGTACTTTTGTTTTTTCGACAGGCTGTTCTCGACAGCCTGCATTGTCAAATCCATCTGGGAAATATACAGGTTGCTGGAATGAAGAAAATGGCACCCTGACTTGTATGACCTTATATCTCAGTGAAGATGGGAAAGCCAAAGGGGAGCGTCGTTCTAAAACCCCTACTAACCCACAAGAAAGAGATGTTTGGGAAGCAGAATACAAAGTACAAGATGAAAAAATTCTCATTGGATCAAACAACAAGATTTATACAATTTTACTGATCCATGGGAATGAACTGATTGATCCTAATCACAAAGTTTTTGGTAAACCGATTGTTCTGAAAAAAATTCAATGAAGAAAATCAGATTTTGAACAACTTTCCTTTAAGGAAAGATTTTAAATTATAGGAATTTTCTTCATCTGCCTTTATGACTCAAACAAACGAAAAATTGCATCAAATAGCCCCAACTATCCTTGTTATCTTTGGAGGAGCAGGCGATTTAAGCTGGAGGAAGCTCTTCCCTGCGCTTTTTAGTCTGTACTGTTCTGGTTGGCTTCCTGAGAATTTCGCTATCGTGGCCGCCGATAAAAAATCAATGAGCCTAGAAGAATACCGGGAACATATACGAAACGGTATTGAAACATTTGCCACAGGATACGATAGTTCATTGTGGTCTTGTTTTTCTGAAAAAATCGAATCCTATCTTGTTGCCGATCTATCGGAAGAAGCCTTTTATGAGTCCTTAAAACATACCTTGCAACAGATTGCGACAAAATGGGATAGTGCGCCAAATTGGATTTTTTATTTAGCGATTTCTCCCACTTTGATTAAAACAGTCGTGACTCATATAGGTATTGCTCAGCTATCTGAAGCTCCTAGGGAATCGAGAATTGTTGTTGAAAAGCCTTATGGGCATGACTTAAAATCTGCCAACGAGCTTGATCAATGCCTTGGAAAGGTTTTCAAAGAGTCTCAAATTTTTCGGATCGATCACTATTTGGGGAAAGAAACCGTTCAAAACATTCTTGCTCTGAGATTTTCCAATGCCTGGTGGGAACCCATTTGGGATAGTCGTTACATCGATCATGTACAGATAACTGTGGCTGAAGAAGTTGGCGTAGAACAGCGTGGAGAGTATTACGAACATGCTGGAGCTCTACGGGATATGGTTCAGAACCACATGCTGCAACTTCTTTGCCTCATTGCCATGGAACCTCCCGTTTCTTTTGATTCCGATGAAATTAGAAATAAAAAGGTAGATGTCCTCCATGCTGTTAGGAAAATCAGTGTAGATGAAGTGCATCAAGTCGCGGTACGTGGCCAATATGGCAGGGGATGGATAAGAGGAAAAGAGGTCGTTGCTTATAGGGAAGAACCGGGAGTCAAACCTGACTCTTCAACGGAAACTTTTGCTGCCATTAAACTGTTTGTAGACAATTGGCGTTGGCAAAATGTCCCTTTCTATTTAAGAACAGGAAAGAGACTAGCTAAAAGGGTAACACAGATTGTGGTAACCTTAAAACCTATTCCTCATCAAGCATTTCCACCGCGAGCGCTAGATCAGTGGCTTCCCAACCGAATGATTCTTAACATCCAACCTGAGGAGAGTATCTCCTTGGTATTCCATGCCAAGATACCCGGACCAGTCATTCGTTTAAGTCCGGTCAATCTGCAATTTAAATATCAAGAGGCTTTTAAAAAAGGCTCTCCTGAAGCTTACGAAACGCTTTTGCGCGATGTTATCATTGGTGATGGTACTCTTTTCATGCGCGCCGATCAGGCTCAAGCCGCCTGGTCAATCGTTGATCCTATTCTGGAATTCTGGCAGAGTACCCCTCCAATAGATTTTCCAAATTATCCTGCCGGAAGCTGGGGGCCAGAAGCCGCACAAGTCCTTATTGCCAAAGATGGGAAAAGTTGGTATGAAGGAGGATTTTGATTTTTTAATTAGCTGTATTGTAAAAAGAAGCCTGCATTAATCAAATATTGCGATTCGGTTGCTAAATCTGCTGAGGTCAAAGGATGGCTTTGGAGCCATTCTTTGGGAAAAGTAAGGGAAATTAAGTTGGCGTTAACTATAATTTTTATTTCAGGCAACTCTTGACTATTCCTTACCCTATTCAAAAGAACTGAAAGTCTTAATAGCACTCCAAGTTTTCTCATAGCTTCTCGGTCTTCTTGCCTCAACAACTGAAGCTCGGAGAGTGGGAACTTTCTCCTATGGCTACGGACAAGAAAAGCGAGGCATTGCTGGTCTCTGAGAGAAAACCCAGGCATGTCAAGATGATTCAAAAGATATTGCCCATGCTTATGATATTGGCTGTAGGATATAAACAAGCCAATTTCATGAAGTAGGGAGGCCCAAACAATCATTCGCTTATGGAAATCCTCCTCTATTTTCCAATCCTTTTTCACTTTTTCATAAAAAGAAACAGAAAGAGCACGAACTCTTTCAGCTTGCGCTTCGTCAATTTGAAAACGGCTGATTAGATCTCGAACCGTTTTTTCTCTTATATCCTTCTGACAAAGCCTGCCGAGCAAATCATAAATCACTCCCTCTCTTAAAGCTCCAGATGAAACTTCCATGGTTTCAATGCCCAATGATTCAAAAATAGCTGAAAGAATCGCAAAACCACCAGCTAAGACTTGTTTTCTGTCCAAATCGATACCTTTAATCGAAAGCTTATCAATCTGACCGATAGACAGAAGATACTTTCTCAATTTTTTCAAAGAAGAGGCGGTAATGCCGCTATTAGACCATCCCTCTGCAATGACTCCTTGTTGAATGGCTAGGATTGTTCCACTAGATCCAATAACTCGTTGCCATCCATATTTTTTAAAGGATCCCACTATGGGTTCTAATTCTTGCAAGGCTGATATTTCGGCATTCCTCAGTCTAGATGCTGACACAATCCCATCAGGAAAAAAAGTTTTTGAAAAGCTCACGCAACCTATATAAAGACTTTCTACTCGCTGTGGAATAAAGCTTTCTCCAAGAATCAGTTCTGTGCTTCCTCCCCCAATATCTACCACCAATCGTTTTTGGCCATCGTCTTCCATAGAATGAGCAACTCCTAGATAGATAAGGCGGGCCTCTTCGTGTCCTGAGATGATTTCAATCTGATGCCCTAAGGCAGTTTCGGCAAGTTTTAGAAACTGCTCACTATTTTTAGCAATACGCAGGGTATTGGTGCCAACAGCTCGTACTCGATGCGATGGTATAGCTTTTATTCTTTCCCCAAATTTATTCAGAGAGCGAATAGCCCTCGTGATAGCTTCTGGAGTCAAAAACCTATTTTCATCTAAGCCGGCTGCTAAAGCAACAGGATCCCTAATTTTATCGATAGGTCGTATTGTTTCATTTTCCACCTGAACCACTAATAGATGAAAACTGTGCGATCCAATGTCAACAGAAGCGGCAAGATCCATAATCTATAAGTCGCAAAGATCTAGGGAGATTTAAAAAAGCACTATTTTTTTCGAATCCAAAGCTACAATGAGCCTATCTGATTACAAGTGCCACGCTATTTCCTTTATTCATTTTTAACACCCGCTATCTCTTAGTGGGTATCTGGAACTTTTACCGCTACTCCAAACTCTCTTCCAACAGCTAAGAAAAAGAGTTCCTTAAATTGACTTGAAATCCCAAGCATTTATCCATGAACGTGAACGGTGTTTTTGCTGATCACAGAAAAAATGAGGAATATAAATAAAAGTCCTATCAGAAACATAACGATAAAGAAATAGATATCCCCAGACGATATAGTCTTTTTTCTTCGATCTTCAGGGTTTTTCGATGTCATAATGAAAGGTTATGACATCTTATGTTAAAAAAAAAGCTTTTTTTACATATAACTTTTCTTGGTGATGACCGAAAAGATTAAGAACACAAATAATAGGCCGATCAAAAACATGATAACAAAAAAATAAACGTTTTCTGCTGCAACCGACCTTTTTTTCTTCTGGGGATCTTTTTGTGGTTCTCTGCCTTCTTTATTCATGGGATTCCTATAGAAAATCTTTAGCTTTTAGTTTTATTTCCCAATGTGAAACCAAAAAGAAGAGAAATAAAGCTTAGTTTTTACAGACCCCCCACTTTTTTAGCTATACTGGAATCATTGAACTCCCTCCATAGTTTTATCCAATGTTCTGGTGGAATTTCCTCGGCTCTTTTCTCCAAAGGAATTCCTAAAACTTTGTTGAGTTTTTTTCTCCGTTGAGAAAAACCTTTCCTGACAAAGGCATAAAACGAAGTTTTGTCCTTGGCTGTCAAGTTTACCGCTGTTCCCTTGGGTTCAAATAAAACGACCGCAGATAAGACCTTGGGTAGTGGATAAAACAATTCTTTAGGCAGCGTTCTCAATCGCTTAATATGAAAAAGAGATTGCATGAGAACGGAGAGGGCTCCATATTGCTTTGTTTTTGGGTTAGTTAGCAGTCGTAAGGCTACTTCATGCTGCAGGGTAAACACCATCCTAGGAAATAGCTCAGGAAGAAGTGAAAGTTTGACTAATAAGAGGGATGCAATGTTATAGGGAAGGTTTCCTACAAGAATGGTATCGTTTTTAGCATTGGGAAAAGGAAAATCGAGCGCATTGCCTTGAATAAGCTCAAATTTTGGATTAGAGCCAAATCTTTCTTGCAGGACTTTACAAAAGCCTCTGTCTATTTCTATTGCTTTCAAGGAGATATTTTCATTTAAAAAAAACTCAGTTAAAGCCCCTAGTCCCGGACCTATCTCGTAGACTTCTAGCGGCAACGGCATGCCATGCAGGCTTTCTCTTACGATCAACTTTGCCATGTTTTGATCGATAAGAAAGTTCTGGCTCAGTTTTTTGAGAGGAGAAAGATGGTAGGTAGACAACAAACTTTTAATCTGAAATAATGTCACAGATCCTAATCAAATATGTTAAAGAAACTGTATTGTTTAAAAATATAAAACAAATTTATTTGAAAATTTAGTGGTTTGTCTATATAACCAAACAAATTTTTATAATTGTTTGTCTCTTTATTTTTCATCATCATAACCGATAAAAACCATGACACCCACTAACAATCGTCTCCATACCCATATTCTTGGATATCCAAGGATTGGATCGAATAGGCAACTAAAATTTGCTTTAGAAGCGTATTGGAAAGGGGAAAGCTCACTGCATGACCTCATTCAGACAGCTAAAACCATTAAACAGGAGGGATGGGAAAAGCAACGCAAAGCTCAAATATCTATCGTCTCATCCAACGATTTTAGTTTTTATGACCATGTTTTAGATGCCATCTGCCTCATAGGAGCCATACCGAGCCGGTTTAAAAGAGGCAATGGTCCTATTTCTCTAGATCTTCTTTTTACGATGGCAAGAGGCATGGAAAAAGCAAGCGCAGAAGAAAACACCATTCCTCAGCCCATGGAGATGACCAAATGGTTTGATACCAATTATCATTATATCGTTCCTGAATTTGAAAAAGATCAACATTTTTCATTAGGATCCTCAAAACCGTTCGAGGAGTTTAAAGAAGCAAAATATCTTGGCTATCTTTCTAAACCGATTCTTTTAGGACCTATTTCCCTCCTCTTTTTAGGTAAAAAAAAGGATCCATCGATAAAAAATGCTGAGCTTTTCGAGAAGATTCTTCCTCTCTACGAAGAAATTTTGAAGGAATTCTATAGCCTTGGCGCTGATTGGATAGAGTTCGATGAACCAATTTTGACCCTTGATATTCCCACCGAATGGCAGAAAGCCTTTTATGATGTTTACCCTAGGCTTAAACAGAAAGTGCCTGCGCTGAAAATTCTTTTGGCTACCTATTTTGGTCCTTTGAAGGAAAATAGAGAAATAGTCGTTTCCATTCCCATCGACGGTTTCCATTACGATTGGACTCGTGGTGGACAGGAACTCTACGGTTTGCTACAGAACTGGGATAAAAACAAAGTTTTTTCCCTTGGCATCGTCGACGGAAGAAATATTTGGAAAAACGATTTTTCCAACTCGTTGAAAGTTATTCATAGCGCTCTTGATTATATTCCAAGTGAATCGCTCTGGCTTGCTCCTTCCTGTTCGCTTCATTTTGTGCCTGTAAGTCTACAAGCCGAAAAGAAATTAAACGAAGAGCTTAGAGCCTGTCTTGCATTTGCCGATGAAAAATTGGAAGAGCTCAACATTCTTTCCAGTCTGGCCCTAATGGAAAATTATCAGAATGATGAACAGTTTAAGGAAAACCAAAAAGCAATTGAGAAAAGAAAGACCAGCAGCCTAATTCATGATCCCACCGTTCACGAAAGGTTAGCAGCTCTAAAAGAAACCGATCTTTCCAGAAAGAGTCCTTATAGAGTTAGAAAAGAACTTCAACAAAAAAAACTGCGGCTACCTCTTTTCCCGACCACTACCATCGGCTCTTTCCCGCAAACTGCAGAAATCAGAAGAATCCGTTCGCGATACCGGCATGGGTCTATCTCTCAAGAAGCCTATGAAACTTTTATAGAAGAAGAGATAAAACGGGTGGTAGAGTTACAAGAGGAAATCGGATTAGACGTTTTAGTTCATGGGGAATTTGAAAGAACGGACATGGTCGAATATTTCGGTGAAAAACTCAATGGGTTTCTTATCACTGAAAACGGATGGGTCCAAAGCTATGGATCTCGCTGTGTGAAGCCTCCAATCATTTTTGGGGATGTATCCAGAAAAGAGGCTATGACGATACGATGGTCCAAGTTTGCCCAATCCCTCACAAAAAAACCCATGAAAGGCATGCTTACTGGACCCATTACCATGCTACAATGGAGTTTTGTCAGAGACGATCAACCAAGAAAAATAACAGCCAAGCAGATTGCCTTAGCAATACGAGAAGAAGTTAAGGAACTAGAAAAAAATGGGATTGGAGTCATTCAGATTGATGAACCTGCTTTAAGAGAAGCTTTACCTTTGCGCAAAATCGACTGGGAAGACTATTTTCAGTGGGCTATTGAGAGTTTCCGCATCGCTTCTTGTTGTGTGGAAGACTCTACCCAAATCCATACCCATATGTGTTATTCTGAATTTGGCGATATCCTTCAAGCTATAGCCAAGCTGGATGCTGATGTAATTTCTCTGGAAGCTTCCCGATCCGGCTTTGAATTAATCAACTCTTTTGCAAAATTCAGGTATCCAAATGATATTGGTCTTGGGGTATGGGATATCCATTCTCCAAGAATTCCAACGACAGAAGAGATGCTAGCTACCTTGCGAAAAGCCCTATCTGTTTTACCCAAAGAATCATTATGGGTTAATCCGGATTGTGGGCTTAAAACACGAAGTTATCAAGAAGTGATCCCCTCTTTAAAAAATATGGTGGAAGCGGCACGAATTTTAAGAAATGAAGTTACAAAGAAAGCTTCTGTAGAGCCAACCATAGCAGAATCTCCATAAGAAGGCTCTAATCTATCAATCGAACATCATGATAAGATAAGAAAAAAAGAGAAGCAGGTGTACCGCTCCTTGGAGAATATTGGTTTTTCCTCCAGAAAAGGTAATCTGGCAAAGGAGTAGAGTCAAAACAAGAAGTGTAGCTTCGACCTGGCTAAGCCCTAGGATAAGCGAAGAGCTTTTCAACAGACTGAAAGCAAGGATCAGGGGCAATGTCAACCCAATGGTAGCACAGACCGATCCTAAAAGGATATTGACCGATCGTTGAAGCCCGTTATAAATTGCCGCTTCAATCGCAGTAAGCGATTCAGGAAGTAAGACAAGCAGAGCAATTAAAAAGCCGCCTACGACTTTGGGAGCTTTCATCTTTTCAATGGCATACTCGATTGGAAAAGCTAATTTTTCTGCAAAAAAAACAACGAAAAGCAAAGAAACCACCAGCATCAAGACGTGATAGAAGGGAAAGGAAGCTTTTTGATCATCCTTTTCCCTAGCTACAGGATTGGTTTCCATTTCATCCAAAAAAAAATATTTTCTATGCCTTACAGTCTGAACAACTAGAAAGAGCAAATAGAGAAAGAGACAAGCAAAAATATAGAAAAGAGTTTGAAATTTAGAAAAGGTTGGGCCCTGTGTCGAACGAGTGAAATTAGGAAGAATCAAAATGAGGACGGCTAGTGGCACAATCACACTAATAAAAGCTCTTGCACCCTCTAAATTAATTTTTTGTTCCTTATGATAGATACCTCCGACAAGCAAAACGGTGCCAATCATGCCACCAAGAATAATCATTATGACCGAATAAATGGTGTCTCGGGCAAAGGTTAAATTTTCCCCAGAAGACATGATATCCCAAATAGAGGAAAACTCTATAGCAGTGGCAGCAAATGTTAGTATTAAGGAACCATAAGGTTCTCCATAATGCTTGGCTAGCTTCTCAGCATGTTTAACTGAAACAAAAGAATTTGCCAAGACGAGGCTAAAAAACCAAAAAAACCCAATTAAAAATTCCTGAAAATTGCTTATTATAGTCAGTCTTTCTCTGACAAAAAAAAGCAATACAAAGAGAGAAACGATTGAAAATACAAAAGATTTATTAGCAAAAAGCAATGCACTTTTCTTCCCCCATACACTTTTTTTTATAGGCAGCATTCCTCAAACCCTTCTTATTGTTTTTTTAACTGTTTTCTAATATCTTTAGAAAGTAGATACCTTTAGAAAATTTCTATAGGCAGAACAAACTAAAAACTAAAACTAAATTTTTCAATACTTTCCGCTTCCAACATTTTTTATGTTGTAAAGACAAAGGAGTGAGTTCAATGATCCCCCAGCAATACCTTTTCCCCGATCTTCCTGAGGAACTAAAAGGCTTAGAAGATATTGCCTCCGATATGCTATGGCATACTGTTTCAGGTTCCCGAAGACTTTGGCGTAAAGTCAATCCACAACTCTGGGAGGCCACTTCCAATCCTTGGTTCATTCTTGAAAGCCTATCTAAAGAAAAAATGAAGGAGCTTTCTCAAGATGAAGAATTTCTCTCTCTTTTTCATTGCCAGTTAGAAGAAAGAAAACGTTATTTTGAGGAAAAAACATGGTTTGAATCAAATTTCCCTTACTTTAAAGGCAACATCGCCTATTTTAGTATGGAATTTGGATTGGGAGAAGAGTTGCCCATTTATTCAGGTGGATTAGGGATTTTGGCTGGTGACTACTTAAAGGCGGCAAGTGATCTGGGCCTTCCTGTTGTTGGCATTGGACTGCTCTATCAACAAGGTTATTTTCGCCAACTGATTGATTCTAACGGGGAACAAATCGAATTTTATCCATACAATGATCCGGCTCTCCTCCCTGTTTTCCCATTGAGAAACGAGTCGGGCGAATGGATTGCTGTCCAAGTCCAGCTACCTGGAAGAATGGTTACCCTGCGATCTTGGTGGGCAAAAGTTGGAAGAGTCTTCCTCTATCTTCTGGATAGCAATGATCCAGCAAACATCCCTTCAGATAGGACCATTACGGGGACCTTGTATGGAGGCGATAATGAGACGCGGATTTTGCAAGAGATCGTCCTTGGAATGGGTGGGTGGAAACTCCTTACGCAGCTAGGCATAGACTGTAACATTTGCCATCTTAACGAGGGGCATGCTGCCTTTGCCATTTTTGAAAGAGCCAAAGACTGCATGAAAAAAATGCCCTCTTCTTCTTTCTGGACGGCTCTTTGGGCGACACGCTGTGGTAATCTTTTCACAACCCACACTCCTGTTGAAGCAGGTTTTGATCGGTTTAGCCCTGCGCTATTTAAAAAATACTTTTCCGATTTTGCGCAGGAGGTACAGGTTCCTATTGAAGATCTTTTAGCTTTAGGACAACAATACAGGAGTCAAGAGGAGCCTTTTAATATGGCCTATCTGGCCATCAGAGGTTCTGCTGCTACCAATGGAGTCAGCAAACTCCATGGAAAAGTGAGCCAAAGAATTTTTCAGGGATTATTTCCTCGGTGGCCAACATGGCAGATACCCGTTGGATCGGTTACCAATGGAGTTCATGTACCCACTTGGCATTCGGTGGAAACAGATGAGTTATGGAGCAGCATATGCGGCAAATACCCTTGGAGACAACCGACAGAAACTCTTGGCGAAAAATTTCGATCTGCCAATGACTGCACCTTGCTAGAATGGAGGAAAAAAAATCGGCTCAAGCTCATCCTCTCCTTGCGGAAAAGATCCCGTTGTCATTGTGCCATGCTAGGAAAACACGAGCATACAATGTCCCAATGCGTCTGTTTGTTTGATCCTAATGTGCTCACCATTGGTTTTGCAAGACGCTTTGCTTCCTATAAAAGACCTACTCTACTTCTTCATGATAAGGAAAGACTGATGAAAATTCTTACGCACCCGCAAAGGCCAGTGCAATTGGTGGTAGCTGGCAAAGCCCATCCCCAAGATCGTATTGGTAAAGCGATGATTAAGGAGTGGACTGAATTTGTTGCCAGAAAGGAGCTTCATAATCGGGTGGTTTTCGTTGAAGATTATGACATGAGACTGGCCCTGGATCTGGTCCAAGGAATTGATCTTTGGATAAACAATCCAAGAAGACCTTGGGAGGCAAGCGGGACAAGTGGAATGAAAGTCCTGGCTAATGGCGGACTAAATCTATCTGAGTTGGATGGGTGGTGGGCTGAAGCATACGCCCCAGAATTAGGATGGGCTATTGGAGATGGTCAAGAGCATGATAATGATCCAGCCTGGGATGCTTTTGAAGCTAACCAACTTTATTCTATTTTGGAAAATGAAGTAATTCCTGCATTTTATGAAAGAGACGAACGTGGAATTCCTAAAAAATGGGTCAATATGATGCGAGAAAGTATCTCTCGGCTTACCCCTTATTTTTCCACCAACAGGATGATAAGAGAATATACAACCGACTATTATATTCCCCTTTGTCATGCAGCTGAAAAAAGAAAAGCAAAAGAGTGGAATCTCAGCCGAGAATTGGAGACCTGGAAAAGAACGGTTGCTTCCCATTGGCATGCAATCCATTTCGGAAACTTTAGTTTTGTTCAAACAGAAGGCCAGATTCAATTTAGCGTTCAAGTTTATCTTGATGAGATCCCTCCTGATTGGGTGGCCGTCGAATTATATGCGGATGAAAAAGACCATGCTCCAGCGTTTTGTAATATGATGGAGAGAGCTGAGCCTTTGGTGGGTGCTTTAAATGGATTTAACTATAAACTTGTAGTGGTTACAGACAGAAATCCAGGAGATTTTACTCCAAGAATTAGACCTTACCATCCCAATGCTTTTCTGCCTACTGAAGCTACAGAAATTCTATGGTATAGGTAGTTTAAAAATTTTTTTAAATGAAACAACAGGGAAAAAAAAGGAGAGTTAGCCCTATTCTTCTTTCCCTCCTTATTTTTTTTGCGATTTTGGTTCTTGGAGCTTTTGGCTTCATCTGGTGGGTTAATGCAATCGTTAAAAGCAAAGCTTTCGCTGACTATGCCTCAAAGATTGTCGAAAAATATACAGCTATTACGGGCAGTTTTGAGCCTTTTATGTTTTATGGATTCGGATTAGAAACAAGCTCCTATAAAGGAAAAGGAACGAAAGAATCACCCATTGCCTCCATTGCCATTGCACCACTGACCGTTCAATTAAGATCTATAGGAATTTTTGGGCGTCCCTGGATTATTCGTTCCATAGAACTTGGCGATCTCTCTGTTGTTTTACAAAATCCTGAACTTCCTCCCGAAAGGAAAACTGAAAAACTGCCAACTGCTGCCGCTTTAAAAAATAATAAAGAAAAAACTGTGTCGATTGAAAAGATTTCTATCAAAAACCTCAGTCTTAGTTGGCCTGCAACAATGGGAGGAGGTGGACAAGTCAATGGCATGGAACTCGATGTCCTGCCAAAAGAAGAAAATTGGGCTATCAATACCCATCGAGGCGTTCTTCTGTTAAGATCTTTCCCTGAATTAGCTTTCGAAAATATCAAAGGGCTCTTGACTAAGAGATCTTTTGAAGTTTCTGACGCTACCTTACATCTTAAGACCGATCCCAAAGCCACTGTCCTCATTCAAGGAACAATGGCCCTGGTATCGCCTCAAAAAACTCATTTGAACCTCTCTTTACATCAGATCCCACTTAATTCCATTTTATTTGGCTCTTTACGTAATGAACTCAAAGGGTATTTAGGTGGCAATATTGGACTAAACGCAGAGAGCGATATTGCAAAAACTTATCATGGAGAGGGGCAGATGTTTATTGATCAAGGACGTCTTGTCCATTTGACGTTTCTAACTAATATAGATTCTTTTTTAAATCTCCACCGTCTTGAAGATATTCCACTTACTGTAGCCCACTTCTTAATCACTCTAGAACCAAACACCATCAAGCTCCATCACATTAATTGGCAATCCGAAGACACAATGAAGCTGACTGGATGGGTGACTCTCGTTGAAAAGAACGTCACTGGTACTCTAATGTTAGGTCTTCGTTCTGACTGGATACAGAAACTTCCAGGATTAGGGGCAAAGTTATTCAATGCTGCTCTTGACGGGTTTTTTTGGACTGAAATCCATCTTTCTGGAACCATTGACGATATCCATGAAGACTTTTCCCCACGCCTGAATCAGGCTGTTCAGGGGATAATTAAAAAAGGAATCGAAAGAGAGATTCAAAGACAGGTCCCAGGAAGGATTTTCAGAAACATCATTCCGAATTTTCCTTAGGAGCTGGTAGCGTTTTTCTAGCTACCAATGCAAGTTTAATCCACCACCAAACTGGCTTTCCATCTTCCCAGCCAATTTTTAAAACTTTCTTTACTCTTTCCGAGGCTTCTTTCACCATCTTGTAAATGGCCTGTTGGTTTTCGACAGATGTTCCTCCAGAGCGGAAATACCATTCGATATCATCTTGTTTAAAAGGAATAAAGAGGGATTTAACAGGTTCTAAACCAGCCTCCCGACAATATTCTTTCCATTCACTTTCAAATCTATATCCTACATGACTGTAATCCCTCAGTTTTTCGACTCGGTCTAACCACTCATAAGCTTCCGATGCTCCATTAGGAACTGTTCCATCAATCAAAACGAAAAGTCCGTCTTTCTTAAGGACTCTAGCAGATTCACGCACAAAAGCTTTCTGATCGCCGAAATGATGCGCTGCATACCGGCAGCATACCAGATCAAAGGATTCATTGGGATACGGCAGCTTTTCTGCACTGTGGAGTACAAATTTTATGTCATAGTTTTTTTCTATGGCTGTTTTTCTGGCTCCTTCAAGCATAGTTTCAGTTATATCACAGGCGGTAACATCAAGACCATGTTCCGCAAGGAAAAAAGCCGTATAGCCATTACCAGTCGCTATATCCAATGCTTTCATTCCTTTTTGAAGTTTTATATCTTCAAAAGTCTTTTCTAAATCCTCCGTATTCTTCAGGATGTGACCTTTTTGATAGTAAGAAGCACAAGAGGAAAAATGGGATCGGGAACGCTTCTGACTTTCAGTAATATTGTTTTCAATTTTGCTCATTATAAAGAATAGAACAAAACTAATAGTCTGCGTCAATAATCCACTAAGGCTATGGCAATAATGATCCAGTCATGGTTTTCCAGAGAAGCTTGGGATTAGGCGGCGGCTCTTTCGAACAAAAAGAATCAATCGTTCTAATAGCTGCATAGATTTTAATCCATTTAGAGTCAACAGATCTCTTCTTTTCTAGGCTTTTAAAGATTTAAAGATATGGCAGTATGCAATTCTTGTTTCCTAATGCAGAATAGTGAATAAGAAAGAACACAAACTTCTCCGCTATTCCAGTCTAATGCCTATTAACTACTCCAATCATGTAGATTGCACACTTTCTGTTTCTAGTCAGTAAGTGGGGAAAAATATTCTCTCTTTAAATCTTTATGGGCTTGGCGGGATTTGAACCCGCACGGTGTTACCCACTAGATCCTAAGTCTAGCGCGTCTGCCAGTTCCGCCACAAGCCCAATGTTTCCTCTAAAAAACAATAAAAAGAAAAGAAATCGAAAAAAACTCTTATTTTTACTCCCAAACAAGGATTTATAATGGATTTATCTAAAATAAAATATTCAGACTGAACCCTTCTCCATTATATTACCAATTGCCATATCGGCCGAAAAGATATTTTTCGATGAACCAGAGCCAAGAAAATACAAAAAATAATCTCATCGGAAGGCTTTTTGTCGTTGGCACACCGATAGGTAATCTTGAAGACATTACCTATAAAGCGGTTAAAACATTGAAAGAAGTGGATATTATCGCAGCCGAAGATACCCGAAAGGCTCTCATTTTGATTCAAAAATGGGAAATCAAAAAACCTCTCTTTACCTATAATAAAATAAACGAAGAAAAAAAAGCTTCTAGCCTACTCAAAATCCTTCTCAAAGGAAAAAAAGTGGCGCTTATTTCTGAAGCAGGCCTGCCCTGTATTTCTGATCCAGGAGAAAGGCTCATTCATAAATGCATCGAAAATAATATACCTTTTGAAGTCATTCCAGGTCCCTCGGCTGTCTTACAGGCTCTCCTTCTTTCAGGGTTCAAAACCACTCCCTTTTATTTTGGCGGGTTTTTACCGATCAAAACCAAAGCAAGACAAGCTGAATGGCTCCAATCGGCAGAAAGACCGTACACCTCTGTGTATTTTGAATCTCCTTACAGACTTATTTCCTCCTTAGAAGATGCTCAACTAACTATTCCAGACTGTATGCTTTGCATCGTCAAAGAAATGACAAAAAAATTCGAGGAAGTCTTCAGAGGGAAACCAAAAGAGCTGTTGTTCCAATTACAATCTGTAAAAATAAAAGGAGAATTTAGTATCGTCGTCGATGGTTTTGGGTATGCAAAAGAAAAACAGCAAAAAAGATCGACAGATCCTTCTACTGATATAACATAAGAAAGATATCGACAGTGTTCTTTTATGGTCAAGTTAAGATCTTTTACGTACTTATTTTTTTTCTTACTCTTTTGTTTTTTCTCCCTTCAGTTGAGGGGAGAAGAAGCTTCTAAAAAAGAACAAGAAACCTTCATTCCCGATAAAAATATAAAAATTCTCAAAGTCCTTGAGATTCTCAATGATAAAAAACTAAAAGCGGGTGGGCTGCAATCTCTTATCTATGAAAGAGCCTATTGGAACTGGGGAGCAATTGTCCCATCGGATTTTCGAGCGCGTGCTGGCCAAATTTATATTTTCGCATGGAAAAAGAGTGGTAAACCAGAAGCCCTCACGGCAAGATTCGAATACAGACAGCTGAAGACAAAAGAAGAGGTATGGTCTCAGTCGATCTATTATCCACATGCTCATGGGGCCATTGATTCGATTTTTAAGGTGATTGGTGATGCCTATTTTACAAATGGAACGGTTTTTGCCTGGAGATTTTCTATATTAAAAAATAACGTGATTATTGCTCAATCTAAATCCTTTATTTGGTAAAAGTGGGAATAAAAAGTTTACATACGATTCACTGAATACATACATTTTGGAATCAGAAGGAAATGATTGGAAAGAAATTTTCTCATAAAGTGCACCGTTAAAAGGCAATGAAAGATGATTTTTGGCTATTCGCACAGCTTTTTTTAGCCGCCAAACAAAATCCTCGAGTCATTCAAGAAGCTATCTCTCTGTTCGACATTGTGCACAAAGGCGGATTGATCATGTGGCCAATCCTCTTTTGCAGCGTTTTGGGCTTAGGGGTTTTTTTGGAAAGGCTCTTTATGTACCGGCGGTGTGAACTACCCATCGAAGAATCGATAGCAGGAATTAAAAATTTAATTCACAAAGGAAATTTCGAAGAGGCCCTCCTTCGGGCCTCTTCTTTTTATGGACCGATAGGTCGGGTGATTCGACAGATTCTCCTTTTTCACTATCTGCCTTTATCAGAATTAAGAGAAGTAGCCAAAAATGTTGCCCAACTTGAAATTCCAAAACTAGAAGCTCACCTTCCGATTCTTTCAACTATTGCTTCCATCAGCCCTCTGCTGGGTCTTTTAGGGACCGTCAATGGGATGATCGAGGCCTTTTTGGCAATGAATAGAGCCTCTGGAACTGTTTCTGTCACCGATTTAGCTTCTGGCATATGGATGGCGTTAGTCAGCACGGCTGCTGGAATATCCGTTGCGATACCCACACAGATCGCCTATAATTTTTTAATTACAAGACTCTCTGGTATTCTTGGCGACATTGAACGGGTATCAACCGAATTAATCCATGCCTTGATAGAATACCGTTGGCAAAATAACCAGGGTTTTGAAGAAGACAACACAACCAATGAAATTGCGCCCAAGACTGAACCTTATGAGCGGCACAATTAATCCGGTGCCACTGGTCACTGTGATACTTCTACTCCTTTTTTTCTTCTTGCTTGGTTCTTCCTTTGTGACCCTCCCTGGCATTATTGTTGAACTGCCTAAAAGTCCCTTTGGAATCAGTGTTCCATTGAGCAATCTTATCGTATCGGTTTTTCTCGAACCTGAAAAAAAGGACACATCCACAGGCTTTGCTGCCAAAAGAGAAGTTCTTTTCTATGTCAACGATCAAGAATTGAATTTTGAGGAACTAAAAAAAATGATCCCTGAAATTGCCTCCCAGCATCCCAACCAAATGGTTATTATTAAAGCCGACAAAGAAGTACCTCAGGCCTATATCATCGAATTAACAAATCTTTTTTTAGCTCAGAATCTATCTGTTTTACTGGCAACTCAACCCGATGCAGAACATTAATTTATCAGAAACAAACAAAATTGATCGACCTTTTTATCTCCAACGTTCTTCTATCTTTTTTTGGGTTATTTGTTCCATTCTCTTCCATGTTTTCTTTCTTCTGTTTTGTAAAGTAACCTATGTGGCCCCACTCCAAGAACCTTTACCCAAAAGCCGCGTATATATTTTTTCTCCAAACAATACGACCCTCGATCCTTTTCTAACTAATAGGATCAACTTCCTTTTAAAATATAGAGATCCAATCGCTCTCATCCATCCAAATGCCAATGCAAAAAGACACCATAGCATGATCATGATCCAACCCCATCTGTTGCTTGCAAAAACCAATTTTCCTTCCCCCGCTCCAATTCCAGCGGATAAAGAAGTTGATTTTTTAAAAATAAAGACTATGTCTTTGGATCAATGCGCTAAAAGTTTTCCTTTATCGAAAGAAAGGCCTTCTTTTGGGAAAGTCCTACCGGTGATGCCCAAGAAATCGATTGTTTTTTTTGATGATATCTTAAAAAAAAGACTGCTTTGTTCTTGGGAACTACCTAAAATCTCCACCAATCTTTTATCCGAAGCAAGAATAACAAAACTGGTCATTTCTGTAGAACCAGATGGTATCGTCCATAATGCCCTTCTAGAAGAAAGTTGCGGCAACGAACAGGCCGATCTACTAGCACTATCAGAAGTGCGCAAGCTCCATTTTGCTCCAGATCCTCTAACGAAAAGAACCATTTGGGGAAAGATAAAAATTTTTTGGAGCTATAGTGACAACGCTCAGACTCGCAATGAGGCAATCCCATGATGCGAATCACTTTATCTGAAGCTTTTTTTTTCTATGCAACTCTTTCACTTGCTTTTCTATTCATTTTATGGCTTTTTTTTTATTCCAAGAGGCGTCGCTTGGAAAAGCGGCGCATTTTTATTTGCCGGTTCTGCCAACAAAAAGTAGAACTCGAACCTGGACAAATAACCTTACGGTGTCCAAGATGCAATGCTATTCAAAATGTTGAAATGAAAGTTTAATTAATAGTGGAGGTAATAAAATGGGCATGTGGATAGGAAGAAATCGAAAAGCAAGAGTCTGTTATGGATTTGACGAGATTTCGTTAGTCCCAGGTGAGATCACTATTAATCCTGAGGAAGTCGATACCAGCTTTGAAATTACCCATCCTTCAGGCAAAACAATCAAATTAAAAATCCCAATTTTAGCAAGTGCTATGGATGGAGTGACAGACCCTCGGTTTTGTATTGAGATGAGTCGATTGGGTGGGATTGGAGTCATCAATCTTGAAGGGATTCAAACCCGCTATGAAAACCCTCAAGAAGTCATTAATGAGATCATAAAATGCGACCAGAATAAGGTAACCGAACTCCTTCAAAAAATTTATTCTGCTCCAGTCAAAGAAAAACTCATCGTTGCAAGAATTGAAGAGCTTAAAAAGGGTAATGCTATTGCGGCGGTTTCATCTATTCCTCAAACTGCCGAAACCTATGGATACATTGCCCAAGAAGCTGGAGCCGATCTCTATATTGTTCAATCTACCGTAAGCACGGTCAGGCATATTTCAACTCGATATAAAACCCTGGATTTAAAGCAATTTTGCAAAAATATGCGTATTCCTGTACTTGTAGGCAACGCCGTGACTTATAATGTAGTCCTCGAATTGATGGACTGCGGAGTCAGTGGTGTATTAATAGGTGTTGGCCCAGGAGCTGCATGTACCTCAAGGGGAGTGCTTGGTATTGGTGTGCCACAAGTCACCGCCACAGTCGATGCGGCTGCCGCTAGAGATACCTATTATAAAAAAACGGGCCGCTATGTTCCAATCATTACCGATGGCGGTATGCGAAGAGGCGGAGATCTTTGCAAAGCCATTGCTTGCGGATCCGATGCTGTCATGATTGGTTCTGCTTTTGCCAGAGCTGAAGAGGCTCCTGGCAAAGGATGTCATTGGGGAATGGCCACTCCCCATGCGAATCTGCCACGAGGCACATTGATTCGAATGGGAATATCTGGACCGCTTTCCCAAATCCTTTATGGTCCAGCTACTGTGGATGATGGTTCTCAAAATCTGGTTGGAGCCCTCGCGACATCCATGGGAAATGTGGGGGCTGCAACTATAAAACAATTTCAAGAAGCCGAAATTATCATTGCTCCGAGTATTCAGTCCGAAGGAAAGCTTTTTCAAATGATTCAATCGGTGGGCATGGGGAGATAATGATGCCTTTTGTTGTAGGAATAAAAAAAGAGAGACGAAGGATCTCCAGGGCAACGCCAAGGAATAGGAAAAATAGCATCCTGAAAAGAAGCACACAGCTTTTCTTATTCTGCTATGAATAAAGAAAAGGAAGCAGGATAGTCTGTTGAGTCATGAAAAACCCCAAACTTTTGCCTGAAAAGGGATCCATAGCTATCATCGATTTTGGGTCCCAATATACACAGCTTATTGCGCGTCGAATTAGGGATCTTGGCGTCTTCTCAACTATTCTTTCTTGGGAAAGTTCTTTTCAAGAGTTATGTGAACTTTCTCCCGCAGGCATTATCCTTTCGGGTGGCCCCTCAAGCATTCTTGAAGAAGCAGCTCCTACTTTTGATAATCGTATCTTCGAACTTGGGGTTCCAATCCTTGGCATCTGTTATGGCTATCAATGGATTGCCTCTCATTTTGGAGGAAAGGTTGAAAAAGGGGAGCAAGGTGAATACGGCCCTACTTCTCTTTCGATTATTAATCCAACAAGGCTTTTTGAAGGACTTCCCTCTCATTTGACCGTTTGGAATAGCCATGGTGACAGAGTCAGTGTATTACCTGAAGATTTTGAAGTAGTTGCTTTTACGGCCGATGAACCGCATGCAGCAATCTGCAATCTTAAAAAGAACATCTATTGTCTTCAATTCCATCCGGAAGTCACTCATACTGAGCATGGAGAAAAAATATTAGCTAATTTTCTCTTTGAAATCTGTCATGCCACGGCTAACTGGAATCTTGGTTCTTTTATTGAAGAAAGTATTGAGGAGATTAAACGGAAAGTGGGCAAAGAAAGAGTCATTTTAGGCATCAGTGGTGGCGTAGATTCTTCGGTAACCGCAGCCCTTATTCATAAAGCCATTGGGGAAAGACTCTATCCCATTTTTGTGGATACAGGACTTTTACGAAAAAACGAAGCCCAAATAATTTCAGAGCTCATGCGTCGAAACCTTGGAATCAACATCCATTGTTTTGATGCTTCGAAGGAATTTTTGACTAAATTAAGAAATGTTGCCGATCCAGAAAGAAAAAGGAAGATCATTGGCAATCTGTTTATTCGAGTTTTTGAACGAGCTGCCCAAAGTGTTGGAGAAGCCAAATTTCTTGCACAGGGAACCTTATATACAGATATCATCGAAAGCGCGCATTCTGGTCGAAAAGGGGCCTGCCTAATAAAAAGCCATCATAACGTCGGAGGATTACCCAAAAGAGTTCCTTTCAAGCTCATAGAACCCCTACGATTTCTTTTCAAGGATGAAGTCAGAAAGGTTGGCACCCTACTTGGTTTATCTCACGAACTGCTCTATCGGCATCCTTTTCCAGGGCCAGGACTAGCGGTTCGTTGTCTAGCTCCAATTCGAGAAGAAAATCTACGGATTCTAAGAGATGCCGATGCGATTGTCATCGAAGAAATAAAAAAGGCTGGCTATTATGAGAAAGTATGGCAGGCCTTTGCAGTGCTTTTGCCTGTCCGCTCTGTAGGAGTCATGGGAGATAGACGAACCTATGGCTTTACTATCGCACTGAGAGTGGTAGAAAGCATTGACGGCATGACTGCCGATTGGGCCAAGTTGCCTCCAGAACTTTTATCCAGGCTAGCTAATAAAATTATAAATGAAGTTGAAGGAGTTAATCGGGTCGTTTACGATATTTCTTCAAAACCGCCTGCAACCATAGAATGGGAATGATTGATTTTAAAATTCTACGTTTTTCCGATCCAGATTGGAATCAAAAGAAAAAAGCTCTCTCTCGTACTTATCTTTCTTCGAAAGAAATTGAAGAAAAAGTAAAGACGGTTCTGGAAGAAGTTCTGCAAAGAGGGGATAAAGCAGTTAGTCAGTATACTGAGCAGTTTGACAAACAGTCTATAGATCCACAATCTTTTAGAATCACAAAGAAGCCCTCTCCCCCTCCAAAACCCGTTATAGATGCCCTACGCTGGGCAAAGAAAAACATAACTTTGTTTGCAAAGGCTTCTAAAATCAAAAATTGGTCTATAAGAAACATGGAAGGGGCTCGAGTCGGAGAAATTTACAGTCCTTTCCAAAGAATAGGTGTCTACGTGCCAGGAGGAACTGCCCCACTTGTTTCAACGGCGTTGATGACTGTATGCATTGCTAAAACTGCCGGGGTTAAAGAAATTGTCGTTGTTTCCCCTCCCCCAATCAATCCGATTCTTCATTACGCTATTGAATATTCTGGGGCAACCGAACTCTATCAGATTGGAGGCATCCAAGCCATAGGTGCTTTAGCTTTTGGCACCGAAAGCATTAGAAAAGTCGAAAAGATATTCGGACCTGGAAATGCCTATGTTGTTGAAGCAAAAAGACAGGTAGTAGGACCCGTAGCCATCGATTTATTACCTGGTCCAAGCGAAATTGCCGTGCTGGCTTCTAAAGGTTCTAATCCTGAGTTTATTGCTGCTGATCTCCTTGCTCAAGCCGAACATGGCCCTTCCAGTAAAATTTTATTCGTTACTCCCGATGATACATTATTGCAATCAGTTATGGAAGCGATAAACCAACAGCTTATTTCCTTGCAAAGAAAACATATTCTAATGGAAGTACTCGCTCATCATGCCTACTTTGTTCAAGTTGCTTCTCTGGATGAAGGAATTGAGCTCATAGAAGAATTCGCTCCTGAACATCTGAGCTTGCAGATCCCTTCTCCTAAAAAATTTCTTTCTAGATTAAAAAATTGCGGAGCAATCTATCTTGGACCGTATTCTGCAGTTGCTGCAGGAGATTTTCTATCTGGGCCAAGCCACACACTTCCCACCGGAGGTGGGGCAAAATCCTTCAGTGGTCTTACCTTATCACAGTTCTACAAAAGAACTAGCGTTGTCGAATATTCGAAAAAGGCTCTGTTAAAAGTGTCCCCCTTTTTAGAATCTTTCGCCAACATTGAATCTCTTGATGCCCATGGAGCATCGATTAAAATAAGAAGAGGGGAAAAATAACCTTTTTTTTGCATCTTCCCTTTTTTTCTTGAACATTTTCTTTGCATCCTTCAAAGAAATCCTTCTTGATGTTGTTGCGAATTGCCTCAATCTTTATTATTTTACTAAGAAGTGAAAATAAATTCTTTAATCTCTTCTCCCAGTGAGTGGCTGCATTCTGGAGAGGGCAACAACAAGATTGTTGTTTCAAGCAGGGTTCGCATTGCAAGAAATCTCAATCGGTTTCCATTCCCTGGATGGGCAAGGAAGAACGAACGGATAAGAATATTATCGATTACGCTTCCTGAAGTCTCCTCTCTAGGGGAAATGAAGCCTTTAGCGATTGTAGATTCCATGGACCGGTTTTCTCCATTGGAAAAGCAGGTGCTCGTAGAGGAACATCTTATCAGTAGAGAACACGCAGCCAAAAATGTTGGGAGTGGGTTGGCTATCAATTCCACCCGTTCGGTTTCTATAATGATCAATGAAGAAGATCATTTACGGATACAGACATTCAAATCTGGCTTGCAACTAAAAGCGGCATGGAAACTTGCTGAAAAAATAGATGATGAACTGGATGAGAAACTTGAATTTGCCTTTTCTACAAAATTAGGCTATTTAACTGCCTGTCCTACAAATGTGGGAACTGGTTTAAGGGTCTCGGCCATGATGCACCTTCCGGCCCTCGTTTTGAGCGAACAGATCAGCCAAATAGTAAAAGCGGTTAATAGAATTGGATTAGCCGTTCGCGGGTTATTTGGAGAAGGAACGGAAGCATTGGGCAACTTATTCCAGATTTCCAATCAGATGACCCTTGGGGAGAGTGAAGAGGAAATTTTAGAGAGGTTGCATAAAGTAATTACCCAGATAATTCAACATGAAGAAAATGCTCGGCAAAAACTTTTACAAGAAAAGCCTAAATTTATATTGGATCAAGTAAGCAGAGCATTTGGAATTTTACAAAATTCGTATATAATTACTTCTAAGGAAACATTGAATTTGTTATCAGTCGTTCGTTTGGGGATTGATTTAGGGATGTTTCCAGAAAATTATAGAATGATTATTGATGAGTGTTTGATAAAAATTCAGCCAGCTCATTTACAAATGGCTTATGAGAGGAAACTTTCTTCGGAGGAAAGAGACCAGTTACGAGCTGATTTCTTAAGGGAAAAGTTTAAAAATTTTCCTTCTCCCGATACAAGACATTTGCAGTTTCCTTATCATCATTAAAGTAGGAGGCTATCTCAAAATGACAAACTTTACGCCTAGAGCACAACAAGTATTGGCACTTGCTAGACAGGAAGCCGAAAGGTTTGGGCACAACCATGTGGGCACTGAGCATCTTTTGCTTGGTTTAATTAAACTGGCCCAAGGAGTAGCCATTAATGTCCTCCAAAAACTTGGAGTAGATCTGGAAACTGTACGAATCGAAATAGAGAAAAAAATAGGTTCTGTCCCTTCCGAAGGCAAACCGACAACGCCTATTCCTTACACACCTCGGGTGAAGAAAGTTTTGGCTTTAGCCAGCAAAGAAGCAAAAGCCCTGAACCATAGCTATGTAGGAACGGAGCATATTCTTTTAGGACTGCTTCGAGAAGGTGAGGGAGTGGCTGCCACTATCCTTAAAAATCTCGATATCGATCTGGAAAGAGTGCGCAATGAGATTTTAAAGGAATTAGATCCTAATTTCTCTGCCAGTGGAGAAGAAGAAAATCCTGAACCAGCTTTTGCTGGGACTACCGAAACAACCTCAAAAAAGGAAGTGAAAACACCCGCTTTGAAAGCTTTTGGTAGGGATTTAACAGAACTGGCGCGTCGTGGAGAACTTGATCCAGTGATTGGAAGAAAAAACGAGATCGAACGAGTGATGCAGATCCTTTGCAGAAGGACAAAAAACAATCCCGTGCTTATTGGTGAAGCGGGGGTGGGGAAAACGGCCATTGTCGAAGGATTAGCCCAGGAAATCGCCAATGAAAATGTTCCCGATTTGTTGAGAGATAAAAGGGTGATCACTTTGGATTTAGCCCTAATGGTCGCCGGAACAAAATACAGAGGACAATTTGAGGAAAGGATTAAGGCGGTGATGGAGGAGATCCGTAAGGCCAAAAACATTATCCTTTTTATTGACGAATTGCATACGATTGTGGGGGCTGGTTCTGCAGAAGGAGCGATGGATGCTTCCAATATTATTAAACCGGCGTTGTCACGTGGGGAATTACAATGCATAGGTGCGACTACTCTTTCAGAATATCGCAAATACATAGAGAAAGACGCGGCTTTGGAAAGAAGATTTCAAACCGTTCTTGTGGAAGCCCCAAGCGTTGAAGAAACGATTCAGATTTTGCACGGACTCAAACCAAAGTACGAAGCACATCATAAAGCCAAGTTTACCGACCAGGCTATTGATACTGCCGTCCGTCTTTCGGATAGATATCTTACGGGAAGATTCTTACCTGATAAAGCCATCGACATCATGGACGAAGCTGGGGCTAGGGCTAGAATTGCCGCAACAATGAGGCCACCAGAATTAAAAGAACTTGAAAACGAGCTGCTTGCTATTAGAGCCAAGAAAGATGAGTGCATTAAGGCTCAAAATTTCGAAAAGGCTGCAGCATTGAGAGACAAAGAGAGAGAGCTTAAAGAAAAGCTCGAACAACGGATTGCTGAATGGAAGAAACGGCGAGACGAAAAGGAGACAACCATCACTGAAGACGATATGATGCAAATTGTCTCGAAGTGGACAGGGATTCCTATTACTCGGATCACTCAGAATGATCAGGATAAGTTTCTCAATGTTGGCGAAGAATTGAGAAAGAGGGTGATTGGTCAGGATGAGGCCATAGAGGCCTTGAGTAGAGCCTTGCAGCGCTCAAGGGCTGATCTTAAAGATCCCAAAAGACCCATTGGGTCCTTTATATTCCTTGGACCAACGGGTGTAGGCAAAACGATGCTGGCAAAAACATTAGCCGAATATGTTTTTGGCAGTGCTGACGCCCTCATACAGATTGATATGAGTGAGTACATGGAAAAGTTCAATGTCTCTCGACTCATCGGTTCTCCGCCTGGATATGTTGGGTATGAGGAAGGAGGACAGTTAACCGAAAAAATTCGGCGTAGGCCCTATTCGGTTGTTCTTTTTGACGAGATAGAGAAAGCCCATCCGGATGTTTGGAATATTCTCTTGCAAATTCTCGAGGATGGAATCGTTACCGATAGCCTTGGTAGAAAGATTGACTTTAGAAATACCATCATCATCATGACATCCAATGTCGGTGCTGAGATGGGTTTGAAACCAGGCGTGCTTGGCTTCCGAACAAAGCAGGATGAGATTTCCTATGAGCAAATGAAGGAAAGAATGCTGGAAACTGTTAAAAAGACTTTTAAACCGGAGTTTTTAAACAGGGTTGATGATCTTATTGTCTTCAGATCGCTTAGCAGAGAAGACATGATCAAAATCGTTCATTTGGAAGTTAATAAAGTGGCGGAAAGACTAAAGAGTCGCAAATTGAGCATTCTTCTCACAGATGCAGCCATCGATTTCTTGATTGAAAAGGGATATGAACCAGCCTATGGTGCTAGACCCTTGAGAAGAGCAGTTGAGAAATATGTGGAAAATGCTATCGCTGAAGAATTGCTCAAAGGTAAATTAGCCGAAGCTACAGTCGTTGAGATTGATGCACGGGAAGGAATGCTCATCTTTACTCCGAAACCTTCCCAAAATGAATCTTCGACTCAATCTCAAGTTGAATCAGCTGTCTAAAGGTCTGAAAAAAGGGGCTTGAACAGTTTCAATTTAAGCTGCACTTTCTTGCGCAAAGATATGTATTTGAGCATGTCTCGCAAGATGGTCAGCATTGGACCTATCCGGACTGTGGAACCACACACACGACCGAGACGTGAATGCGGCCAAAAATCTCCTGGCCTGTGGATTGGCTGCGGCTCTACGGCGAGGTACGTCCGGATGGAAAGCCTGTGGAGAGGAAGGCTCTGGCTTGGACCGCAAGGCCTGAGTGAAACCAGCCTCGGTGAAGCAGGAAATCAGCTTCGAACCTGTGTTAGTAGAAATGAGTAAGTCTGAGGGAACGGCGATTCCTTTTTGGCCCTTTTCAATTCATCGTGATTGCTTTCTATCTCTAAAAGTAGGATTTTTCCGGCAGTCATCGTAACATTCAGTTTTGAGGCAGGCTATACTCCCATCTTCCTGCATTGGATTCGATCACAATACTGTTGATTCTTTCTTTGCAACCGATAAGTGAGACTTGCAAAACGTCATCATAATCCATTTTTTTGGGTAAAACTTTTATCTTTTTACATGGATTAGCAGGATCATAGGTCGGCTGACAGTAATACTCCGCTTCCACTGAATTATTCACAATAATTTTATTTACCAATAGTTCCTTATGTTCTTTACTTATAACTTTAAGAATTGGAGGTAAAAGGGATACGGCTTTTTTCCGTTCTCTTAACACCAATGGGAGATCTTCATTAGGAACATCTTTATCCGGATAGAAGTCTAAGTAATGATAAATGGAGAGAATGAAATTTGGTTTATTCTCCCACAACCTGGAACATCCAATACTAAAAATCAATACCAAAAAAATGACGCTTATTTGTCTAACTCTTTTTTTTAGCCAAAAGCCCCGCATCGCAAGCAAGTTTCTCTCAGTTCCTAGAACTGAGGGAATTCAATGAATCAAGAATCGCATAAAGCAGTTGAAGCCTTGGAAGCTCAAGGCCTTTCTCTCTTGCTTTTTTTAAAGGCCTGCCCCAAATTGCTTCTACCTCAAGAGGTTTATGCTCTAAAAAATCGAACAAGCTTGAAGGTTTATAATGTCCCATCTTTTTGGTTCTAAGAAGCTGCATTTCAATAAAATCATTAGTGATGGAAAAACCGAATGCTTTAGCCGCCTTAATAATTTCTTGCATCAATTCCCTAGCAGCTAAAGCAAGTTCGGGCTTCTCCAGAATCACAGCTACATCAACCCCTCCAGCAGCAACGGATAATCCATTAAAAGGAATATTCCATACCAATTTTTTCCATCTTGCTTCTTCTAATGAGTTGACTATTTCTGTTTCAATCCCTGCTGTCCTAAGCATCGTTGCGAAATCCTTTAATTCTTTTCCAGGCAACGCATTATACTGTCCAAGTTCTACTTTCCCAAAACCAAAATTTGTGACTTTGCCTGGACCCGTTCGATTAATACACACAAATAATATTCCTCCAATAATGATTCGAGGTCCAAAATTCTCATAAAGCCACTTTTCATTATCTATGCCATTTTGGAAACAAACCAAGACTGTTTCAGAAGAAAGAAGTGGGGGAAGCAATTCAAAAAGAATATCATTTGCAGAAGTTTTTAAAGAAATAATCACCCACTTACAAGGGCCAATCTGATTGGTATTAGTATAAACTTTAACCGGATAAAGCTGAAAGGTCTTTTCTTTTCCCCATTCAATAATAAGTCCTCTTTCCTTAACTATCTCATAGTCCTTTCGCATCAAGAAATTGACATCATACCCAGCTTTCGCAAGAAGCCCACCATAGAACGAACCAATGGCTCCAGCACCTATGAGAGCAATCTTTCCTTTATCGAGATGCTCCAGAGATGATTCAAACGACATAGTATTTATAAAAATAGCAAAAGGGTTGAAAGGAACCAGACTAAATTTATTCTCCTTCGTCACTTTATCATGCCCATGGCCCTCAGAGCCAAATTCTTTAGATTGTTCGCTCTATTAAGATCATGATCGTGGGCTTGCTCCATAGCATGGATTCCTCCACTCTTGCCGATGTTCAGCTAGTTGTCTAAGTTTCTCGCCTCAAGAGGAGTAAGTATTGCTTGTGAAAAGACAAGCAATAGAGCACGACAATTCGCCTTGTGGAATTTCAAGCACATCCTGCAAAGAAAATCTTAAAGGGCTAATCCAATTCAATAAATGCCATCTGGAATATCTTTTTCTACTTATATACAGGAGGCTGTCAGTCCTTGATCACATTCAAGCGCCCAACACCGTACCGCTTCCTATGACTTCACAAGGTTCCTATGAGCCTACAGCCTCATATTGGTTTTTCTTGCCCTCAGGTGTAGCTGTCTATTTCTCTCTGCCGCCCTACCAAACAAGACTGTGAATGCTTAACAAAATGCTTTAAGCAAACATTCCACCAGGATTTTCCATGACTTCTACCGAATCCACTTTCCCATTCTCATTACTCCCCTTTTTGACGTCCATCAATCTTTCCTGCTGGATTAAAGAAATGGCCTTTTGTAAGTTTTGACCATTAATCCAGATATCATGACTTATCGTCCGGAGAAAAAATCGATTGCCTTCGGTATCGGTATGAGCAAAAAGGATTCTTGAATAAGGGAAAACCCAATTTCTTCCTGGAGATTCTATGGTAAAGAAGGCAACAGGTCTCTCCGAAGCAACGACCCCACCCTGAGCCTCTATCGAAGTGGCACTTGCTACTTTTCTATTTTCTTGTCGGTCATCATTCATGAGCTAGCTTTCCCTTTTGTAATAACTTTTTCTCTTTTATCTTATCAGGCTTTGGTTTAGAAAGATCCTCTACAACCACTACTTTATCCCCTTCTTCAAGAATTTCAGGGGGATTTAATATAATTTTCTGATCTTTGGAAAGTCCAGAAGGAATCTCAATGAATTGTCCCAAATCTTTCCCCAGTTCTACCTTATTATAATGGACAGTCTGATGTTCATCAACACTAAGCACATAATTGCCATCGGCCCTTACGACTATTGTATTGACAGGCACTAGATAGGTTTCCTGTGTCCTTGGAAGATGGAAAGTCACATCTACATACATATTGACAATAATCTCTCCATTGGGATTACCGACATCGACTTCTGTCAACAGTGTACGAGAAAGAGGGTCAACCGCTTTCGATGTTCTTACAACTAGCCCTTTGAAGATTTTTCCAGGCAATTCCGAAGCAGTGACATCAGCCCAAGCCCCAAGCTGGATCTGAGGAGCATAATTCTGAGGAACAGCCACATACACCCTCATGACATCCGTCACGGATATCCGATAGAGTTCCCTTACTCCTTTATCACTGCCCAGAGACACTAACGTGCCAATATCTATATTTCGAGCAGTAACGACCCCACTAAATGGAGCATAAATCTTTTCAAAATTTTGAAGTTCTTTCCAATATTCATGTTGTCCTCGAGAAGCGTTGACTCGAGCAAGAGCAGCATCATAAGCAGCCTGCCTTTCATCGAGCTGCTGTTGGGAAACCGCACGGGTTTTTATTAGTTCTTTCCATCTATCCAAAGAAATCCTGGCAATTTCCAAATTCGCCTCAGCTGATTTCAATACCCCTTCCATCTCCAACACTTGACGATCAATATCCGGGGCATCAATTACAGCCATCAGTTGGCCTTCCTTCACTTCGTCCCCTATATCTACCCACCAATTTTTAATATACCCATTGACTCTTGCCCATATGGGTGTTTCAAAATAGCCTCTTGCTGTCCCAGGAAGCCTTAAATCCGTGATTGGTGGAGCAAGCTTTGGGCTAATAACAGAAACAGGGATTTCATTGGCTATAGCCACATATTTTTTCAGTATTCCTTGATTATGCAGCCTTGGGATGAGTCCTATAATAAAAAGAGCAAGAAGAATTGCTCCCAAAGAAAGAGCTATAAAAGCGGGTCCACTTTTGATTTTCTTTAAAATGGGTTCAAGTCGTTCCCGTTTTTTAACAGGAGGCGGTTCAGGAATGGTGGGAGAGAGATTGTCCTGTTCTTTATTTTGAATAGGTCCCTCTTCTTGGCTTTTCCCGCTTCCTTTACGCTTTTTATCAACGATCCGGGCTAATTTTTCTAATATGCCACGTTTGGTGTCTTTTATTTTCGAACCCACATCGAACTCCTTACTACTCATAAAATCTACTCATTTGTAAGCTTTGTCTATTCCGTAGGTCTTGTTTTCTTGCTACGAATAATGCTGAAAACAACTGGAACGAAGAAAAGAGTTCCTATGGTAGCAAAAATCATCCCTCCAATAACCGCTCTGCCAAGAGGAGCATTCTGTTCTCCTCCCTCTCCAAGTCCAAGGGACATAGGGAGCATACCAAGAATCATCGCCCCAGCAGTCATAAGAACCGGCCTAAGCCGAATTCTTCCAGCCATCCAAGCAGCTGTAAGAGCATCGGCTCCATTTCTCATTTCTTCATTGGCAAAAGTAATCAGCAAAATGCTATTGGAAGTGGCAACTCCAACGGTCATAATCATCCCCATAAGAGAGGGGACACTAAATGTTGTGCCAGTAAGATAAAGCATCCAGATAACACCACAAAATCCTGCCGGCAGGGCCATTAGAATGATGAAAGGATCCACCCATCCTTGAAAATTGACTACTAACAAAAAATAGACCATCAGAATGGCAAAAACAATGCCAAGACCAAGACGACCAAAGGCATTCTGCATGCTTTCAGCCTGTCCACGAATATGGATTTCATAGGCTGGAGGCAATTCCTTTTTGACGCTATTGATAACTTTTTGGACGTCGTGGACTACCCCTCCCAGATCTCTTCCTTGCACATTAACAAAAACATTGTAAATAGGCTTGACATTATAATGGCTGACAACGGCAGCCTTTTGGGTATGCTCCACCGAAACCACATTACTCAATAGCTGAGTCTCTTCTCTTGAAGCAAGGAGATCAGAATAATATTCCTTTATCGGATGAAGATTAATATTGAGCAAAGAGTTATGACTGTCAATCAGGTGCTGGGGGGTTTGAACAACAACCGGATAGTTGATGGTGGTTTTAGGATCTGCCCAATAATTAGGGGCCACCACATAGCTTGAACTCAACTGGTTTAAAATGTTGTTAGCAATTTCCCTTTGATTCAAACCAAAATCAAGAGCCCGTATTCGATCTATTTTTAAATGCAGATAGGGCTGTTTTTTCTGATAAATAATAACATCAGCAGCTCCTTTGATCTTTTTTACTTTTTTTTGGATTTCTTTTGCAAATCGAGACGTAATATCCGGGTCCTTTCCTACAACTTGTATATCAATAGGAGCAGCTGAACCAAAGTTAAGAATCTGATTGACCATATCTGGTGGTTGGAAGAAGAACTCGCATCCAGGGAACTTCCTTGGCAATTTCTCCCTTATCTTTTTCATGTATGCAAATGTGGAATGATGATCTTCTTTGAGCGATACTAAAATCTCTCCGTCAAATGTCCCTTCATTGATATAATCACCAAAAGCCATTCCTGCAGGAAACCAAAAAGGAAGCCCTCCTAAATCCACTATAGAATCGATTTCTTCCTCCGGAACAATTTCCTTTTTTATGTATTCTTCAATTTCACTGAAAATTCTGGCTGTTGTTTCCAATCTTGTTCCTGGCGGGGTAAAAACATGAAGCCTAAACTTACCAGCATCTACAGGAGGGAAAAAATTCTCTCCTACAAAAGGCAAAGCCACAAAGGAAGCAAAACCCAAGATACCAAAGAGTAAAAACACTGCTCCTTTATGATGCAGGGCCCATTTCAAAAGCTCTCCATAATTATCCCTGAACTCTTCAAAGCGTTCCATAAACCAGTGATGAAACCGCATAAAACGCGAGAGCGGTTTGCCTTCGATTTTCCTTTTATGCTCAATGATCTCTTCCTGTCGAATAAGCATATTAGCCATCGTAGGAACGAGGGTCCTTGAAAGAAAATAAGAGAAAAGCATCGAAAAGACGACTCCTAAGGCCATGGGAGTAAAAAGATATTTTGGAGGCCCTTCTAAAAAAATTACAGAAGTAAATACGATACAAATAGAAAGCGTTGCAACGAAAGCCGCATTAGCAATCTGCTGAGCACCATCGAGAATTGCCTGAACAAGAGGCTTTCCCATACCGTGATTTCTATGGATATTTTCCACCTCCACGGTCGCATCATCCACAAGAATTCCAACAGCCAGAGCAAGCCCTCCAAGAGTCATGATGTTTATGGTATTGCCCATGCGGCTAAGAATGAAAAGAGCCACAAGAATACAAAGAGGAATGGAAGTTAAAACGATTAAAGTCGATCTCCAGCTCCCTAAAAAGACTAAAATCATAATCCCTGTAAGGCCTGCAGCAATCAACCCTTCCTTAACCACCCCTTCTACAGAAGCCCGGACAAAGACTGATTGGTCCATTAATTCTTTGATTTCAATTCCTTCTGGAGCTGAAGCTTTAGCGATCGGAAGCAGTTTTCTAAGATTAGCGACTAATTCCAAAGTTGATGCCATACCGTTTTTCAAAAGAGGCATAATCACAGCAGGAATCCCATTATACCGAGCAAAATTCCATTGGACTGCTCCTCCATCCCTGACATACCCTAGGTCATGCATATAAACGATTTGGCCATTGACTTTTTTAATCGGAATGTCGTTCATCTCCTGAACATTCGTTGGAACATTGTTCACAGAGACTAAATAGTCACGATCTCCTATTTTGATATCTCCAGAAGCATAATCCAAAATTTGGTTATTGATTACTTCCATTAACTCTTGAGCGGTGATGCCTCTAGCTAAAAGCTGATCTGGATAAGCATCGACACGAATAAATCGCGCTGTCCCCCCCCAGGGTGGAGGGAAAGTGGCTCCTCGAATCGTAGCTAATTCTCTTCTAAAGATATACCAAGTATAATCGAACAAATCAGCATTTGATTTTGTTTTCCCACTTACAGCCAACTGTATAACAGGGACTTCCGCTGCAGAATAGCGCAAAACATAAGGAGGGGTAGTTCCAAGGGGCATTCTTTTTATGACAGTCTGACAGATCGATACCGCTTCCGAAACAGCCAGATCGATAGGGACTCCTGGTTGAAAATACATGCGAATAACATTAAGCCCATAATAGGTTCTTGACTCCATTCGGGCTACATTATCCACATACTGGGAAAGATTGAACTCGCTAAAGGTAGTAATGAAATTGGTCATATCCTCTGGAGTCAGACCCTGATAAAACCAGACAACGTTCACAACGGGAATATCGATGTCGGGGAAAATATCCGTTGGAGTTGTTTCAATAGTCAATAGTCCCATGACAAATATGAGCGCTGCCATCACAGCGACTGTATAGGGCTTTCTAAGTGCAACTTTGACCAGCCAGAGCATAATATTATTTTTCCCTTAAAAAAAAGAACCCCTCAACTAAAAATAAGTTTCTTCTCGACAATAGCAGTTTCAATACCATTATGTTGCAAAAAAACAAAATTTTTTCTCCCCACCATTTCAAAGGGGTTGTGTTAAATACTCAATGGAATCATAAATAGATGAAAAACGATTTTGTAATTTGTTTCAAATTTCTTGCTATAAAAATTTTCAATGAAAATTGGTTTTATAGGTACTGGGAAGATGGGATATCCAATGGCCCAAAACCTTTTGGCCTCTGGAAAAGAACTCTTTATTTATAACCGTACGAAAGAAAAAGCTGATCCTTTGGCAGCTTTCGGTGCCAAAATTCTTGGATGTCCTAAAGAAGTGGCAACAAGCAGTGATGTTGTCATTACTATGCTTGCCAATGATGAGGCATTATTAGAAATCACAGCTGGCAGCGAAGGGATCATCCATGGATTACACGAAGAAGGTGTTCATCTATCTATGAGCACGGTTAGTCCGAAAGTCATTCAGGAAATTCAAAGGATGCATGCAGCCAAAAAGCAGATTCTTGTTTCAGCCCCTGTGTTTGGACGTCCTGATGCAGCTGCAAGAAAAGAATTGTGGATTATTACTGCTGGACCTCTAGAAGCCGTGAGAAAATGTCACCCCATCTTCCAAGCCTTAGGAAGAGGTTATTCTAATTTTGGAGAAGAACCCGCCAAAGCGAATATTGTAAAAATTTTAGGCAATTTTCTAATCATGACCGTTATTGAAGCCTTAAGCGAGAGTTTCTCTTTGGCTCAAAAAGCTAAGATCCTCCCTCAAGATTTTCTTTCCGCTGTCAATCAAGCATTGTTTCGTTCCCCCCTCTATGAAAATTACGGCCAACTTATCGTTAAAAAAGCCTTTAGCGAACCAGGTTTCACATTACAACTCGGATTTAAAGATGCAACACTAGCAAGAGATTTAGTACAGTCCTATAGGGTTCCATTACCTTATCTGGACGTGGTGTACTGGCGCTTTCTCTCTGCATTGAACCATGGGAAAGCTGAGCTTGATTTCTCCGCCATCTCTTCAGAAGTTTTCGATTGCTCTGAAGATCGCCCCTTTTAAGCGATTAGAAGTGCTTAAATGTTTTTTTAATATTTTCTGCCCTTGAATAATTTCCATTTTTATTGCATTATTGAAGCATGGAAGAGGCATTAAAAAAGTCTTTGGATCATTTGGCTCATTGGAGCAGAAGAATTAGCCTCCTCATAGCAATTGCAACCTTGTTGTATTGGATAGTAATTGGTTTTAGCGAGTTGATATTAAGAGCGAGTGGGAGTGAAACAGAATTTAGCTCTGCATTGATTGGTTTTTTTACTTTTCTGGGCCTTGTCGCTAATTTTTTTGGTATCCTGTTTGGTGGTCTTAGTCTTTCATTAAAAGAGATGTTTCGGCCTTCCTGCATCGTTGGTTTCCTCCTAAATGGGCTTTTTTTTGTTGTTGTTCTGGCTTGTGTCCGATTGTTTTAAAAAACTTGAACCAAATTAGCTTTTTCTAGAAACCCAACCAGCAACGTCTTAGGGAAAGTTTTCCTAGAGTCAATATCTCTCATGGTTCTCATATATTTTCAATTCATTGAGATGAGAGACCATCCATGTATCCACTAGCTGAAGAATTTCTTCTCCAGGTCGGAATGCAAACGCATAATCAATTCTTAAAAAAGTTTTTTCAGATACCTCTAATTCTCCCCCAAATTCTTTTTGAATTACATATCGTAACTGTTCTAATTCGGAAAGAACAGCATCCACCTTTTTCTCTTTAAGAGCTTCCAGGGCACCATTTAAGGTATCAAAGAGGATCGCTCGAATTTGCCTTTTTCTTAAATAACTGCTGCCCATTGAATTTTTTACAGCAGCTATACGAATTTGAGAGAGATCTTTAGCTTTAACAATATCCAAACTGACTTTTTCTAAAGCCACCCCTGCTGTAATCCACGCTGTAAAAAAAGACAATAGGACCACCCCAACAAACATCCAAATCATAGCTACCGTTCTACCGCCAACAGTTTTGGGGACTTTATCCCCATAACCAATAGTCGTCATGGTAACAGCAGCCCACCAAAAAGCATTCCCTATGCCATGAATAAAACTGCCTCCAAAATGAGGGTTCTTTTTTCTTTCAAAAATCCAAACAAAAAATCCAGCAATCAATGTCAGAAATGTCATCCCACAGACAACAGTGGCAAATTCTGGGTTAAGCATAAACCGAAATACTGCTTGTAGAGAACTAATTGGACTTGACCTATAAGCAACTCCCAACCCAGAAGAAAGGAAGGGATAACTAAAAGCAAGCTTTTTTAAAAGCTCAATGTTGATTCCCATCCCGGTTACCACCACATCTACTTTCTTATCCAGTAAGCTTCGAACAAGAGCCTGTTGGTCACCGGGCATTTCGATAAATTCATAGGGAATATTGAGATCAGCAGCGATCCTTTTCCATAAGTCAGCCGCAATTCCTTCCCATTCCCCATCCATGCCTCGAATGGAAAATGGAGGGTCATTTCTGGTTGCAACCCTAATTTTGATATGGGTTTTTATGGGATGAGAAGAGACTTCAGCAGAACAAAAAAATAGTAGGTGAAAAGAAAAAAGGAAGAATAGAAAGCTTAATAAAGCCTTTGGCAAGAGAGTTTTTTTATTCGGATTTAACACGTCTGCAAGATCTGGTCACTTTTGACTTTCTCTTGCAAAGATGTCAACCTTTTTTCTTTGGAATGGGGGAAAAATCAACTTAAAGCGTTTTCCACCGCTTTTTTCCAACTCCCAAAAAACCTCTTTTTACAAGCGGCTGCAAAAAGAGCAGGATCAACCTCCCTAACCTTCGTACTCGTTAATGAAATTCCCTTTTCTTTTAACGCCCTTATCCCTTGAATAATCTGCTCTTTTGACCACCTTTTTCGGTTACGAATCTTATCGTAATCCAAGCCTGCCTGTTCTATTGCCGAAGACCAACTGCCAAATCTCCTGCGGGCGATAGCAATTAAAGAACTCGCATTCTTTTCCATTTGCTTGGAACTTAAGTCCGCACCCTCTTTATACAATCTTCTAATTTCTTCAAGAATATTTTCGTTTTTCCAAGATTTATATCTATAAATGTCCTGAGGTGCCAATCCAGCAGCTAGAAGTGCATTTTTCCAACTTCCAAAATAATTGGGCCGGATAGCCGCATAAACCATAGGCGCGTATTCTCCCAGCATCATGGATCGAAAAGAAAGATCAGTACCTTGGCGATAAAGCTGTTGAATCAACTGGATAATCTTTTCTTTCGACCAGGCTTTGTACCGACGGATCTCATCATAAGATAGACCAGCAGCTTCCACCGCTTTCCCCCAATTGCCAAAATATCGAACAGCAGCAGCAAGAAGTTCCTGATAATGCTTCCTCATGTAATGAGAAAAAAGAGGCTTACCTGCTTCATGCCATCTTTTAATTTCCTCGAGAACCACTGCCTCGGTCCATTCTTTATTTTTCTTTATAGTTTGGTCTATTGGTTGGGGTTTCATATAGAATCACCTTTTCAAAGAAATATTTTAAATTTATCGCGTTTGTCAAATAAATTTAATAAATTCAATTTTTTTATAAGCTATTAATTTTCCAAAAGAATCATTAATTTTTTTATAATTACTTCTACCGTTATGCCTGACAAACATTGTAAGGGAGACTCTTTGTTTAAGCAAATTGCATGCCAACATGGGGAACAAGAAACATCGCTTTGAAGCACAAAGACTTTTTTTCCTATCGGACGAGATTCTGCTGCATCCGTAGGGCCAAACATCACAAGGGTCGGACATCCTAAAGCAGCTGCAAGATGAGCTGGTCCCGAATCCCCACTTATCATAGCTTTGGCATTGCCTAATAGAGCTATTAGCTTTCCTAAAGGAAGTTTTCCACGAAGGTCCGTGCAATTAGCTTCATTGATAGGAAACCATGGCCCGATCCCAACAAAAACAAAGTGGAATTGAGGCAGCCGTAGGGTTAAGGCTTGATAGTTCCTCCAAGGCCAAATTTTGGAGGGCCACCGGGAGTAAGGATGAATGACTATATAGTCTTTTATATCTAAAATTGACGGAAGCAGGGGCAGCTGAAAAGCATAAGGATCGGGTTGGATTCCTAAGTATCGCAAAAACTCTAAATATCTTTCTTGAGCTGGAGGAGGAGGAGGCATAATCCGCTCCTTATAAAAGAAAAGAGAGCCTTCCCTCCCATTCCATGGCCCTATCTTTCTTTTTGCTCCACTAAAACCACAGATAATACCACTTCGGAAAAGCCCCTGGAGATCGAGAACCATGTCATAACGCTCTTTCTTAAGCGCCCTAATCAGCTTGATAATCTGAGCAATCGATTCTATCATCCCACAAGAAGAATAATGTGGGATAGTAAAGACACGAGAAATGGAAGGTTGATAATCGAATAGCTCTCGATAAATATCATATGTGACCCAATCGATTTTTGCTGAAAGAAACTTTTTTAACAGCCCGCTGGCTACTGGAAAACACTGAATAATATCTCCAAAGGAACTTAATTTGATGATTAAAATCTTCATTTCTTTGTTCCTAAGAGGATCGCTAAATACCTAAATCAATTTTCAAACACCCCACCGGAGTCTTTCGGCCAATTGGATGGGTAGGTTTGCATTTTTAATTTTTAACGCAGACTTTTCAATATCATAGGCAACCCTGTAGAGGGTTGCCTCATAATTTTCAGTTTGATAAACGACAAAAGTGGCCCTTGGATCCCCATCTCTTGGTTGTCCAACACTTCCAACATTAAGTAGAAATCGGAAATTTTCTTTTAGAAATAGCCTTTTGAATCGAAACTGAAAAACAGAATGATCATTTTGTACAAAGAGAGCTACAATATGGGTATGTCCTAAAAATCCTATACGGAATGAAGCCGCTCGAAAATTCTCTTCTGCTTCTTCATTGGACAAAACATATTGCCAGCTGGTAGGAGAACGAAAATTAGAATGGACAGCCATAAGATCTTCATTTTGCCAAATCAAGGGAAGAGAAGCTAAAAATTGCTTTTCTTCTTTAGACAAAATCGACCGGGTAAAATGTATGGCTTTCAGAGCGATAGGATTCAGTTGATTTGTCATCGCTTCTGGGATTTGAGGCAAAGAACAGTAATAATCATGGTTTCCCATGAGAATGATCTCAGCCTGTTCTCTTATCTTTCGTAAGCATCGAGAAGGTTCGGCCCCATAGCCTACCACATCCCCAAGACATATTATTTTATCTACTTTTATCTTGGCAATTTCTTCCAGAACCGATTCCAAAGCCTCTAGATTCCCATGAATGTCACTTAAAAAAGCGATTTTCATTTTCAAATCTAATAAATTTTCTCGAAATAGGAAACCGTTGCTTAGTTTTTCTTTTTGACTAATAATATTCTTGACTATAGATAGTCTATTTTATTACTAGAGTATATTCTATGCTTATTTTTCCCTCTATCATTGAGACAATAGGAAGGACGCCTTTGGTCCGGTTAAATAAAATGACCCAAGGATTGGAGGCGCAAGTAGCTATTAAATGCGAATTTTTCAACCCTTTGAGCAGTGTCAAAGACCGTATTGGGATAGCAATGATCGATCAGGCGGAAAGAGAAGGAAAAATAAATGCTAAGACAACGATCATTGAACCGACTTCTGGGAACACTGGTATTGCCTTGGCCTTCGTAGCGGCTGCTAAAGGTTATCCTCTAATTTTAACCATGCCTGAAAGCATGAGTATAGAACGAAGAACTCTTCTAGCCCTTCTTGGTGCTCGTCTGGTATTGACTCCGGCTCAACAAGGCATGCGTGGGGCGGTCGAGAAAGCAATGGAAATTGCATCGAAAACAGAAAATAGTTGGATCCCTCAACAATTTGACAATCCCGCTAACCCTGAAATCCATCGGAGGACTACTGCCGAAGAAATTTGGAAAGATACAGAGGGAAAAGTAGATATTTTTGTTGCTGGTGTGGGAACTGGAGGCACGATTACAGGAGTGAGTGAGGTAATAAAGAAAAGAAAATCATCGTTTTATTCTGTTGCCGTAGAACCGGCTGCCTCCCCCGTCATTTCTCAGACTCTTAGAGGGGAACCTCTAAAGCCTGGTCCCCATAAAATTCAAGGGATAGGAGCAGGTTTTGTCCCTAAAAATCTGAATCTTAAAATAATTGATGAAGTCTTTACAGTAACGGATCAAGAGGCAATCACTACGGCTCAACGACTGGCTTCCGAAGAAGGCATTTTAGCAGGTATTTCTTCAGGAGCTACTGTTTTTGCCGCCATTGAAATTGCTAAGCGCAAAGAAAATAAAGGGAAATTGATTGTAGCCATCGCAGCCAGTACAGGCGAAAGATATTTAAGTACTGCCCTTGCAGAGCAAGCGAAAAAATTTGCAGGTGGTATTATCTAAATTTTTTTATTCTTCCCTTGACTTGTTATACTTTTAAAATTATTTTTATACTGCAAATTAACTATTATAAAATTCTTAGCTTTTCTTAATGTATAAAAATAACGTAAGTTATTTTCAATAATTTCTTATTTACCTTCTCAACTTTTCACTAATTCTAAGCGTATCAATATTAAGCAATGGATAACAACGATTCTGCTCTCAAACTTTATTTAAGGGAAATAAGCCAAATTCCACTGCTGACAAAAGAAAAAGAAGTGGAATTGGCTAAAAGAATACAACAAGGGGATCAAGAGGCAAGACGGCAAATGATTCAGGCCAACCTCCGGTTGGTCGTGAAGATAGCCCATGACTATGCCAATAGTGGGTTGCCTCTACCAGACCTTATTTCCGAAGGCAACATTGGGCTAATGAAAGCGGTCGATCGCTTTGATCCCTCAAAGGGAGGGAAGCTGAGCACTTATGCTGCATGGTGGATCAAGCAGTCCATCAAACGGGCTCTAGCCAATCAAAGTAAAACAATTCGGCTTCCAGTCCATCTTGTTGATAAGATAGCTAAGATGAGAAGGGTAGCCATGCAGCTATCGGAAGTTCTTGGGAGAGATCCAACAGATGAAGAATTAGCTGAAGAACTTGGCATGTCTACAACAAAAGTTGCCGAGTTAAGGACGATTGCCATCAGACCCGCTTCTCTCGATGCCACGGTAGGAGAAGAAGAGGATGGCACATCCTTGGGAGAACTAGTTAAGGATGAATCCGCAACGAGTCCCGACCAATCTGTTCTTGACCAAAATCTCAAGAATACTATTCTTGAATTGCTGCCTAAGCTAGATGAAAGGGAAAGAAAAATATTAAGCCTTAGATTTGGGCTAGAAGGCAATGAACAAATGACTTTGGAAGAAATCGGAAAAGAATTTCATGTAACTAGGGAAAGAATTCGTCAACTCCAAAATATTGCTTTACGAAAAATTCGAAAAGAGCTAGAAAAACAAGAAAAAGGGAAAAACCGTCTTACCACTAAACAATCCTTAAAAAAATAATAGAAATAAAGGAAAAATACTCTTTTCCCTATGACCTATGTTTTAAGTAGCTCTATCGAAAGGCTTAAGGAGAAAATTCGAAATATCCCTAATTTCCCCCGTCAGGGAGTTCAATTCAAAGATATTACTCCTGCAATCGGTGAGGGACAGTTCTTTAGATTGATAATGACAATCTTTATTTCCCGTTATCAAAAGAAAAAAATTGATAAAATTGCTGCCATCGATGCCCGAGGATTTATTTTTGCAGGAGCTTTAGCTCATTCTTTGGGAGTGGGGATTATTCCTATCCGGAAAAAGGGAAAATTACCCTATAAAACTTATGAATTGCCTTATAAAAGCGAATATGGGGAAGAAATTTTAACAATACATCAAGACGCCATAACCAAAGGAGAGAGTGTTCTCATTATAGATGATGTGTTGGCAACTGGCAATACAGCGCTTACCGCAGCTTTGCTCATCGAAAAGTGTGGAGGGAATCTAATGGAGTTAGGATTTCTTGCTGAGCTATGTGATTTAAAAGGAAGAGAAAAGCTTTTCCCATTTCCTTGTTATTCTATTCTTCAGTTCTAGTGATTCTGCCCTATTTCCTAAAAGGGATGGGAAACCCCCGCTTTTATAAAAAATAAAATCAAAACCCATCTCCCTCTACACCGCTCCAATAAAGATAGCACTATATACTCTTAAGCCTTTTTAACTATTAGATATATTGCAGTTTTTTGGCTACTTTTCCCTTATAGGCGCCATATCAAAAGAACCGGTTCTTTCTGTCCTTTAAAGACCTCGGCTTGCTTTATTCTTCTTGAAAGTCTTTCTTATTTTTTTTCCTCGCCATGCAAATTCCTCTTTTTGTCTTCTGAATAAAGTCGACGAGTTTTTGAATTTCATTACACTGCGAAACTTTTTCAATTTTTTCTAAGGCCTGTGAAACATTATATCCGCTAAAATAAAGAATCTTGTAGGCCTCTTCGATTTTTCTTCTTATTTCCTCCGTAATCCCTGCCCTTTTTAATCCTACTCTATTGATACCTGAAACTTCATTCGTATCGACAGCCATAAAATAAGGAGGAAGATCTTTCCCAATCCGGGTCTGACCACGAATCATCGTAAGCTCCCCTATTCTAACGTGTTGATGTATAACCGCTGCTCCTCCTAAAAACGCCCTTTTCCCAACATGAACATAGCCAGCAAGAAGAACGTTGTTAACTAAAACAACCTGATCTTCCACCAAACAGTTATGCGCTACATGGCTTCCAGCCATGAGAAAACAATGATTCCCAATTTTTGTAACAGACGATTCGGCCGAACCACGATGGATAGTTACATATTCTCGAATGATATTATCATCCCCAATAATAACCGAAGAAAATCCCCCTTTAAACGACACGTCCTGAGGCTCAGCCCCAATAATAGCGCCAAAACCAATCTGATTTCTTTTCCCAATCTGACTATTGCCTGTTATTACCGCATGGGCCCGAATTTCACAACTGTCACCAATAGAACAGCCTGCTTCCACAATAGCCCATGGGCCAATAGAAACGTCTTTCCCAATTTCAGCCTTGGAACTAACAATTGCCGTTGGATGTATCATAAAAAATTTTCTCTCCTTGAGCGCTCTTAAGGCAATCTAAAAAAAGAAGAAAAAAATATATTAAAATGAGTTTTTTTCTTATTGTATCCTTCTCATATTGCCATTTTCATGTCCTTCATGGCCATTAGATAAAACATTAAATGGTTCGAAGGAAGAAACAAAAGAAAGAGGAATCCATCCATTAACTAAAATCCCTTCAGGCTGATAATCGGTTTCGACTCCAAAGCCCACCCGATGAAATTTAGCAACCATGTCCATCCTATCGACAGGCAACTTTAAAGAGAGATATCGACGCTTTGTTTTCAACCACTGCTCAATTTTAAGTAAAAGCTTTTCACATCCCACTCCCGTTGCCGCAGAAATGGGGACACTCCCTGGATATTCTTGGATTCTTCTTTTAATGAGTCCCTTGGACTTCACTAAATCGATTTTATTCCAGACCAGAATCGTTGGTTTGTCTAAGGCTCCAAGCTGTTCTAGAACTTTATTAACTTCTTCAATCTGATTTTCAGATAAAGGATGGGAAATATCTACCAGATGAATCAATAAATCGGCCTCTTTGACTTCTTCTAAAGTTGCCTTAAAAGATTCAACTAAATGAAAAGGTAACTTTTGAATGAACCCAACGGTATCAGAGAGAAATATTTTTTGACCGCCTGAAAATTCAAACAGTCTAATGGTCGGATCGAGGGTAGCAAAAAGCTTATTTTCAACAAGAACTTTCGAATTGGTTAGAAGATTAAAAAGGGTGGATTTCCCCGCATTTGTGTATCCAACAAGACAAGCAGTCGGCCATGAAGACTTTTGTCGGCTACTTCGTTGGATAAATCGAGTTTTCTTTACCTCCTCGAGCTCTTTTTTTAATCTATGAATCTTTTCCTGGATACGCCGGCGATCAACTTCAAGTTGGGTTTCTCCAGGACCCCGCGTCCCAATTCCTCCAGTCTGCCGAGAGAGATGTGTCCACAACCGCGTTAGCCTAGGAAGCAGATAGAGAAGTTGGGCAAGTTCAATTTGGAGTTTGCCTTCCCGTGTCTTTGCTCTCTGTGCAAAGATATCTAAAATAAGTTGGGTTCGATCCAGAACCTTACAACCGAAAAGAGAACTCAAATTACGGCATTGAATGGGAGAGAGATCGTCATTAAAAAGGACAAAAGAAACTTTTTTTTCTTTACAAATTTCAGCGATCTCTTTTGCTTTCCCTTTCCCAATATAAAAAGGAGCTGTTGGAGAAGAGAGCCGCTGGACAATCCTTTCAATAATAAGCCCACCCGCCGAAATGGCTAATTCTTCTAACTCCTCAAAAGCTTCTTCAAAATTCTTCTCTCCTTTATCTAATCCGACAAGGATACCTATTTCTTTTTTCTCCTCCTCGACTAAAGATATCATGCTTGCTTGCTCAAAAATCTCTTTTTTTTTCTTCCTCCTAAGACAAAATTAACCTTTTTATTTATTTACGAATAAAAAAATTTATTTTTTCAATATAACTTTTAATAAATGAACATTCTTCCTGTTCATTTTTCAACAAACAGTAACTTAAAGAATTCTCCCTTTTGAACCAAGTTTTTTGTCTTTTCCCATAGGCACAATGCTCTCTAAATATATCCTCCATCAATTTTAGCTTATTTTTTCCTTTTTGCAGCAAATACTGGCCAATTAGTTTATAACCAATGGCCTGACATCTTTCGATTGCCTCAATGCCTCCTTCTTCAAGTAGCATGCATGTTTCCTTTTCCCATCCCGCTTCAAACATACTTTGGATTCTATTTCTTAAACGTATTTCTAATTCTGACTTAGGACGATCAATCCAAAAGGCTAATGAAGGAACCACCAACGGAAAGGTTGTTTTTTGCTGCCATTCAATAATAGAGATGCCACTACATTTTTTAACTTCTATGGCTCGAATCACTCTCCTTGGATTGGAACAGTCGATAGAAGAGGCGGCTAAAGGATCAATCTGTATTAAAAGCTCTATTAGTTTTTTCCTATCTAATTTTTCTAATGACTTTCTCAACAGAGCATCTGCTGCAGGTGCCGCACAAAGTCCCCTAGTCATCGCTCGGAAATAAAGACCACAGCCCCCAACTACTAAGATAGCCCTTTTTTTTTGCAGCTCTTTGGCTAAATACTCCTTAGCCCATTGGATAAAAAGAAAGACATTAAAAGACTCTTTCCAATCTACAAGATCTATACCCCCATACCTATACCGAATTCTCTCATGTAGAGAAGGTTTTGCTGTCCCTATGTCAAGTTTTTTATAAACTTGCATCGAATCAATAGACAAAAGGGACACCCCCGTTGCTTCAGCAATTCTATGAGCGATCGCTGTTTTCCCAGTTGATGTCGCACCAACCAAAAAAAAAAATTGGTGCATTCTCCAATGCCATAGGAGGGCAGTTTTTTGAAAAATCTAAATTCATCCGTTCAAATCAAAGTTCCACCAGACCTTGCTCTCTCTATTCCTTTGCATCGTTACTAAAAAAATGAGGCTTTTGTATTTTTCAACACACATTTTATTCTTAGAGGAAAGAAAGGAAAAAAAACTTATGGATTACAAACATTTTTCTGTCAAACTTACCGCCACGGAGCATGGAAATTACCATCTAAATGCCCAGTTTCATCCCTTTTGGAACAACAAAAAAACAATAACTCTAGACCAAAATTTCCTCAATTGGAAAGAAATTATCACTGGCGCCCGCTCTCTTTATGAGACAGTATCGAATCTTTTTAGTTGGGCCAAAGAACTGTATGATTCTTTTCGTAGCCAAGACGTATCCAAAAAAACCAATGCTGGCGATAAAGAGAAAGAAAAATCTCAGCCAATAGATAAAAACTTTTCCACTAAAGAAGAGACAGCCGCAACTACTCTCAAAGATCTTAACCGCTCGCCCAATAAGCCACCCAAGGAAAGTTTTCAAGAGCCTGATTCGAAACAGAAAATCTCTTCTACTTCAGAAACAGCAAAAACTATGAATTCCCAAGCTAAAAAGAAAGCCCAATCAAAAAAGCAATTGAAAAGTTCTTCATCAAAAGTGGATTTTGTAAAAACGGACCTTTTTACTCCTTTGACCAAACACATTCTGAAGACATGTATGGAACTGGGTCGATCCGTCCTAAAAGAAAACATGAGTGGGATAAAAACAGAAGACCAAAAGAACCGATTTGAAAAGAAAAACTCTTCTCTGAAGACCGACAAAGAACAGGAAAAGTGGTCTGTTTGGATTGGATTTTCAATGTCTGATACAAAACAAGGTTCTACTCCTAAACGAAGAGAAACCCTCTCTCTCTAAAGAGTTCTAAGGAAAAGTATTTTCCCACTATCTATGGAATCCGCCACCCCCATGGAATCCACCCCCGCCATGAAACCCACCTCCATGAGGTCCACCACCATGGAAGCCGCCGGGAACTCCTCTACCCCCTGGATACCCATGAAAACGCGCTCCTCCATAAAAGGGAGCATGACCATAGCCTCTCATAGCGGGTGAAGCCCAGTTTCTAGTTGGAAGCCCTTGATGGAACTGAGATCCCCCAACTCTAGAGTTAGTCATGGGAGAGGGAGATGAATGGAGGGCTGGAGAATTAAAAGATGTTCCACCATGTCCTATTAAAGAATTTCCAGGATTATTCGCCCTTTGAGTAAAAGTATGAGGGGAAGCCCCATAAGATTGAGCACCAAAATTCCTTGACCAATTGCCCTGAGTTAGAGGGGACTGTCCATTAAAGGAATGAGTTCCCCAAGTTCCGAAATTCCTTGTTGTGTTGAACATATTCCGATTAATAATCGTATTGTTATTAACAATAGTCGTCCTGTAAAACGAACTAACAGAATACCAGGGCATTCCCCACCATGGCCTTCCAAAGAAGAATCCAAGAGAAATTCCAGGGATAAAAGGATACCCTATTCCAATTCCTAATCCCCAACCTCCTCCCCAAAATCCTAATCCAATCCCGACACCCCATCCCCAACCTATCCACGGATACCAAAGAGGAGCCCACCAATAAGGACCTAAAAACCAAGGAGAATAAGCCCAATAGGGAGGATACCAATAAGGATAATAGGGGGGAGGATAATAGGAAGAGCCAACAGCTCCAGTGTATCCTCTGAAAGCTGATGAGTTCGAAGCATTATTTTCAGCCCTATTGCTTTCTTCTTTATTGGAATTTTCTCCTCTTCTTCCCTGACTAATTGCCTTTTGAACCATTGGAATTTGAGCTTCTACAAACTGAGCAAACTGGTCTGCTCCATCAGCACTGCTTGTGAGTTGTTCCAGTTTCAAAGCTTGAGGAACGGTAATCAGATCATCTGGATTGACATGGTAACGAGAAGCAATTTCATTTTGTTTGGATTTTATTTGCTCGATGGTCCTTCTTACGGATTGAGCATAGTTTCTGGAATTTGTAGCAGCCATTTGCAACTGCATAATGGTCGCTTCAGTAGCGTGCGAAGGATCCGCAAGAAGCCCTTGGACTTGACTCATCCTTCCTTGTTGCTCTGAGTCAGGGGGTAAAGTTGATAATCCGGAAGAAAAAGCAGCACTAAATTCTTTTTTTGCTTTTTGTAATTGGTGCTCATGATAGGCTTGTGAGAAGGAAAAGTATGACATCAAAAGAACTACTATTCCCCCAAGCACACTCCCAATTTTTGTTAACATATAGAGATCCTTTTTAAGTATTTATAGAAAATTTAGATTATAAGTACCAAAGGTCAATAAAGAGCATTGGTATGACTGGATAGTCAATTTTCCCTTTTGTCAAAAAAAGTTTAACTACTTTGGATCAAAGATGGCTGCTTGTCCTAACAAAACTTTTTTTGTAAGTCTTTTTATAGGCCTTTTACTTGTCCTTTTTTCTCTTTTTCTTTTGTATTTTATAGATAAGATCCAAAGAATGTTTCCCCCAAAATTTCCTAAACAACAAAAAATTACTGTTGTCGTTCCTACCCCCACCTCTTGTGAAGGGTATATGAGATTTTTTGAAAGAATCGGAGATGGAGGGCAATGGACCTCTGAGTCAGATTTTATCCCCGTGCTTATTGGCAGAAATGGTTTGTCCTGGGGCAGAGGATTGCACGACGCACAGGAAGGAGAACAAAAAAAAGAGGGAGATGGAAAGACACCAGCAGGTATCTTTAATTTGGGATTAATCATGGGAATTGCTGAAGAGCTACCTTTAGGAGCTAGCTGGCCTTTATACCATAAAAAAAGCCCTCTGGATGCTTGGATCGAAGATCCCACCTTAGCTCATTATAACCATCTTGTCACTATTTCTGAAGCTTCTTCTCCTCCAACATGGTTTGAAAAGCAACGGCTTCGCATCGAAGATCCACATTTGGAATGGATGGTCTTTATAGAACATAACTATCCAGATGCTATCCCAGGCTTGGGAAGTGCTGTTTTCCTTCACGAAAGATATGGAGAACATACCCCTACTTCTGGTTGTGTCGCAATGGAAAAGGAAAGATTAATCGAATTAATTCGATGGATATCTTATAATGCTAAGCCTAAAATTGTGATCCTCTCTATTCCTGATTATGCTAGGCTCCAAATCCAGTGGGACCTCCCCCCTTTGTCTCAAGCTTATCCAGAGGCTTTTCTAATTGTGAATCAAAACAAACCTTGAGTTGATTTACAAATGTCTCTACAACAAATACTTTGAATATTTCTCCTACCTATTTCCAAAGAGGAGCTCTTATTGGTCCTTACCGATAGTTAAGAGCTAATTAGAAAGTTGATTGATACTCATGGCTTCATGGGGCAGCTACCTCAGCCCTAAAGGGCAGGGCGTGTGCCTAGCCTTACGGCTGACACGATAGGCTGGCTGACAGCAGCCCGCCGGAAGTGGACATGCCGCCTCCTCCGGCAAGGTATTTCCGAGCAATGTTGCAAGCCGCCTTTAGCCTGGCGTTCAGTTCGAAGCCCAATTTCGGCACACAAAACCTGATTGTGTTTGGCGATTGTATCGGTGGGTATCCCCACAACACGAGCACATTTGTGAGGTGTAGTGTGAGGATCGATGCCAACAACGACGCATTCTTTTCCCTCCGCTTTGTATTCGAGGAACGAGTGCAATTGTGCAAACGCCCACAAATGCAAGCGGCGTCGGCTGCCTGCCCTACGTTGCTTGGCATGTGTGCGTATGTGTTTTAGATTTTCAACAACAATCACAGTACCGGAACAGGCAGAATCGACGATGCGCCGACTGAGAACCTGCTCGCAATCGCGCC
>NZ_LXQB01000051.1 GCF_004421185.1 Methylacidiphilum sp. Yel | reverse complement strand
ATATTTTTATTGGATTTCAATTGTTCTTTTCTGTTCATACATAATTATACTACACATAGCTATAATTTATCGCCTTATATCCCCATGCCTGAAGGCAGGGGCATTACGGCGAAGGATGGTAAAATTTCAACAACCTTTATGCCTCCACAACTCTAAAAATAATGAAGGGAGCCTTTTCCCTTTTCTATCTCTTTTGATCATAAAAAAAATAGAAGAAAAAAGAAGATAAAAAAGGCTACTAGAAAAAGCTCAGTAATCGAAAGAAGTTGATAAGCTAAAGAACTTGATTAAAGATTAGTCTATTGAGTTGATTGTAAAAGTCAACTACCCCGCCCTAAAGGGCGGAGCTTGTAAATGCAAGCTAGGTTGAACAGGGAAAGCGGTAATCAGTCCGCCACGGTTGCAACAGGTCGTTAAGACCCACTCCGGGATGCTTCCTCAGTCCCGGACACTGGAAGGTGGGGATCAAGCTGAGCAAAGGCAAAGGCCCGAAGGTTCTCACCGACACCGCAAGGGGTGAGCCAGTTGCAGACATCCCTGAAGGGAGACGGGCAAAGATGCCCGCGTTACAAGGCCCCTTAGGGCTTAGAAAAGCGGGCGCGGACGGTTGATGGATCGTGGAGGTGCCCGCATGAACCAAGATAGCATTGGAGAAAGGAGGTGCGGGAACTGGGGCGGCTTACGCCGCCGCGCTATCCCTCCCAGGCATGTATGCCAGGGTCTCCCGCGCAACTGAATGAAAGCAATGGTCTTAGAAAAACCAAAAGCTCCTTTGATCTTAAAGGATATTCCGATACCCGATCCAGGTCCTGGAGAAATACTCTTGGAGGTCCTTGTTTGTGGAATCTGCCGGACAGACTTACACGTAGTGGATGGAGAGTTGCCAAATCCAAAACCTAACTTAGTTCCAGGACATGAAGTGGTTGGCATCGTTAGGAAGTTGGGAGCCGGTGCCAAAAGGTTTTCTTTAGGTCAAAGAGTTGGCGTTCCTTGGCTAGGCAAGACATGCGGGCAATGCAAGTTTTGTATCTCTGGAAAAGAAAATCTTTGTGATCATCCCGAATTTACCGGCTATACGCTTGATGGTGGCTATGCAGAATGGATGAAAGCAGACGAGAGGTTCTGCTATCCAATACCAACGCTTTATACTGACAAAGAAGCAGCTCCTTTGCTTTGCGCCGGTTTAATTGGTTTTCGCTCCTATAGACATCTAGCAAATTCTGAACGCATTGGTTTCTATGGATTTGGTGCTGCAGCCCATATCCTTATTCAAATCGCTAATTATCAAGGAATAGCCGTTTATTCTTTTTCAAGGCCTGGAGATAAAGACAGTCAACAATTCGCTCTTTCTCTGGGAGCCGTATGGTCAGGTGATTCCACTTCTCCTCCTCCCGTTCTGCTTGAAGGCGCCATTATTTTTGCTCCCGTTGGATCCTTAATTCCACATGCCCTTCAAGCTGTAGAAAAAGGGGGAAAAGTTGTCTGCGCAGGGATCTATATGACTGATATCCCCTCTTTCCCATACAAAATTTTATGGGGAGAACGCCAAATAGTTTCTGTGGCTAACCTCACAAGACAAGACGGTGAAGAATTTTTTAAAATCGCATCCAAATTTAAGATTCAAACCCATGTCGAAGTCTTCCCTCTAAGTGAAGCCAATGAAGCCCTTGAACGACTTAGAAAGGGAAAAGTTCAAGGAGCCCTTGCCTTAATTCCTAACTGGAAAGTCTAGATGAGAAAGGCTTGAGATGCCACTTATTTTACCCCTCGTCATTTTGTTTCTATTGACATCCTCCCCATGCCTAAAGGCAGGGGATTCCTGGAGATAACTGACCAGATTTAGCCAGGGCAAGCTCTCCGATGAGGGTGTTGAGGTTTTGATAGACCCTGACACTCTCATCGGCCTC
>NZ_LXQB01000050.1 GCF_004421185.1 Methylacidiphilum sp. Yel | reverse complement strand
AATGACCAGTTTTCCCTCGACGGCCGCCGCATCCGCATCCCCCATCTGGGGTGGGTACGGATGCGGGAAGCGTTGTGTTTTAGGGGCAAGCTCATCTCCGCTACCGTCTCCCGGGTGGCGGACCGGTGGTTTATCAGCATCACCGTCGCTGCCGACGCTATCCCCCTGCGTCCCGCTGAAAACCAAGGCGCGACCGGGGTGGATTTGGGGGTATCGGCCATGGCAACACTCTCCACAAGGAGAAAAGGTAATCGGTCCCAAGCCGCACAGGGCCTTGCTCAAGCGATTGCGGAGACTCTCTAGAAATCTCTTGCGCAAGAAAAAGGGGTCGGCCAATCGGACCAAAGCCAAGGCTTGGATTTGCAAGGCTGCATGCCAGGATTGCCAATATCCGGCAGGAGGGCTTACACAAGCTCATCTCACGGCTCAGGCGACGATTTCACCGCGTGCTTGTCAAAGAGCTGAAAGTGGGCGGCATGGAGAAGAACCGGTAATCTTGCCTGCTCCCTATCCGACATGGTTTTCTTAAAGTTTCGGCGACAACTGGAGCTGTTCGGCATGGGGGAGGGTCCAGGAAACACTGCCGCTGGCCATTCGCCAGTGGGTGTGCCCGGAGTGTGGAAGCATCCACGACCGGGAGGTGAATGGGGCCAAGAATATCCTGACGCATGGTTTGGCCGTCCTAAACGGCCCTATGGCGAGTTGCGCCAAATGTGAAGCCGGTGGAGAAAAAGCTCTGGCCGCTGTCGCATGACGATGGTAAAACTGTCCTCTGTGAAGCAGGAAGTTAGCTTTGTTCCTCTGTGAGCAGGAACGAGTAAGTCTGACGGAACGGTGTTAGGCTCAAGAAGGATTAACTCTTCTGGCATGGAAAGGGACATCGACCGCACATTGTTTTGTATCCGCACTGCCTCGATGGGTGCCTACACACCACGTGTGCCTGTTGAAAGGAGATACGTCGAGGAAGTTGCCTGGGCAGTTTCCCTGGCTCAAAAAGATAGGCAGAAGGAAAGCAGCTTTGAATACAGGCATACCATGAGAAAACGGCAGAAAAAATGCCAAAAGAGGTTATCCGACCAACGATACCTATAAAAGCGCCAAGGTAAATAGGCGCTTTCGACCTATATCCACAAAAGGATCGTTCTATAGAAAAAATAGAGCGAAATCCAAAATATATTGAAAGAATTGAGAATCTGAGCAGTCTGAACTGCTTTTCCAATTGGGTGCAAGCTCTAATAATTCTATTGCTAGGACCACTTGCAACTTAGCTTCATTTGGTTTCTTTGAGAACTATTTTAATGATTTGTTCCAAAATTCGTACCACAGAGGCTATTTGTTTAAAGCTGATAATCAATGGAGGGGTAAAACTGAGAACATTCCTACAAGGTCCTTCCGTGAGAACAATAATTCCTTTTTGAAGCATCTTTATAACAATTTTTGCGGCAATCTCTGGGGCAGGACATCCTTTTTCATCAACGATATCGACCCCTAAAAACAAACCTCTGCCTCGAGGATTTTTTAAACAGCTATAACGTTTCGATAAGTTGTTAAGCAGCGATAAGAAATATTCCCCTTTTTCTTCGATGGAAAGTTGTTCATGTTTTTTTTCTAATTCCTTGATCTGTTCGATAGCCATACGACAACCAATTGGATTGCCAAGAAATGTGGAAGTATGGATCGCTTCTCCGTCATTTTTAGGCCAGCTATCCATCACATTTCCTCTTCCAATACACGCTGAAATAGGAAAGGCACCAGCCATGGATTTCCCAAGACATATGATATCTGGTATAATCCCAGCTACATCACAACCAAATCTTTTTCCTGTCCGATAAAGGCCAGTAAAAATCTCATCGGCTATGAGCAAAATATTGTGTTTGGTGCTCACCCTACGCAAAAGAGGGAGAAACCAATCCGGTGGCTCAACAACACCTCCCCTTCCTTGAAGCGGTTCGAAAAGAATAGCTCCATAACCCTCGTGAATCATTTTTTCCAATTTTTCTTCGAAAAGTGGCTCACAAAGACAATCCTTTTGAGTCAAACTTTGAGATTTATCAATACAATAAAAACAACTTGGATAGGGAAGAAAAGAAGCAATTGGAGCATATAATCCTTCCAAAGGTTTTCGAAAATCCTCTAGTCCATTGACTGCTAACGCCCCTAAAGAAAGACCATGATATCCACCGTAAAAAGTAATAAATTTGTTTTTTTTTGTATGGAAAAATGCTGTTTTTAATGCAGCTTCTATAGCATCGCTCCCAGTACAGCCTAAGATGACTTTCCCTCTTTGATTTTCCCACTTTTCAAAAGTTATTTGAGAGAGCAATCGACAGAGCTCCACTTTTTCTTTTGAAGGATAGACATCACCCATCACATGCCAAAGTGTGTCTAATTGCTTTATAACAGAACGATAGATTTTTGGGTGGCGATAGCCTAAAGCGGCAACACCAAATCCTCCACTGAGGTCTAAATATTTATTCCCGTCGACATCCCATACGTGAACCCCTTTTGCTTGCTGCCAGAAAATAGGACCATTAGAGGAAATAGCAGTGATGTTATGGCACTCATAACTAGAAAGCTCTTCAGATAATATCCTTGATTTTTTTCCAGGAATATTTTTTTCTTTTCCCATCAGATTTAATTTTTCAAAACTCAGTGGTATATTTGCTGCTTATTAGAGATGCATATTGAACTATCTTCTTTTTGTAGTTGAAGTAAAATATAGAGTGAATCCATAAAAAAGGAAACATTATGGTTGACAATATATCCTTCTCTGAACAGGTACATGAAGACTTTAAAAGTAGTGCTCTAGCAGAATTGCCAAAGGAAATGAGACTTGAGCTGTACAAGACGATGGTTTTGATACGAAGATTTGAAGAAAAATCTTCTCAATCTTTTATGCAGGCAAAAATTAAAGGCTTTTGTCATCTTTCCATTGGACAAGAAGCCATAGCGGTAGGCGTTTGTGCAGCCATAGGGCCTGAAGATGTTGTTATCACTGCCTATAGAGATCATGGCATAGCCCTAGCTCGAGGGATCTCCCCTAAAGCCTGCATGGCTGAACTTTATGGAAAATCAACAGGCACATCCAAAGGGATGGGTGGTTCGATGCATTTTTTTGATAAGAACAAGAAATTCTTCGGTGGTCATGCTATTGTAGCTGCCCAATGTCCCATAGCTGCAGGTGTTGCCTTTGCTCAAAGATATCTTAAAGAGAACACTGTTACGGTGTGTCTTTTGGGTGATGGAGCCGTTAATCAAGGGGTATTTCATGAAACTCTCAATCTTGTTTCCTTATGGAAACTCCCTGTCGTGTATATTATCGAGAATAATCAATATGCAATGGGTACCGAAATTCACAGATCGACTGCTGGTTTACCTCTTGTAAAAAAATCTGTTGCCTATGACATGGCGGGCATGGTTATTGATGGGATGAATGTGGAAGAAGTAAGGAAAAAAGTATTAGAAGCAGCCAATCTTGCTAGAAACGAAAACTGCCCTGTTTTAATTGAAGCAAGGACTTATAGATTTAGGGGTCATTCGATGTCGGATCCTGATACGTATCGAACAAAAGAAGAAATTGCTGAAGCTAAGAAAAGAGATCCAATAGCCCTTTATAGCCAACTACTCTTAGATCAGGGAGTTTTGACAAGAGATCTTATTGCTCAGATTGATAAAGAAATCAAAAAAGTGATTCAAGAAGCTGTGCAATATGCTGAATCAAGTCCTGAACCTGATCTCGAATTGGCAAGGAAAATTTGTTTTGCGGAAGAAGATTCGATCGAGCCGCCTCAAAGGCCCTTGTATGGACTTATCGTCGACTAGGATTTTAAGCACAAACAGCTTAAACTATTTAATAAGAAGGAAGAATCATGGCTACTCTTACTTATCGACAGGCGCTCAATGAAGCATTGAGCGAAGAACTTGAAAGAGATAACACTGTATTTCTTATTGGCGAAGAGGTTGGAGAATACGGAGGAGCTTTTAAAGTTTCTCAAGGACTCTTAAAGAAGTTTGGACCTGAACGGATCATTGATACGCCAATTTCAGAAGCAGCTTTCACAGGCTTAGCCGTTGGCGCGGCAATGTATGGTTTAAGGCCAATCGTTGAGTTCATGAACTGGAGCTTTGCATTGGTTGCTTTTGATCAAATTATAAACAATGCTGGTTCCATCAGATTTATGTCTGGAGGTCAATTTAATTTTCCTATAGTCTTTCGCGGTCCTTCCGGTGGTGGAACTCAAATAGGAGCCACCCATTCTCATGCCCTGGAAAATTGGCTTGCTAATGTTCCAACCTTTACTGTCATCAATCCAGCTTTTCCTGCTGACGCCAAAGGACTATTGAAAAGTGCCATTCGGTCAAACAACCCTGTTTGTTTTTTCGAAGGAGAAAGACTTTATGGAATTCAAGGCGATGTACCCGAAGAAAAAGATTTTCTTGTACCAATTGGAAAGGCACAGATTGTTACCGAAGGGAAAGATGTAACGGTACTGTCTAGCGGTTTTTCAACACACGTCGTGCTTCAAGCCTTAGAAACACTATCCAAGGAGAATATTTCCGTTGAAATGATCGATCTAAGAACCATCAAACCTTACGATTTCGATCTAGTTGCTTCTTCCCTACAAAAAACCAACAGACTTGTCATTGTCGAGGAAGGGAAACCTTTCGCTGGCTGGGGAGCTCAAATTGCTTATGATGTTCAACACCTTTTGTTTGATGAACTCGATGCTCCCATTTATCGAGTTTCAAATTTAGACATTCCCAATCCATACAATGGAAAACTAGAACAAGAGATCCTACCCAATCCCTTAAGAGTTATACAGGCCGTGCACAATGTTTTAAGATAGAAAAACAAATAATTATCGTTGGGTTGAGTATCCAATTTTTTGTTCTAGACGTTCATCTTTAGGAACTCCCAATAAAAGTGCGTCTCTATAGTGCCGTTTAGCTTGAGCTATCAACGGAGGATTATAAGAGATATAGACTAAAGCTAAATCGAAATGAGCCATTCCATCATATGGGTTCAATTCAATAGCTTTATTCAGCTCTTTGGCAGCCAATAATTCTAATCCCCTTGCTTTGTAAATTTCTCCAAGCTCCCTTCTAAGTTTAGCATTTTGAGGATCCAATTTTACGGCTTTTTCGACCGTTTCAGTCGCAGCTGCTAAAGAACCATTCTGAAAATAAAGCTGTCCCAACAAAGCATATGGCATAGGATCTCTAGGAAGGAATTCAACTGCTTTTTTCAAAAACAGAGAGGCCTCAGAATTTTTTTCCATTGCTAGAGCTACAAGGCCTAAATTCAACCATCCAATGCCGTTGGATGGATCAAGACTAAGAACTTTATGATATAGCTCATAGGCTTCCTTATATCTTTTCTCACTGTAAAGCCTTGCTCCTTGATCAAAAAGATTTCGCATCTCTTCCACAACCGATTCCTTTCTGAAAGCCAAGCTTTGCGCAGCTGGCTCCAATTGTCTCTTTTGTTTCAAGGCAGTCATGGATTCTTTAGTAACTCTAGGAGGCAATCTCTCTGCCAAAACCTCTTCTTTTTCTCCTATAAAAGCCAATAATTTATTTGCTTTTTCTAATTCCAAAGCCAAGGCTTCTTTTTCCTCCTCAATCCGCTTTTGTTTGTCCAAAAGTTGGCCAAGGGTTTTTTTAAGAACCATATTTTCCCTCTGAAGAATAGCTAGCTGACCGGTTTCGTTAGGCTTTTGAGATATTTCTTTTTGATTATGTAAACTAGATTGGACATCCTGAAGCTCCTTTTTCAATAGGCTATTTTCTTCCTTTAGCTGTTGAGCGGTTTTTTTTGCCTCCTCCAGAGCTTTTTCCAATTGGTAGGTAAGACTTTTTCGATTCCTTTGTTGATCTTTTATTTGAGGAAGATGGGAGAGTTCTTGTAATGTCATTCCTTGAAAGGCTTGGTTTGTTGTCGATTCCGTTTTGAACGTTTCCGTTCTTGACTTTGGCTGATTGTAAGGGAGATTCTCCAGAAGAGCTTCCTTTTCTTTTCTCAATAATTCTAGTTGCTTGGAGAGGTTGGCTATCTTGTTTTTGAGAGCTTGCAGTTCTTCCAGGCTTACGGATGGTTGTGGATTGACCAACAGACTTAGGTTGTTGTTTTGTTCGAAGTCTTCCAGAAACTTTTTTTTTTCAGTAGTATTCTGAGCATTTAAACGAGAGAGATGCTCGAGCTTTTCCTTGACGTATTTGGTTCGATAGCGGACAATAGCCGTTTCCCATTCTGGATAAGTAGCTCTTAATGAACCAAGTAAACTGTAGGCGATTCGATATTTTTTTTCAGCTTCTATGTAATTTTTTGAAGAAAGAAGACCATCAGCTTCTCTTGTGATAAAATAAGCTTCCAGAAACCAATCCTGAGGTGTTGACACCCCATCTGTTTTTGGAGTAGGAGCTGACTTTTGTATTCTGCCATGACTTTCTAGAGGTTGAAAGAAAAAAAGAAAGAAAGAAAAAACAATCAAAAAAACAGTCTTTTTAAGAATCTTATTCAGAATAAGCCCTATTTTTTCTTTATTTTTAATGTCTGGCATTTTTTGCTTATTGAAAATTGTCTAAGCAATACAATATCTTTGGAAAAAAAGAAGCTTCAAGCTCTTTCTCCAAGAGTCAGAGAGAGTAGCCTCTTTTTTCCATTGGTTGTTTTTTGGTTGTGATAAAAAACAACTTTGAGTTAATTTTGTTTCTTTTAAGTAAACAATATTCAATAATTTCACATTGATAATAGAGAGAGAACTACATTATGATTTTTAATGGGTTAATAAAAAAAAAGCATTCTTTACAGAAAATATAAGATCATTTAAAAACAGTAACTAATCCTCAATGAAAGAAATCACCATGCCTTTGTTGAGCCCTTCGATGTCCGAAGGGCAGATTGTTAGATGGTTAAAAAAAGAAGGAGACCCTATCCAAGAAGGAGAAGTGATTGCGGAAATTGAAACTGATAAAGCAATCATGGATTTAGAAGCTTTCGAATCTGGTGTCCTTAAAAAAATTCTTCTTCCAGAGGGGGGAAGAGCTCCAGTCAACGCTCCTATTGCCTTAATAGAACCGGAAGCGGAAGAAGCCATTTCGGCTCCGCAAGTTCAAAAAGAAGCAATGGAGGGGAGAGAAACTAGTTCTTTGACAAAACCAGTGGGCCAACTCAGAGAAGTTACCAAAAAAGAGCCTTCCCAAAGAATAAAATCTTCTCCTTTAGCTAGGAAAATTGCCCAAGAGGAAGGTGTTGAACTTTCCTCAATTCAAGGAACGGGTCCTGGTGGCAGAATTCTAAAAAGGGATGTTTTGAGTTCTTTAGAACAAAAAGCTCTAGAACAGAAAGAAAAGCTCCCTATTCAAAAGCCTCCTGGTATTTCTGCTGCTCCACAACCTGGTTTGTCCGAGACCAAAATTCCTCTTTCAATGATGAGGGAAAAAATCGCAAAACGTCTTTTAGAGAGCAAGACTACCATTCCCCATTTTTATCTAGAAACAGAAATCTTCGTTAGCTCTCTTTCGCGATTGAGAAATGAGCTTAATCTTTATTATTCTCAACATGAGCAACCATGGAAATTTACTTACAACGACTTCTTCTTAAAGGCTACCGTTGAAGCTGTAAAAAAAGTACCGTCCGTCAATGCTTCCTGGAACATTGATTCTATTTTAAAACATAACATTATCAATATTGCTCTGGCCGTTGCATTAGAGGATGGACTTATCACCCCTGTCATCAAAAATGCCCAAGATAAGTCTCTCATGACCCTATCGAAAGAAGCAAAGGAGCTTATACAAAAAGCCCAAGAAAGAAAACTCTCCCCAGAAGAGTACATGGGGGGGACCATTACCGTATCGAATTTAGGAATGTATGGCATTGATAACTTTTTTGCCATTATTGACCCTCCTCAAGCAATGATACTGGCAATAGGTGCAGTTGTAAAAAAGCCCCTAATCGATTCTCAGAACAATATTATTGTAGGGGAAGTTGTAAGAGTCACTGCCTCATGTGACCACAGGGTAATTGATGGAGCAACAGGAGCAAAATTTTTAAAGGAATTTAAGTCATTATTGGAAAATCCGCTCTCCATGCTAGTCTAAAAAAACCCATCTATGAATACACTGGATTTGATTATTCTTGGTGGAGGTCCTGCTGGCTATGTCGCTGCCTTAAGAGCCTCTCAGTTAGGTAAAAAAGTGGCTGTTGTCGAAGCAGATAAATTAGGAGGCGTGTGTTCCAATTGGGGATGCATCCCTTCAAAAACCTTACTTAAAACAGCTGAGTTTATGGAAAGATGCCGAAAAGCTGATGCCTTTGGACTGGAAATTTCAGGACTAAAATTCGATTATAGTAAAGTGATTGCCCGAAGCAGGCAATCTGCAAATCGCATGTCTTCTGGTGTAGAATATTTGTTTAAATCAAGAGGAATTCAATGGATTAAAGCCAAAGGCAAAATTAACAAAGATAAAAAAATAAGAATGACTTTTGCTGATGGGAAAACTGAAGAACTTTCTGCCCCTTATATTCTTCTTTCCACAGGATGTAAAGCAAAAACTTTACCTTTTATCAAAGTCGATGGCAAAATGATCCTTACAAGCCGAGAGGCTTTAGAAACTACCAGACTTCCCAAAAAAATTATCATTGTTGGAGGAGGCGCCATAGGGGTAGAATTTGCCTATTTTTATAAGTGTATGGGATCTGAAGTCATTATTGTTGAAATGGCTTCGGACATACTCCCTGGAACAGACAGTGAAATTTCTAAAGCCTTGCAAAAAAGTTTCTCAAAAAAGGGCATCACCATCTATTGTTCAACGGTTGTAGAAAAATGTTGGAATATTAAAGAGAAAATTCATGTAAGATTGAAAGGGGCGGTTAACGAAACAATCGAGTCTGAAGCTATGCTTCTTGCTATTGGAGTTTCAGCTCATCTAGAAGATATTTTGGAACCCGATTTTGAACTTCAAACCCAAAATGGATTTATTGCTGTTGACGAAAAATATCAAACCTCAGTAGATGGCATCTTCGCAGCTGGAGATATTATTGGCCCACCGTTACTGGCTCATGCTGCCTTTAGAGAAGGATGGGAAGCAATTGAGTGCATCTTTCTTGGAAAAACCTCCACAAGACCTCACTTTGTTCCTTCCTGCGTTTATTGCCAACCTCAAGTTGCTACTGTTGGGATGACTGAAGAGGAAGTCAAAAAAGCAAACATTCCATATAAGGTTGCTAAATACCCATACAGTGCTAATGGAAAGGCTGTTGCCTCTGGTGAAATAGAAGGATTTGTCAAATTGCTCATTAGCGACCCTGAAAGAGAAATTCTAGGAGCACACATTATAGGGGAGGATGCAAGCGAACTGATTGGTGAATTTTCTCTAGCAAAAACCTTAGAGAGCACAGCCGAAGAGCTATTCCTAGCCATTCATCCACATCCAACTTTATCAGAAATGATTGGAGAAGTTGCACTTCTTGCAGAAGGTAAGGGACTCCATCTTTAGTTTGGATGTTACTAGAAATGCCAGCTAATTGCACTTGACTTAAAACAGAAAAAATTTTTAACTGGATAGAAGACTATTCTTGGTGAAAGAAAATTAGTATAATAATTAATCGAATAGGATTAAAAAAGGAGAGAAGTATGAGTAAAAGAATTGGTTTTGTAGGCGTAGGAAGAATGGGAGCCAATATGGCCAGACGCCTTCATGATTTAAAATATCCTGTTACTGTTGTCTACGACATTAATCAAAAAGCCGCAGAAGAACTAGCAAAAGAAATAGGAGCAGAAGCAACAAACAAACTTGCTAGAGTTACAGAGCTGGCTGATGTGATTTTCACAGTGGTTTCCGATGACGCTGCGATGTATAAAATTTTTGCTAAAAATGGGGACAGTCTTTTGATTGGAGCCAAAGGAAAAATATTTATCAATACCGCCACTATTTCCCCAAAAACTCATATAGAAATTGGCAAACTTTGTGAAGAAGTAGGAGCCGAAGCTATAGAAGCATGCATGGCTTCAAGTATCCCTCAAGCAAGAAGTGGTACGTTATATTTTATGCTTGGTGGCAAAAAACAGGTTGTTGATGAAGTCGAACCTATACTCAAAGACATGTCGTCCTCGAGGCGTTATTGTGGTGAATTAGGTTCAGCAGCAAAAGTCAAAGCCCTTGTGAACATGGTGATGAACATCAATACTGCCGCTCTAGCTGAAGGCCTAGGACTAGCAAAAGCTCTCAACCTCGATTTAAATATGATTAGAGAAGTCTTTTCGCAAACAGGAGCCAACTCCAGAGTGTTGGAGACAGATGGAGAAGATATGCAAAATAGAGAACATGCTTGTTTCTTCTCTGCTGAACATGCCTTGAAAGACAGCGGCATTGCTCTTAATTTAGCCAAAGAAGCTGGATTGAACCTACCACTTGCCCAAGCCACTTATAACCAATATCAAAGACTGGTTAAAAAAGGATTTGGTCAATACGATAAATCCGCCATATCCGAGTTGACATTTCCAGACCGTCACGGATTAGATAAAGACTAAATCTAAATTACTCTTTGTCTAAAACCTTCATTCTAGACAAGGAGTAAACGAAAAAGAGGGATTAGAACCATTAATTCATTTTCTGGCTTCAACCACCACTTGGAAAGGGCTTGGTTTCCACCTAGAAAAGTTCACAGCTTGTGAAACGGTACTAGAACCCAACGCCTTTGAGGGGAAATATCCATTGCAGAGGAAATGGGATTGATGGAGTAGCTCAAACAGAAGCCCATAAAAGATGCCTTACAAACTCATAGGGGAGGTAAAAGCCTCCCCTATCTATTGCTTGCTTTGGCAGCTAAAATAAGAAAGAAGGAATCATCACTCCCCCTCAAGTAGAGAACCAACTTGGATTCTCCACATAGAAACGACCAGCAGCCTCTAAGTTATAATTAAAAGCTTTTTTTCTTCAAAAGATAGGAAAAATGTCACGATTCAATATAATCTTTTAAAAGTGGTTGGTAGAGGCTATCTGTTTTTGCTGCCATAATAAAATCGTTGCGATGTAATCCGTTGATCTTGTGGGTCCACCACCACACTGTAACTTTTCCCCATTCCGTCAAAATAGAAGGATGATGCTTTTCATTCTCAGCAAGTTTTCCAACTCTTTCGGTAAAGATCAAAGCCGATGCAAAATCAGGGAACTCATATTTTCTTTCCAACATTTCTACCCCATTTTTTTCGACAATTTTCCATTCTGGAATTTGCCTACTTAGTATTTCCTTCTCTTCTGGTGTCACTTTGGGGGCATCTCCACGGCACGCAACACATTTTTCTTCAGAAAGATTCTCTCCCATAATACTTACATTGTATCCAATGTCTAAAACTAAGCAATAGCCTTGAACAATACAAACTCAACTAAGTTTGAAAACCTTAAGAACCTCTCTTTCGGTTATTTTGGAGCTACATTATATACTTTTAGTACATTGAGCAAGGCGTCAGCGCATTTTGTTACATATACCATAGAGCTTTGTTCTTGACCTTCAAATCCTTTAGGGGCGGGATATGCTTTGGAAAATGCTATCATTTTAAGTTTCCTCGATGAATCCAATTCCATCGTATAAAAAGCGGCCAGAGGAGCCCATAATATAGCCCCATCTACTTTTCCTGCTAAAAGATCTTCCACTGGTTTTCCTAGTTCTCTTTCTTTGTCAGGATATACTTTAGGTTTGGCATGAAGCAAGCTAGCTATTTCTTTTCCAGAACTATTATCGAGAACAGCAAGTGTAGAGCCAGCAAGTTTACTGTCTTCTGCAGATGAGTAATTCTTTGAAGTACCATCAAAAACTAAAACATATTGGCTTTGATATCCCGTCAATTTAGGAAGAACGGCTCTGAGCCAATGAGGGTCAGCTTCCACTATAGCACATGATTTCTTATCTATATTTATCTGACCAGAGGTGCCTCCGGCCTGTTCGGAAGCAGCAACTTTACAATACCTTACAAAGGTAATAATCTTCCATATTTCGTCATCGGTCAGCACTCCACCAAACATTCTTGGCATCGTTTGTTGAGGAATCTGTCCTTTAATGAGTTTAAATAGGGTCTGATCGTCGCTACCAAAAACCCACGTATCATCTATAAAAGAAGGGCACATCCCACCGCCACCCCCTGCTCCATGACAACCGTTACATCCCATCTTAAAGTATAATTCTTTACCCTGAGAAACGACCGTTTTATCTGATGGAGTATAAGGATTTTTTGCTTGGGCAAAAAGACTACTCAATGGCAACAAAGACAACATTAAATAAACAATGCTAATTTTTTTCATTCTTAGCTCTGATAAATAAAAGTTAATATTGTTAGTTGATGTTTTTTGCTGAAACTTCGTGGCCTTTTCCGATATTCGTGTTTTGTTCGATATCAGCTGTAGTTTTTAGCAATGGAACACCATATTCTTCAAGAACCTGTAAAATTTCTCCATGTTTCGAATCGATAACCTGATCAAGTTTGTTTTTAAGCTCTTGATCCCCCTTTTTGACCCCCATGGAAATGTCAAAGGCCATTGGAATTCTCGGATTATTACTTGTCAAAGGAACCATGATTAAGGCAGAACCCTTCTTTTTGATGTAAAAACCTGCCACTGGTCCCCAGACAAGACCAATATCAATTTTATCACTTAAAACCTCTTCAACGATTTTCCCAGGGGAATCTTCAGGATGGAACACAGGATCAAAGAATGGAGAATATCCAACAACATTTTCTATAATCCCTTTTTCAGCAAGAAGTTGATGGGGCGGACTGTTTATCAACACTCCTATTTTTAAATGCTTCAAAGCGGGATCATCCAAGGATTGAATATTTAAGCCCTTATCTTTCTTATAAACCATTACATAGGAAGTCCTATAATAAGGTTTTGTAGTTAGCACTTGCCCCCAAGTTGACGGCACTCCAATAATCACATTGCATTTTCCTATTTTCAACGTATTTCGAACAAGACCACGTTGATGAGCAAACCAATAATAAGATAGAGGAACATGCAGTGAATCGGCTACGATCTGAGCGATTTTATTCTCAAATCCTTCCAATTTTTGATTCGAAAAAGGAAGATTTCCTGGATCAGCACAGGAACAGATTTCCTCTGCCTTGCATACGAACCCTATAAAAAACACAAAGAGCAGGCTAAATGATAATATCTTTAGCCTATGTAAAAAATGAAACCTTAACCCACCCATTTTTGCTCCTTTTCCTTTTCTAGAACCTATCCCCTATCCTCTATCTCTTCAAGGATTATATCCGCTTTTCCCTAGAGGCTTAGACTGATTAAAAAAAGCCAATCCGATTCTTCTAAAAAAGTTTTGATTTGTAACGTGCTTCTGCCTTTTTCGCAAAGCAACAAATCGCTTTGTTCAAGGCTATCCAGCCGCTGCCTTACAAACAAACGAGTTTCTAGGCAGCGGCTAGATAAAGTCAATTTTCAATGGAAGATTATTCTAACGAAAACACGTAGAGCTCTCCACCAATCGTAGTAGCTTTCGGAAGGCCGGCTTGATAAGCAACTCCAACAGCCCCAAGACCCGCATAAGGATCATCGGGAGGAAGATTTTGAGCCACTGCAATCCCAAACCATCCTCCAACTCCAGAATAGACAGCGACGTATTGCTTTTTATCAGGACCCAAATAGGTAATTGGATTCCCGATAATTCCAGAGCCCAATTTCTGTTGCCAAAGAACCTTACCAGTCTTGATATCTACCGCCTTAAACCATCCATCCATCGTTCCATAGAACGCAAGCCCACCGGCTGTAACCACCGGCCCACTCCATACAGGGAAATGCTCATGAATCTCCCAAACTCTCTTCCCTTTAAGAGCATCATAGCAGATAAAAGCTCCATAATAATCATCCTTACCTTCATGCCCAGAATACATGAGCACATTCGCACCCACATAAGGAGCCCCAGCCGTATAGGTCGCCTCAACCCCTTCATAATTCATACACATATTGTTGGTTGGCACATAAAATAACCCTGTTTGAGGAGAAAAGGCCGCAGGCTGTTGATCCTTGCCTCCCATAGAATTTGGACAAATCCCTTTGGTATCAACTCCCTGTTTCGTCCTTTTTTCTGGGATTTCAACAGGTCTATCGTTTTCTTTGCTTATTTCTTTAGCCCAATTAACATAAACAAAGGGTTGTGCTTCTATTAACTGACCTGTCCTTCTATCCAAGACATACCCAAACCCATTTCTATCGAAATGAACAAGACAGGGTGTTTTCTTCCCTTTTACAGTTAAATCAGGAAGAATCATTTCGTTGATCCCGTCATAATCCCAAGCATCCCAAGGAGTCATCTGATAAGCCCACCTAGCTTTTCCAGTATCAGGCCTTCTAGCAAAAATAGTGCAGGACCACTTGTTGTCTCCTCCTTTTCTTTGTTCCGCATTCCAGGTACCAGGATTGCCTGTCCCATAGTAAAATAAATCAAGGGCAGGATCATAACTGTACCATCCCCATGTAGTCCCTCCACCCAGTTTCCATTGTTCCCCTGGCCAGGTTTTAGTTCCATCCCCTGGACCACCATGCTTTGGAAACTCTTTATTGAAGTCAGAATCTAACAGAACCTCTTCATCCGGGCCTTGGCTGTAAGCTAACCATACCCTATTGCCTGTATTGATATCATAGGCTCCTACCCTGCCTCTGACCCCGAATTCTCCTCCAGATACCCCAACCAGAATCTTATCTTTAACGACCAAGGGTGCTCCTGTAAGGGTCTCTCCCTTAGTCACATCTGCATGCTTCGTTTTCCAGAGTTCTTTTCCGGTATTCGCATCAAGGGCAATAATTTGACCGTCCAAAGTTACCATGAATATTTTTCCATTCGCATAGGCAAGACCTCTGTTCACCACGTCACAGCAAGCAACTGCCACCGCTTGACTATTCTGTACAGGGGTATATTGCCATTTGATCGCGTAGGGTTTTTGAGTCAAATCAAGGGCGTAGACATGGTTAGGATAGGCCGAATGGACATACATTGTCGTGCCTACTACCAATGGTCCACCTTCGTGTCCACGCAAAGCCCCGGTTGAAAAACTCCAGGCAAGTCGGAGACGGGACACATTTTTGGTATTGATTTGATTCAGTTCACTATACCGCGTATTTGCGTAATTTTTGTTTTGCATGACCCATTGGCCGGGTTCTTTTTCAAGTTTAATCAACTCGTCATTCGCTTTTGCAAGCGATAAAGAACCAATCAAGCCAAAAGCTGCCAACAATGCCGCATTCTTAGCCACAGCATACTTTTTAGGCTTTTTTATTTTCACTGTCATCGCTTCCTCCTATTATTAATTCTATGGTGCCTTCCATTTACCACTCTAGTGAGTTAAGTCAATAACAAATGTAATGTTTTCATTGACAGACAACAAAAAAAGCTGTCTTTCGGTTTCATCAGATCTTATTCACTTGAGTGTTTTTGCTAGCATTATCACTTATATAATTTTTTTCACAAAATGAAGCTTTTTTTTCGAGAAGGTTTATTTAGTTATAAATCCTATAGAATTGCCTTTATCGGTCAGTCGGTCTCTTTTATCGGCAGCTGGATCCATTTTATCGGCCAGAGTTGGCTTGCCTACCAGTTGACTCATTCGCCAATAGGGCTTGGAATGATTGGTTTTGGATCGACCATCCCATCTCTTCTTTTTTCCATTTTATCTGGAATGACCGCCGATAGGTTTTCAAAATTAAAAATTCTTATATTGAGTCAATTTTCCAACTGCTGTCTGTCTTTCCTTCTAGGGCTATTAAGTTATCTAAAAATGATAAACTTCTACGAACTCCTTCTGCTTTCCTTTGCAATGGGTGTTTTCAATAATCTAGAGCTTCCCTCCAGGCAAACCCTCCTCCTTTCTTATCTTCCAAATAATGAGATTAAAAGAGCCATTGCCATGAACGCTTTTCTTTTCAATTCAGCACGGCTTATAGGGCCAGCGGTAGCTGGCATTATCCTCCCACTGTATGGACCTTCTATTTGCTTTTTTATAAATGGAATTTCCTATATCCTTTCTATTGGTTCTTTTATTTGGGCTTCAGCAAAAAATGAACGGAGCAAAGACCAGCCTTCCGGTCATTCAACAAAGAAGAACTTTTTTGTCCTTATTTCTAACCCTGCAGTTTTTTATCCCTCTATCCTCCTAGGCATTGTTACTCTTTTTGGTTGGTCCTATTCAGTGCTTCTCCCTTATATCTCTTCGCAGATATATCATCAGGGATCTAAAGGATTGGCTCTCTTCTACAGTTCTAATGGCTTTGGAGCTATTAGCGCAGCTCTCTTGATATCTTTTTTCCCTAACCGCTTCAGTTCATCAACCTTGCAAAGTCTCTCTATGATCCTATTTTCTTTTTCTCTTTTTCTTTTCTCCTTTTTTCCCCCATTTTTCTTTTCCATTCTAATTGTTTCATTTCTGGGTTTTAGTCTTTCCCTTTTTGTCTCAGCGACCACAATGTTCCTTCAAGAAAGAATCTCCGATTCCATGCGGGGAATGACTTTCGGACTTACTACTTTTTTTTTCCAAGGTTTCTTTGCCATCGGAAATCTCTTAATGGGGTCTTTGGCTCAATTCCTTGGTACAAAATTGAGTCTAATGATTGGGTCAGTCATTTGTTTTACGGCGTTTTTTTCTCTGCGCATCCGTTCTGAATAATGAGGAAGTATTCCTCATTGAGCCTATATTTTTTAGAGCAACTTTTTTTACTTTCTATTTTTTTTCTAAAAAAAATCCTTTTATGCCTTTCTCTCCAATTAACACCCTTTTTTTGGATGTCGGAGGGGTACTCTTAACGAATGGATGGGATACTACTGGAAGAAAAAAGGCAGCTGAGGTTTTTGGGCTAGATCCTGTAGAATTTGAAGAAAGGCATCATTTAACTTTCGACACGTATGAACAAGGAAAGCTAACTTTGCATGAGTATTTAAAAAGAACGGTTTTCTATCAAAATCGCCCGTTTAGCATGGAGGATTTCAGGCAATTTATGTTTAGCCTCTCCCGTCCTTATCCAGAAATGATAGAACTAATCAAGAATCTGAAAAATAAATATAACTTAAGGTTAGCGGTTTTAAGCAATGAAGGTAGAGAGCTGCAAATTTATAGGATTCAAAAATTTGGACTTTATAACCTTATCGATTATTTCATCGTTTCTTCTTTTGTGCACCTTAGAAAACCTGACGTGGATATTTTTCAATTGGCCCTTGATGTATCTCAGTCTCCTCCACAATCTGTGCTTTATATAGAAGATCGACCAATGTTCGTCGACATTGCCCGCAGCCTTGGTATTGAGGCTATTAGACATGAATGCTTTGAAAAAACAAAAGCGGCATTAGCTTCTTTTGGGCTTGTTTCTTGAGTTGCTATCAATGGGTATTTTTTTAGAGACTATTAAGCCTTTTCATGAAGGTTAAGCTCTATAAAGGTCTTGTTCTATTTGCAAGGAACAAAAAGATTGGCTATTCTATTAAACAGATACCAAGGGGATGTCGCCGCTCGGGGCTATAAGCACCGAGAGGAAAGTCCGGACTCTTCAAGGCAACAATCCATTGGAAACAATGGGCTTGAATTGGCGAAAGCCATTCAAGACGGAGAGTGTCACAGAAAAAATACCGCCCAAAGAGAACTTTGGGTAAGGGTGAAAAGGCGGGGTAAGAGCCCACCGCATGGATGGTAACATCCATGGCAGGACAAACCCATTGTGGAGCAAGGTCAAGCAGGGACAATGGTAGCCTTGCCATTCTCAAATCTCAAAGTTAGATTTGAGATGTCCCAGGTAGACCGCACCGCTCCTTGATTGAGCGGATCCCTCAGGGATAGACAGATGGCGACAAATCCAGGAGACTGGATTACAGAATCCGGCTTATTCCCCTCGGTATCTTTTCTCTTATTTTTGCTTTAAAGAAGTATTCTATCTAAAATCCTCTCTGCAATTCGGCATTGCAACTTGCTTTGGGTAGGTAAGTCAAAAGGGCTAAACACTTTGTTCTTTGCTGCGGTTCACCCCCCCCTCCACTGTTTTGAAGGGCTAGAAGCTATAGAGGGTAAAACAATTGATCCATCGATTAAGCATCACAAAGAAGCTACCATAGCAGAGGGGGGATAAATCAGCTGGCTCTTTTGTGTCCCATCTTCTTTACCTAGCTATAATGAGACCAAGGCTTAGGCTTCACGGAATAGAAAGACAGCTTTGGTTTCAGAGACCAGCCAATGCATACAAGAAAAAAAAACCGGTTTACCAATCAAGTAGTCGATTGCTCCTACTGTATGCACCATACGGCTCTCCCATCGGAAAGGCTTGCTGGAGCCGTTTATTAAAATCAATCTATAGTCTTTCTACTTAAAAATCTCTTTCTATCAGGTGTATTCCCCCCGCCTTAAGTAAAGAACAAACGCTATCCCCTTCTTTTATTTTCATTTCAAAAAGAGCGTTGTGGCTTATAAGTGCAGTTAAGACCATCCCACAATCTATAAAAACCTGTGCAAAACCTTCGTTGACTTTTATTTTTTTAATGATTCCAATAAAACGATTTCTTACGCTGAACCCTTGTAGTCCACCTGCTGGAGCTGATACACCGTCTGGCTTACAAAGAGAAAGATCTTCTGCACGGAAAACACAAAAGACTTTTTTCCCGCTGATAATTTTTCCCATATTTTCTTTTAAAACAGCTTCCACAAGCCCAATGGGTGTCTTCATCCTCACATTCCCATTGATTATGTCAAGAATTTCCCCTGGAATGATGTTTTCTATACCGATGATTTTAGCGACCTCAACCGTTTCAGGTTGCAGAAACACTTCCCGCAGCTCTCCAAGTTGGAGGAGTTTTCCACGATCAATTATTCCGACAAATCGAGCCATTTGGATAATTTCAGTTTTTTCATGGCTAATCAATACTGTCAGCCTTCCGTTTTCAGAGGCAATTTCTTCAATAAGCTGTCTTAGATATTCTTTTGATTTAAAATCAAGCCCATTTAAAGGTTCATCGAGTAAAAGCAACTTTGGCTCTCTGGCTATTGCCCTGGCCAAAGCCACTCTTCTTCTTTCCCCGCCAGAAAGGGTTTGCGGCCACCGCGAGGCCAAATGTTCAATCCCCACTTTTCTCAAGGCTTGCCTTGCTTTATCCCTAGCTTCTGCTTGAGTGAGTTTAAGTTGGTTTTTAAGTCCATAACTCACATTGTCTTGAACTTTTAAATGAGGGAAAAGAGCCTCTTCTTGAACAACATAGCCTATACTTCTTTTATAGGGAGGAACATTTATCTTTTTTTCTGTATCCAGCCAGAGTTCTTCGCCAACTCTAATAATTCCGCGATCTGGAATATCTAGTCCAGCGATACAACGTAAAAGAGTCGATTTTCCGCTCCCTGATGGACCAAATATCGCTATTAAAGAAGATGGAAATAGAGGAAGAGTTAATTCTACTTCAACTCGAAAATCTTGGGAAAGATCCTTTTCTATTTTTAAATAAAAAGATTTTTTCTTTTCCATTGGCTATTTGAAGTGGAATATACAAGAAAAAGGACGAAGAATGAAAATAAGAGAAGTACGAGCGCCGTCGTATTTGCCCCTTGGTAATTGAGTCCTTCGACTTGGTCGTATAAAGCTATAGAAATAGTTCGAGTTTTACCTGGTATATCCCCTCCCACCATCAGCACGATACCAAACTCTCCTAAGGTATGAGTAAAACTTAAAACTGTCCCCCGCAGAAATCCTTGTAAAGAAAGAGGAAAGATGACCTTAAAAAAAGTATTCCACTGGCTTTCTCCACAACATAAAGAAGCTTCAATGAGCTTGCTATCAACCAGACTGAAAGCTCCTGCTAAATTCTGAACCATAAAAGGCAAACTATAAATTATAGAGGCAATGAGTAAGCCTTCGAAAGAAAACACTAGAGATTTTCCAAACAATTTGGAATAGACAGTGCCAATACCTGAATTACCAAAAAGAATAAGTAGATAAAAACCAAGAACAGTTGGAGGTAAAACTAAGGGCAAACTAACTATGGAATCCACAAGTATTTTCCACTTTCTTTTTTTGCCAAAACTCAACCAATAGGCAAGAGGTATACCCAAGAGGTAGAGGCAGATGGTTGTCCAAAAGGATAATTTTAAACTTAACCAAAGTGCTATCCAATCCACGTTTCCAATCAGGTTTTATGGACCAAACCCATATTTTTTTAAGGTCTTCTGACTTTCTTCGCTTAAAAGATAATCTTTAAATTTTTTAGCAATAGAAAGATTCGCTGTTTTTTTTATAATAATGCCATATTGAAGGATTTTTGGGTAAAACGAAAGAGGAATTTCTACATAATTCCCCTCCTTGCTAGCTTTAGGCGACAAAGCGATTGCCAGGGGAATAAAGGCAAGTTCTGCGTCTTTTTCTTCAGCAAACTGAAAGGCTTGAATGACGTTTTCTCCATAGACAAATTTAGAATCTAATTTCTCCCACAGTCCTGCATTCTCTAAAGCAGTTTTAGCTGCTTTTCCATAAGGAGCATGCAGTGGATTAGCAAGGGCTATTTTCGATACTTTCTTGTTAGTGAGCAACTCTTTCCAATCTTTTCCCTCTCCAAACAAACCTTTTCGCATCCAAAGAACTAGCCTACCTACAGCATATTGGAACGGTTCTTCAGCTACGTAACCTTTGGTATATAGTAAAAAAGGATATTCTTTATCTGCAGAAAGAAAAATATCAAAAGGCGCCCCTCTTAGGATCTGTTCATAAAATTTTCCAGAGGCTCCATAGATAACTTCTACTTTTACATCTGGATTGAGAGTCTGAAAAGGACTAATAATCTCAGGAAGAACAAACCTCAAATCCGCTGCAGCCGCGACCGTTAATGTAGAAGTCTGCAACGGCTTTTGGCTTTGAGCAAAACAAACCGAAAAAGGGGGTATTAAGAAAAAGCTGAAGAGAGATGTAAAATATAGAAAACACATAGCTATTTTTAAATAACCTTAAGGGAAATGTCAATGAGAGAGAAATAAGGGACAAAATGTTGTAATTCTTTTAAAGCCATTATTTGCTTTTCATCTTTCCTTCTTTAGAGAATGTTTTTAAGATTAGTAAGGTTTTGAAGCATGATGGAAGAACAAAGGCCAGGATCGAAAGTACCAGTTCGAATATGGGAATTTTCTGATTCGAACAAAAGGAACAGGTTGGACTATGTGATTACTGAAGAACCCTTAGAAATTCGACTTAGAGCAGGCAGTGAAGAAAAAACGCTTGCTGTTACTATGAGAACACCAGGCGCTGATTTTGATTTGTCCCTTGGATTTATTTTTTCTGAAGGCATTGTGCCTGGACTAGAGTCCGTGCATTCCATTTCCTATTGCATAAGAAAAGAAATTGCAGAAGCACAGAGATACAACACGCTTTTGGTTACCCTGAATCAACCCCATCTCCCAGCAATGGGACAGTTCGAAAGACATTTTATGACTTCCAGTGCTTGTGGGATTTGCGGGAGAACTGTTGTTGAGCTATTAGACAAAAAAGAAAACGTTTCAGCAAGCTCCCAAAACAATTGGAAAATCCCAGTAGAGATTCTTTATAAGCTGCCTGAAGAATTTCAAACACGACAAAACCTTTTTAAGACGACAGGAGGATTGCATGCTGCCGCTTTATTCGATATTGAAGGGAACTTGATCCAAATCAAAGAGGATGTTGGAAGGCACAACGCGATGGATAAATTAATTGGACATGCCCTTCGAGAAGGTCTAATTCCAATGAATAAACACATTGTTATGGTTAGTGGTAGGGCAAGCTATGAGCTAGTTCAAAAAGCTTACATGGCAGGGCTTAAATTTTTCTGTTCTGTCTCTGCTCCCAGCAGTCTGGCAGTCCTTATTGCTAATAAATTTTCTATGACCCTTGTAGGATTCCTCCGTAAAAAAAGATTTAATGTTTATAGCGGGATTGATAGGATAAGCTAGGCATTTTTCTTTTTTCTGCTCCTAACCTTTGTTGTACTATTGCCAAGAATGGTTTTCCGAATAGATTTTAAGTGATGCCTTCTCATTATAAGCGTATTTTGTTAACCTTAACTGGCATTTTTTTATCTCTTTCTATCCTCTTGGGGATGAGTATTTGGCAAAGACAAAGTACCCAAGAACAAACTGAAATTAGAAAGTTCAGATATGAACTGGGTAAGGAACTGGATAACTTATCCCCTTTAATGCAGCAAATTGAAACAGAAAAAAAACAATTTGACACTCTCTATGAAAATACCTTGAGATCCTCTTTGCCTGAACAGATTCCAATATCCTTGATGGAAACTTCCCTTTTTAGATATCAAACCCTTTTGGATGAGCTTTCTACAAAAATTGCCAAAATCAACACCGAAATTTCCTCCCTTGTAGCAAAGTGGAATTTATCTTCCCAGTCAGATTTATTCGATCCTGTTCTTTTGCACCGATGGACAGCCATCAATGCAAAAATAGACAGTTATTCTTCAGATCTCCACTTGCTTCAAACAGATATCCAACTTGCTTATCAGAGAAGAAACGAACTTTTAGCTGCCATCGCCCAGCAAAAAGAATCATTAAAACGACAAGAAGCTCTGGCCGCTTCTAAAGCTGCCGCTTATTCTACAACTACGGCTCCTGCTCTTGCCAACGCCTCTACTCCCTCCTCTCAACTCTATGTTGGAAACGAAGAAAACAATACCCAATTAACCTATTCGGGAAACCCATGGGGAGGCTATGGATATGGATGGGGATGGGGATGGCCCTGGTGGTGGTGGGGTTGGGGCTTTGGCTTTGGGTTTGGTTGGGGATTGTGGTGGCCTTTCCTATGGGGTCCCTTTGGATTTTTTCCAGTTGTAATTGAAAAAAATGTCTTTGTTACAAAAACACCTACCCAACAACATCCTGGCACCATGCATCAACATATGGGAATCGGTCCCACCCATACTATTCCTTCTGCAGGCCATCCTTTTAACCATCCTGGATCTTTTCATGCTACCCAACACCAATTGGTCCATGCCAATGGGATCCGCGATACGGCTCATGCACTCTCCCATGCTTCAACTCAAAACTCTCTTCATTCAGATTTTCATCAGCTTCTTCACCAGGATCATCAAAACCTTATTGGCTTACATCATGGGAACTGGGCACATGGGCAACTTAACAATTCGCTTTCCCCTGTCCATCCGCAACATCTAACCTATCATGGTCTTCATGATATCACAGGCCATACACTAAATACGCCTTCTTTTGGTCATCTGGCTTCTCATTTTAGAGGCGGAAATGCATCTTCTCATTTTGCAGGTCAATTAGGCAATGCACACCTTCATTCTTTTTCAGGAATAAGCAGCTTTCACGGAAGTACTGGAATCCCCCATGGATTCATATTCCATGGGGCCAGTGGCCTAGGCCATGGAGGATTTTATGGCCATCAAGGCTTTATAGGGCACCAAGGCTTTATTGGTCATCCAGGTATGTTTCATGGAGGGATGGGTGGATTCCATGGAGGAATGGGGGGCTTTCATGGAGGAATGGGTGGATTCCACGGCGGGATGGGCGGTTTTCATGGAGGAATGGGAGGCTTCCACCGCTAATGTTCTATTTGGTCTTTGTGTCTTGGGATACTTCTTCCATATCTTTTTGAATTTTTCCTGCTTCCTTTCCGATAGCCTTTTCAGCTTTTTTCAGCTGCTCTTGAGCTTCCTTTTCCCATTGGTTCCATTGTTTTAAAAAATCCTGTTGTTCTCGAAGATACTCTTGATGAAGGGCTGCAGCTGCTTTCTGGTTTTGCCTTGCAACTGCTTGTTGCCAATCATTGAATATTTTTTCTATCCGACTGTGTTTTTTCTTTAAATCCGCAACCTTTCTATTTGTTGATGTATTAAAAGTAGATGCATTAGTGTTAGGATTGGCCTTTTCATGTTGTCGGTTTTGAAGAGGGTCAGTCGGATTTTTGCCGAAAGTTTCAAAACAGAGGGAGCTAAAAAGTAAAAGAAATAAAGAAAAGATAAAGATTTTCATATGTAACAATTAAAGAGAGAAAAAATAAAAAATACAATGGCAATTGATCTAACAGTGGTCTTTTTCGTTTTCTTTTTTTTCTTTCTTTTATAAGTTATTGATATGAATCAGACTACGTTACCATTGGAAATTGGGGCCGATGTTCCTGATGTCATTGCTATTGACCAAGATGGCAATAGCATTTCTTTACAATCTATTGCTAAAGAAGGAACCTTCTTATTTTATTTTTATCCCAAGGCGGATACCCCTGGTTGCATTAAAGAAGCCTGTAATTTAAGAGATAATTATAAGATGTTGATAGATCATGGAATTAAAGTTTTCGGCATTAGTATGGATACAAAAGAGGCTCAAAAAAAATTCAAAGAAAAATACCATCTTCCCTTTCCTCTTTTGGCTGATCCTGAAGGAAAACTCGTGGAAAAATTTGGGGTTAGCAAAAAAAACGGCCATGCTTCAAGGCAGTCATTCTTGGTTAGAAACGGAAAAATTGTATGGCGTAATCTAAAGGTCAAACCTGAGACGCATGCACAAGAAATCCTTGAAGAGGTCAAAAAACTCAACAAATCACCAGAGTCATCTTAACTAACGTTAAAATTTCAAAAACGCCTTCCCCCCTATGACAAAATAATTTTTTATAAATGCATAATACATTAAAATTCTGGATTCAGGCTATCCTCTCTTTGTTATTTGGATTCATTCTTTTTGCTAAGCCCCATTTCCTCTATTTCTTAATTGCTTCTTATTTGCTTCTTTTTTCTGTTTTTGGTTTCTTTTTCCATCTTCCTCTCCTGTTTTGTCTTTGGACAGCTTTATGCGGTCTACTGATTTTCCTCTTTCCAAACTTGATAGCCTATCTAGTGGCTTTGCATTTTGTTTTGTTTGGACTTTTGACATTTCTAACAATAGGACCTTCCTTTTTCAGCTTTTTCCCTATGGCTATAGCTATTCTTCTTTTTCTTTTTCCTAATGCCATTGCCTATCTCATTGGATCATATTTGATAGTTAACGGTATAGGCGCTCTCTTAAGCCTTTTTCTGCAACATAAAGGAAGATTTATGATATGAAATGGAATCTAGTTATTTGTAAGAGAACCTTGAGATTGTCTTGCTTTTTTTTTCTTTATTTTTCTTTTGTATTCATTTGCCAATCTCAACAGGAACCGGTAACAAGCATTGCTTCGATGGAAAAAAGTCAAGCAATCGAAAAAATTGCTGCTCCTATAGCACAAGAACTTCAAGAATCTCTTAAAAATATCTTAACAACAAAACTTAAGGAAATCGGGCCTATAGAGACCCTCAAATTTTGCAATTTACAAGCCTTAGCTTTGACAGATCAAGTAAAAGAAAAGCATGGTGCAAGAATCACCCTTTTAAAAAGGACCTCTGATAAGATAAGAAATCCTCTAAACAAACCTGATTATGCAGAAAAAGAGGCCCTCGAAATTTTTTTAGAGGCTCAGAGAAGACATGAACCTTTTCCTTCTAGTTATGTCCAGAAAGTAGAACAAAATTGGACTACTAAATACCGGTATTATAAACCACTTTTTATCGGCAATATTTGTTTAAACTGCCACGGATCTCTAAGCCAGATGAGTCCATCTCTTAAAGAAGAATTGCAGAAAAGATATCCCTTAGATGAAGCAACTGGATATAAACTTGGTGATTTTAGAGGATTAATTACCGTAGAGGTCAGTTTATCTGAAGGAGACTGAATGTAAAGCCAAGGGCTTCCAAGGCCTATTCTTTCTTGTGGTTAGTCTGTAGCCTCTCTATAGTATGAACAAAAAAGCAAAGATTAATGACTTTTTCCCAATGGTAATAGATTGGTTTAAATACTTCCTATGTTATTTTCTCTTCTTCTTTTTTTCCTTGGCCTTGTAATTCTTTCTATTTCTATTCTTGTTTTAGGCTTGTATTTCTTTGGGAAAGTTTTGGCGAATCTCGCTGTGACTGTACCGCCCGCAGCAAGCCCGAATCTAAATCCTGAATTGATTGGTTTAAAATATCAAAATTGGAAAATCCTATCAAAAGACAATATAGGACTAGCAGCTTGGTTTATTCCTCCACCAAGCTCTTCCTCTAAGAAACCCCCAATCATTGTTATTCATGGATTAGGGGCCAATAAGGAATTTATGATGAGTTATATCCAACTAGGGCATACTCTAGAATTTCCTGTTCTTGCCATTGATTTACGAGGACACGGTGAAAGTGATCCTACTGTAGTCACCTTAGGGTTGAAAGAAAGCTTGGATATAGAAAGTTGGATAGAAGAACTAGAAAAAAAAGGATATACTTCCCCTATTCTTTGGGGAACTTCTCTTGGGGCCGTCACCGCTCTTCTTTCTGGATCAAAGCTTAATGGAAAAATCAGTGCAATAATAGCCGATGCTCCATTTGACACTCTTTATAATGCTTTAATCACCCATGCTAAGGTACTATTTAGATTGAACGAGTTCCCAATGGTTCCAATCGTTTCATGGCATCTCAAAAGAAGTTATGGCATTGATGCTCATAAAATTGATTGTGTAGAGGCGGCAAAGAACATCGGTTGTCCCCTCCTCATTCTTGCTGCCGAGCAGGATGTCAGAATGCCAATTAATATGGTTCAAAGAGTCTTTGATGCGGCAAAAAATCCTAAATTTTGGTGGATCATTCCTAATGCCAATCACGAATTAAGACTATTCAATGATGATTTTAAAGAAGTCATTACAAAATTTTTGTATAGAACATCAATAAAGAATGCCAAATGACCTCTCAATGAAGAGAGCTATAAAAGAAAGGTGATTTGGCCAGAATAATAGCTTAGCGCCAATCAAAGTCGAATACACTCTATAAGTGTATTTTTGGGAACGAGGCTCAACTCTTGAGCCAAACTAATAAGAACATCTGCTTTTGTCGCTGAAAAAACCCCTGAAGGATCTGCCAACGACACCGGATGAACTAGTATTTTGCCACGGCAATCCTCTTCTTTTGCAAAATAGTATTCTGTTCTCCCCGGTTTTTTTGCTACATCCATCGCTAGATGCGCCTGAAATTTTATAAACGGATTCCTAGACCATCCCATAAGTTTGGTAACAGCCTTTCTTAGCAGTTCATAAAAACAGACCACAACAGCGGCAGGATTCCCAGGAAGAGCTATAAATGGAATCCCATCAAAAGAAGCAAAGGAGAAGGGACGGCCTGGCTTAATAGCAATTTTTTTAAAATAAATTTTACATTGTGTATCAATAAATTTAGCAACAAAATCTTTTTCTCCAACAGACAATCCCCCAGTAGATAATATAAGATTGGCATTGCACCTCTTGGCCTTATCCATTTCCTTTTCTAGTGCCTCCATATCGTCAGCTATTATATTTCCACCAATCACCTCCACTCCAAGCTCTTTTAACGCATTGGACAGAAAAATCCTATTGCTATCATAAAGCTGGCCCATCTCAAGAGTTGCCCCGACTGTTTTAAGTTCAGTCCCCGTGCTTAACAAGTACACAACCGGTTTGGGTTTCACTCTTAGCTGCGTAATGCCTAAAGTTGCTAAAAGATTGATCGTCCTGGAATCTACTTTTATCCCTTTATGAAAAAGCAATTCCCCTTTTTTGATTTCATCTCCGGCTTTTCGGATATTTTCACCCTTTTTATAGGCACCTTTTATTTTGATGCGGCCATTCTCAGGATGAACCTCTTCTTGGACGACAACCAGATCAAAGGGTTTAGGAATAACCGCCCCTGTGGCTACTTTAACGCATTGATTGGGGTGGAAATCTTCCAAAATGGGCATACCTGCATACACTTCAGCCGCCACTAAAAACTCTTTTTCTTTATTTTCTAAAAGAGCTTCTGAACAAAAAGCATATCCATCCATCATAGAGATATCAAAAGGGGGAAAGGCAGTAGGGGAAAAAATATCCTCAGCAGTGATGGAGTTGAATGATTCTTCTAAGGGAAGGAGTTTATCCCCTTTGATTTCATTAATAGTTTTCTCTATTATCTCTAAGGCAAGAGCAATGGAAATATAAGTTAGAGGTTGCTGAGTCATCATTAATTTTTGTTTTCTTTCAACTACCTAAAGGAAGTCTGGTATCTAACAAAAAAGAACTTATAGCCGTTGCATCGTCTCTAAAAAAAACGGGTAAGTTTTTGTAAGAACTTACCGGTGCTCTTTGTCCTGTAATGAATCCAAGGCAATTATCTGTTTCTTGCAACACTTCTTCCCCTTGTTCAATCCTATCGATAAAACAAAACTTCGGGAATGGATCCTTCTTAAAACCTTCGATCAAGATAAAATGATAGCTAAAAGATCGCATCAGATCAAAAAATGCATTGAGAACCATTTGTTGAGAACACTCACAATCCACAATCATTGCCGCTTGCTTTTCCGAAATGATGCAGACGCTTGAAGCTCCAGACTCTTTAAACTTAAAACTATCTTTTCCAGGACAATCCATTTGAAATCCTTTATGGGTATGCTTTAAAGCCCCAACTTTATAGCCTTTAGAAGTAAGCAATGCAATAAGTTTACATATTAGTGTTGTTTTCCCACAACCGCTTCTCCCTATAAAGCCAACAATAGCTATAGCTTGTTTTTGCATTCACTTAGCTTTTATCTATCCAATCAAACATCTTATTGGCTTCCTCAAATGCTTCAAGAGTATTAATGTTAAAAAATCTTTGCGATGCATCAGCCCAATCCACTTTAAGTGCTGCGACCTTTCGATAAAAACCTTCAACTTGTCGCTGTCCTGAAAGCAGATATTCTTCTAGCTGTGACAATGCGGATTTTTTAAAAAGAGCAAAAAGAAACTGTTCTTTTTGTCCATCCGAAATATAGGCAACCGAAGCAGAAGAAGAAAGGAGTTTTTCCAGAAGGACTCTTTCCCATCCAATTTCAAAAAAAGGACAATCACAGGGGAGAACTAACAACAAAGAACTTTGTATATTCAAAAGAACTGAATAGATCCCTCCTAGCGGTCCCAGATTTTCTACACAGTCTTTTATAACAGGCCATCCATATTTAGCATATTCATCGAGAAAACGATTGGCACTGATCCAAAGAGTTTTTACCCGTGGTGCGAGTTTTTCAGCAGCATAGACAAATAACGGTTTTCCTTTAAGCAGGAAAAGCCCCTTTTGTTTTCCCCCCATCCGTTTGCCTTGCCCTCCGCAAAGAATGACACCATCGATCTGAACCTCCCCATGACTAAAGCCAGTGGCTTGTGGCGGACGCATCCTGTCAATTTGCATCTTTTTTTTACAAAGGATAAAGGACTTTTTTCCTTGAATTGAATCGCGTTAGCTCCCTATAACCGACCTCTTTGACTAGGCAAAGAGCTTTATCAAAGTCACTGCCGACTTCGGCAGGACTATGGGCATCAGAACTAATTAAAATAGGAATTTTTTTTTCATAAGCCATTTCTAGAAAGCGTTTTTCTGGATAGATTTCTTGAACTGGCTTTCTGAGACCTGCCGTATTAATTTCAAAAGCAAGATGATGATCAGCCATCGCATTAAGCGCTTCTTTGTAAAAAGAAGAAAGATCTTGTTGGGGTTTCCGGTTAAATTTTTTTACCAAGTCAGGATGTGCTAAAAAATCGAAAAGCCCTGAACAAGCCATCTTTGTATACAAAGAAAAATATTCGGTCCAGACGGCTTCCACTGAATATTCATCCCATTTATTTAATTTTGAGGGATTATCAATGTCCCAATCCTTGGAAATGTAGTGGATGGAGCCTATAAGATAGTCCCAGGGAGCTAAAGTCGATAAAAACTGAATATGCTTTTCATAACCCAAAAGAAAATCACACTCTAATCCAAGTCTAATAGGATAATTTGGAAATTTTTTTCTTGTTTCTTCAATCAGTTGGAAATATTCATCGAGCTGGTCAAGAGACATTCTCCAGTCATCGAAATAATGTGGCATAGGATTATGATCAGCAAATCCCACTTCGATTAGTCCCTTTTCTATCGCCACTTTAACATACTCCGACGGTTCTCCAACAGCATGGCCACACAGTGGAGTATGAAGATGATAGTCAAAAAGCATAATCTTTTTCCAATACAAAAGGAAATCTCAGTCCTTATGGGATAAGATTTCAATGGCTCTATTAATCTCCTCTTCGGTGTTATAAAAGTGTGGAGAAAACCGAATATACCAATTTTTATTCCTATCCATCCGAAAAGAAATTATTATTCCTTGGGATTTTAATTTGGCAAGCAGTTCTGTAGGATCAACTCCAGCTGCAGTTGCAGAAACTATTCCAGAACATCGCTCAAGGGGAAAATCGTCTGACAAGCATTTCCAACCAATTCGATTTAGACTTTCTCTAAGATACTGATGCAGAAAAAGAATCCTTTCTCTGATTTTATCTATACCAACTGCAAGCAACAGATCCATCGAAGCCTCCATTCCAATAATGCCTAAAGCATAGAGAGCCCCACTTTCATAGCGTCGAGCTCCTTTTTCTAATTCCATAGTTTCCTGGGCAATAAAATGGGGGGACTTGACATTCCATGCACCAAGCAAAGAAGGAGCTAGGTAATCCTGTAAGGATTCTTTGCAATAGAATATCCCTGCTCCCAGAGGACCTAGAAGCCACTTATGAGAATCAGCACTGAGAAAATCAAAATATTCAGAGTCCATAGTTGAAATGCCTAAGGACTGTATCCCATCTAAACTAAATAAAATGCCTCTCTCATGAAGTGCTTTGCCAATTTCTTTGTAATCCAAAAGATAACCTGAAAGATAATGACAACTAGCAAGGGCCACAAGCTTTGTTTTGGAGCTAAGGACACTCAAAAGCAGAGACAAGGTTATTTTGCCTGGTTCTTCAGGACATAAAGGAACGGTTTTAACCCCAAATTTTTCAAGATTTTTCCATGGATAGACATTGGTCGGATAATCATCTGGATAATAGACAACTTCATCCCCTGGTTTCCATGGGATACCATTGGCTACCAAATTAAGTCCAAGAGCGGTAGGGCCTAGTAAAGCTATTTCGGAGGGCTTAGCATTGATCAATTTAGCAGCGGTTTCTCTGGCTTTTGTAATGGTTTCAAAAAATGATTCTGTTTCTTGGCTCCAATCCGAAGCATCAAATGCGGCTGCCGATATCTTTTCTGCCGAAGGAGCGGGCAAAGGCGAAACGGCCGCATGAGCCATGAAAACTCTATTGCGAGTTACCGGAAAAAGCGTGTTTCTTAAATTTTCTATGGAAAGAATATCTTCTATCGAACATTTTAGCATGAAATCCTACTAAATAAGTTTATATAAATATTTTACATTATCATCCAACTTTTTTGATAGCTGGGGCATACTCCCCCATCCCCAAAAGACACAGGCATTCTAGCAACCTCTCACAATGGTTTGAAAGGATGTTTCCAATGATTAAAAAAGCCATTGCTTAAGAAAAAAAGATGAACTACGAAGACTTCGGTAATTTTTTTCTTATTTTTTCCACAGACTTTTTAATCTCGTCAACAGCTCTATGAATCTCTTCTTCAGTATTATACCTTCCTAAGGAAAAACGAATACTTGATTTGGCTTCTATAGGATTTAGACCCATGGCCGTCAATACCCTAGATGGCTTCAATGAACCTGTTGTGCAAGCCGATCCACCAGAGGCATATATGCCTTTTTGGTCAAGATCAAAAAGAAGAGTTTCTGAATCTACGCCCTCAAAAAAGATATTTGTCGTATTAACAATTCTATGCTCTTTATCACCATTGACTTTTGTAAAAGGAATTTCTTCTAAGATCCTCGACTCTAAAAGATTCCTTAGCTGTAAAATTCGCTTATTATCTTCTTCCATGTTCTGAGAGAGGATCTCTATAGCTTTGCCCATTCCAATAATAGCCGGGACATTTTCTGTTCCAGCACGACGATGCATCTCTTGAGATCCGCCTCGCATAAAAGGTTCAAACTGTTTTCCTTTACGAATGAACAAGGCACCAATCCCTTTTGGTGCATAAAACTTATGACCAGTCAAAGAAAGAAAATCAACGGGGATCTGGGATAGATCAATCGGAATTTTCCCAATCGCCTGCACCGCATCGGTATGAAATAACACCCCTTTTTCTTGACACATTGCTGCGATTTGCTCGATAGGAAAAACCACACCGGTCTCGTTATTGGCCCACATAACAGAGACAATAGCTGTATCCGCAGTCAGATGTTTTTCTATCTCTTCCAGCTTTAATAAACCAGATGCATTCACACCGATTCTCAGAACTTCAAACCCTCTTTTCTCCAAGTCAACGCATAACTCATAAATGGCAGAATGTTCGGTGGCCGTCGTAATGACTCTTTTTTTCCCTGTTGTTCGAAGCGCAGACAAAATCGCAGCATTATTTGATTCAGTCCCACAGCTAGTGAAAACAATTTCTTCTTCTTCGCAACCTAAAAACCGGGCAAGAGCAATCCTTGATTTTTTTACATACTGCTTGGCTTCCTGACCAAGTCGATAAGGACTGGAAGGATTCCCATAGTAGACAGAAAAAAAGGGAACCATTTCCTTAAGGACTTCAGGATCAACAGGTGTAGTCGCATTGTTATCCAAGTATATGAATCGGGTCATGTTAAATACCTTCTTTTAAACATTTCAAAAAACAACTAAAAACTTCATCTACGCTAAATGTTAGTCTTTTGTCCTTATTCCACAATATTTTGAATCTTTTGTCTAATCTTGGGTACATCCAAATAGTAGGGTCAGTAGGACCAAATAAAACAATCGAAGGACACCCAACAGCCATAGCCAACTGCGTTATACCACTATCATGCCCACAGAACAAGTTAGACAATTTGAGGATCGCACCCACAGAAGGAAGATCTTGATTTATTATTCTTAGATCGGCTGGAATCTCATTTAACTCTTTTCTTTCCATTTCAGCTGGCCCCATGATCAGGATAAGACGATAGCCCATTTTTTGTATGCGCTGACAAAAAGAGACCCAATTTTCTACTGGCCAACATTTTTTCTGGTTTCCACTTCCAGGATGAATAGCTATTTTTACTTTCTCCTTTTCTATACCACATAATAAGCCTAATGCCTTTTCTACATCCTCTTTAGAGAGAAAAATCCTTGGTGGAGGCAGACAGTCTAAAGAATTTATGATGCCTAATTCCATAATGGGCTTAGCAAGCCATTCCACAACATTTCCTACGCCCCTAAAAGGGGGGCAGTAAATTACTTTTTTAACTCCTAAAGCATAGAGATTTTTTCTCAAAATCCCTTGTTCATCAGGGGTATAACAGAGGACAATGTCAACTGATGCAAAATAGTCTCTAAGGGCTAATCTGGGGATGAGATCTTGAGAAAAAAGAGGGGTAAAAAAAGCAGCTCCTATATCATAAACCTTATCAAAATAGTATCGATTTTCTCCTAGAATTCCAAATCTAGGAGTACCAAGTAGCTCCAGCTTGGAAGGTTGCACCTGATTCTTTAAAATATAAATTGCCGGTAAAGTCTGTATAAAATCCCCCAAGCCTCCACCCCTGATGATCAGCATTCTGTCTTTAGAAAAGAATTTACGCATCGATAAAACCAAGCAAAGATAATACCAGGCCAAACATGAGAATCAAAAGAGCAGTCAATTTGATCTTTCTTTCTGAAGAACAGAAGTAGAGTATCTTATCCCTAGCCAGATAAGGCATACCAACGAATAAAACTCCTACAATTATCCAGCCGTAAGCTAAGAGCACAAGTAGAATCCGCCAGCTTCGCATACTTAAAAATGTGCCATCTAAAATGACATTTGCTCCTAACAGAAGCAAAAGCGCCAAGGCCCTTAGGGAAATGAAGTCCTCTATAGCCACTATCACCAGTATCCCAAATATAAAAGCAAAAAGAATAAACCAAATCCTATATTGGGTATATTCACCTAGATCCATAATCGCCAATAAGATTATGACCCATAGTACCGAAGTACCCATTAGCAGCTTGCCTAGAAAATCATTTCTAGGAAAATTTTTAAGGAATCGACAAAAAGAGGAGGGATATAAAAAAGCGATCGCCCCTAGAAGCAGATGTAGGAACCCGGTGCCAAAGGCCACAGCTTTCAAAGAAAGATGATAAATCATGTTATGGTTCTCTTCTATCCTTTCTTACCAACCAGGTTCTTGTTGAGTTATACAGTGAATGGCTCCCAAACCCCAAACTAAATCTTTGGCAAAAAAAGGACAAATTTTTCTTTCGGGAAAAAGACCTTGTAAAATTTCTTCGGCTATCTCATCCATTGGATCTTCAAAAGTAGGAACAAAGAGGGAATGATTTGTCAGGTAAAAATTTAAATACGAAGCGGGCAATCTCATCCCACTTCTTATGACAGGGTTGGGCATTGGCACTTCGACTATTTCAAAAAGCTTCCCGTGGTAATCACACTCTTTAGCTAATTGTTCGATATTCTTTCGAAGACTGAGATAATTGCCATCCGAAGCATTTCTTTCAAATGCGCAAGCTATGGTATTTACACTCACAAACCTGCTGTACTGATCTACATGGCCATCGGTATCATCCCCCATGATTTCGGCCTCTAGCCAAATAACTTTCTCTATTCCAAGAAATTCATAAAATATCTTTTCGATTTCTTTTAGGCCAACTCCAGGATTCCTATTGGGATTATCAATACTTTTTCTAGAAGCAAGAAGCACACCATTGCCGTTGGAATCAATAGCCCCTCCTTCTACAACAATCCCAGGGGAAAAAACCCGCATACCTAAGTATTTCCCAATTCTTTCAGGAACATGATCATCCAGATCATAGGGGGGATATTTTCCACCCCAGGCATTATAAATAAAGTCCACAATCGCTATTTCCTCTTCGTTGCGTACAAAAATCGGCCCATGATCCCGACACCATGGTTCATAGGCGGGATTTTCGTATAAAAAAATTTTTCTGTTGATTTCTCCCCCCCGCTCTTTGAGTAGATTTTCTAACTCAACAAACTGCGTTTTATCAAACACGTTTATTCTCACCAACTCATCTTGAGAGATAGCCAATGCCAATTGAATCCAGATTTCTTCAGCTGCTTGGAAAAGTCCTGGAAAGCTAATACTTTCTTTTCTAGGCCAAGTAAGCCAAGTTGCTCTATGCCTTTCCCATTCGGCTGGGAACATAAAGCGCAATAATGAAGCTGTTGGAGAATTTTTATTTCTGAAAGAGGTCGTTTGCATGGGTCTAGCAAATAGCTACAGAATTAAGGAAAATATCTTCGAGTGATCTGTTCATAAAGGTCGATCCTCCGATCACGTAAAAAGGGCCAATTTATTCTTGTCTTCTCTATGAGGCTAAAATCCAGTTCTCCAACCACAATTTCTTCTTTTTCTCCAGCTTGGTTGATGATTCTACCAAAGGGATCAATCAAAAAACTTCTCCCCCAAAACTCAATCCAGCGACTTTTATCGTCTCCTTCCACCCCAGTTCGATTAATGGAAGCTACGAAAATTCCGTTGGCAATGGCATGGGCTCGCTGAATAGTTAGCCAAGCGGTCAACTGATCTTGGCCAAAGGCCATTTTTTCTTCTACAAGCCAACCGATAGCTGTAGGATAAAAAATGATCTGAGCCCCCTTTAAGGCAGCGATTCTGGCTGCTTCTGGGAACCATTGATCCCAACAAATTAAGACCCCAATTCTTGCATAACGGGTCTGGAAAACAGGAAAATCATTTTCTCCAGCTGCAAAATAGTACTTTTCAAAATAACCTGGATCATCCGGAATATGCGCTTTTCTATAACAGCCCAAATAGCTTCCATCCGCATCCACTACAATGGCCGTATTGTGATATAATCCAGCAGCCCGCTTTTCAAAGATCGATCCAATCAATACAACATTAAATTTTTTAGCAATTTCCATGAAGCATCGAAGGGTAGGACCATTGATTTCTTCAGCCCAACTAAAAAATTCAGGATCAATTCGATTACAAAAATAACGAGTTTTAAAAAGTTCCTGAGTACAAATAATCTCTGCGCCAAGTTCTTTAGCTTGGCTAATTAGTTCCAAATGATGAGCCAGTCCTTGAGTCGGATCAACAGCTCCAATGCTTTGAATAAGCGCTACCCTTACCATTTAGATCTTTCTTTTTAAAAACATTTTGATAGTTTTCTTTCCAACGATGAAATGTCAATGAACTCTTTCATTAACCATACATTTCTATTCTATTGAAAGTGAATATTCTGATTGGCAATTCAAAAAAAATGTTATTTTTTTTTCTTAGCCTTTTCCTACTTGGAGGCTGTTCGATCAGCCCCATTACAGGATCCTATCGTCATAAAGCCAGCAAACAGCCCTCATTTTCCTTACTGTCAGCTCGTCCTAGCGCATTCATCGGTCAAAACGTTCTTTTAGGGGGAGTCATCCAACGATGTATGAACCATGAAGGAGAAAGCTTAATGTTGATTATTCAAAAACCTCTGGATCCCTCCACAGACAAGCCCATAGTACAATCTCCTTCCAAAGGAAAATTTTATTTATGGTATAAAGGAAAAGTCGATCCCAAAGTCTATTCAACCGGCAAAACGATTACAGTGGCTGGAAAGATCGTCTCTCCCTTTAAAACTAGTATAGAGACCCCACATTATTTAATCGTCGAAGGGGAAGAGTTTTTTCTATGGCCCAAAGAATCGCTCCCTCCTTATGCCCAAAAAGTTCCCACAAAAACCATTCTAGAAAATTTATGGGAACCGGTTGGATTTGAACCATGGACAACAGGATGGGGAGAAGGATGGTGGTAGGTAGTTGTTCTAGCTTTACCATCCATCGCCGTAATGCCCCTGCCTTCAGGCATGGGGATATAAGGCGATAAATTATAGCTATGTGTAGTATAATTATGTATGAACAGAAAAGAACAATTGAAATCCAATAAAAATATTGTATATTCCTGCAATTACCATATTGTATGGTGTCCGAAGTACAGGCGTCCTGTTCTTGTTGGCGATATTGCTCAGAGGCTTAAAAGTCTCATCATCAGTATATAGAGAATCAGAAAAACGTATGACA